>JAMXLL010000106.1 GCA_024281015.1 Candidatus Binataceae bacterium
TCGATGCGTAAGCGGACGCGGCGTCCGCGTTCAAACTCAAGGCCGTTGCCGTGCAAAATGCGGCCAATGTGAACAATCGCTCCATCGTGCCTGCGCGAGTCAATGATTTCGGCCAGCCCGCCGTCCGAGGTTTCGATGATACCGCGGTCGCCAACCTGGCCGCCGCTCTCTGGATAGAAGGGGGTCTCGGCCGTAACTATCGTAATGCTGCCATTTTCACTCCTAGCAGCAATGATTTCCGATTCCGCTTCGTAACTGCCGTGGAGGAAATGCGAGCGCGTTCCGGGATCAATCATGATTTCCGGTGCGTCAGCTTCCTCTCTACGTGCGGCGCGCGCGCGCTCCCGTTGCTCCGCCATCAGGCGCTCGAATTCAGCGGCCTCTAGCTCCAGACCCTCATCACGCAGGATGTCCTGCGTAAGATCGACTGGAAATCCGTAGGTATCATAGAGCTTGAAGGCGACATCGCCCGAAAAAACTCGGTCACCGCGCTGTTGGAGGGTCAACCGTTCATTCTGAAGGAGGTCCATCCCGCGGCTCAAAGTCTCGCTGAAACGCTCTTCTTCCGCGGCTACGACATGGCTGACAAGGTCTGCCTTTTCACGCAGCTCGGGATAAGCGTCGCCCATGGTACTGGCGACAGCTTCTTGGAGTCGATAAAGGAAAGGTTGTCGAAATCCCAATTGCCAGCCGTGGCTCGCGGCGCGGCGGATGATTCGCCGCAATACATATTCTCGCCCTGTGTTGCTGGGTAAAATGCCTTCAGCTGTCAGGAACCCGATCGCTCGACAGTGATCCGCAATTGCGCGAAACGAGCTGTCGAATCGCTTTCGCAAGTCCAGCGGCAAACGATTATCCGCATACCGTTTGGGCTGGGCGGTGACCGACTCCAATCTCTGCTCTACGGCAGAGATGATCGTTCTGAAAACATCGATATCGTAGTTGCCGAGCAGTTGACCGGTTTCAAGGCTCTGCATCACCGATGCGACGCGTTCAAGACCGGTGCCGGTATCGACATGCTTCATCGGCAGCGGCGCCAGCTTGCCGCTTGCATCGCGGTTGTACTGGATGAAAACGAGGTTGCCGAGTTCAATGAATCTGGCACATCCATCGACATTAACAGCGCATTGCCGCCCCGGATGAGTGCAGTTAGCGGCAGCGTCAGCGCCCCGGTCGATATGAATTTCGGAGCACGGCCCGCATGGCCCTGTTTCACCCATTTCCCAGAAATTATCTTTTTCCGCGAAGCGCAAGATGCGCTCCTTCGGCAAGGCTCCTAACCTGAGCCAGGCTTGTTCGGCCTCATCATCATCCTTATAAACCGTTGCCCACAGCCGCTCCTTCGGAATTTCCCATATTCGTGTCACCAGTTCCCAGTGCCATTCGATCGCCTCGGCCTTGTAGTAATCACCAAACGACCAGTTGCCGAGCATCTCGAAGAAAGTGTGGTGATAACTGTCGCGCCCGACCGCTTCAAGGTCATTATGTTTGCCGGATATTCTCAGGCATTTCTGGCAATCAGCGACTCGTGGTGCTGATGGCCTACGAATTCCGAGGAAATAGTCCTTGAACTGAACCATTCCGGCATTGGTGAACAACAAGGTCGGGTCGCCCTTGGGTATCAGCGAGGCCGACGGCACGATGGTGTGGCCTCGTGCCGCAAAAAAATCCAGAAAGGATTGGCGAATCCGGTCGGTAGTCCAGCGCATCCAGGACTATTCTAACTCAAGCTTGGCGTACGTGCATCTCGGGCTGGCGCTATTCGGAGGTCACTTTCAACTCGACCACGGTGTTGGCGGTCGCGACCGCGACCGAACCGTACAAAGGTCAATGACGTTTGTAGATATCGACGAATTCACGCGCCTGGGCGGGTGAAACGCCGGCCATCACAAATTCCAGCCGCGCACTATCAAACACCGCTGGACCACTGCGGCGCGCCTCAGTGTCAATCACGCCTTCCATACTGACTTCGATGCGCTTGAGCGGAGCATTCGCGGCACGCGCCAGTCTCTCCACCATCAGCGTGGCGCATCCGGTGATGCCAGCCAGGAACAGCTCACCGGCGCCCGGCGCATCTCCCGCGCCTCCATGAGCCGCACTGTCATCGATCACCAGATGGTTGTGACGAGCAGACCAGATATGGCGTCCCGGGCTGCCAGTGCTAACGGTTTTGACCTTCGGGCGGATGTAACGCTCAGCCATATATCCAATCTCCACTTGCTCTGTCTGGACTATAGCACGACAGGTGTGGAACCGGGCTTGGGCAACGACAAGGTGATGGTCGCGCGATTAGCCTCGCCTACGATACTCCGGGACGTAGCAGACACCTTCTTCCTGATAGATGGCCTGGTCTCAACCAAACGTGCTGTACGATTCATGCAAGAGGATTTTCAAGGGTGACATCGCTAATCTCACGTCGACAAGTACTCCGCATACTGGGAACCGGCGTCGTTTGCTTAACCGTTCTACCGGATGAATCGAAGACGATCACTTTTAAGGCCATGTATCATGGCGCGTTCACTTATCACTGCGGGATAAGTGGTGAGATGGACGTCCATATTGCTCGAGGGATCCACGGCACGATCGTCGTCGAGCCGGAGGAGGGGCTTTCTCGGGTTGATCGCGCTGTAATTTCATCGACATGTTATCGACCCACCACGGGCCGTGACACAGTCGCTCCATATCA
The DNA here is from genome assembly GCA_024281015.1 of Candidatus Binataceae bacterium. GTDB lineage: Bacteria > Desulfobacterota > Binatia > Binatales > Binataceae > JAMXLL01. The sequence goes on from JAMXLL010000106.1 coordinate 2,687, forward strand.
AGACGTCATAAACCTGGGGCTCGCAACTGGAATCAGCGCCGATCGCTCGATCAAGCCATTAATTCGCCATTCGACAAGGCTCGGGGTGCGCGCTGAACGATAGGTTGCCGGGTGGTGTATCCGACCTGTCTCAGGGGATGATCGAGAACGTGCAGCATATACATTTGGTCGATCCAGCCGGGCCGCTTGAAAATTCGTCGCGACCTGAGAAACCGGTCTTTCTCGATCTTTCGGCTCCCGTGAGTCGAGTTGAATTCATCGACTGCGAGCAAGGAGCCACACCAACTGTTCTGGCTCTCATCCACTATATCGTCCAAGTATAGGACAGTGACCGGTAAATACTTGGAGGGTTCGGGATCCGCAAGCAACATCAACGCGTCTTTAGTCGAGAAATAATAGTTGACATCGACCGAAACGAAGCCCAGCGGGGAGGAGGGGTTAATTCCTTCGAGGAACCCGGGCACGGTCTGCGCAATATAGCCCAGGATCAAGTGAGCATCACGCGGAAGTATTCCTTCCAGTTTTTCTCGGTTCATCGGGTAGTCGTCCGGTTGGAACAGTTCCGGGTGATCTCGATAGTCTCTGGGCGGCGGTAATCCCGCCCCGCTATCAAAGCCATAGATCGAGAATTTTATCCCGGTTGCCTGCTGTAGCCGCAGCGCAATTTTGCACATGTTGAGCAGGCCCTCGCCGCTACCCACTCCCATTTCGACGACGCTCACTGACTGGAGACCCCGGCTCTTGGCTAGTTCGGCTGCTCGAAGCAATCCGTAGGCATAGGGCCGCCAGCGAATCAAATCAAACGCTATTTTCATGCGGTACGAGCCGAACAGTGCGATGAGCGCAGAAATAAGGTTGAGGTGCACTGGCTCGGAGAGCCGATCGTAAAGAAGGCGGGGCAACCACTTGGGATCATACGTCCTGACAAACTCGGACCATCTTCCCACCATGTGTAAGCCTCCTGCGCCCCACCAGCGCAGCTATGCTTGCGAGTTCACTCGTTCTGCTTAGTTTTCCACTTCCTCATTCTGGCTCTCTATATAGCACAATCAAAAGATTCCACCGTATCGTTAGGCCGACCCTGCTTCGCAGGCCTTATCATTGGGCACTGCCACCCCGAACCCATCATGAAATACGCTTGCCGGTCAGGACGTAGATGGCGAAATCGACCCCGTGCCAAGTTTTCTTAGCTGACATTTATTGGCCCCGTGCGGACAGATGATCCGAGTCCGCCGGGCGACAATAACTCTGAACTTACGGAATCTCCGGAGCAGGCGTCATTCCACGGTGACTGACTTGGCGAGATTTCGGGGTTGATCGACGTCAGTCCCGCGGTACACGGCAATATGGTAGGCGAGTAATTGTAACGGGACGGTCGTCAACACCGGCATCAGGAAACGATTGCTGGTCGGTACGTCAATTATTTCCCAGGCGACTTCCTCGAGCTCCGATGTGCGGTGATCAGTGACGGCAATAATACGGCCGTTACGCGATTCGACTTCCTTCAGATTGGAAAGGGTCTTGTCGAAAACGAGATCATTGGGGATAACCACCACTACCGGCATCTCTTCGTCGATCAATGCGATCGGTCCGTGTTTCATTTCTCCCGCCGAATAGCCCTCGGCATGAATGTATGAGATCTCCTTGAGCTTCAGGGCACCTTCGAGGGCGACCGGGTAGTTGATTCCACGGCCGAGGTAGAGGAAGTCGCGGGCCTTGCCATACTTGCGGGCGATTTTCTCGACCTGCCGCTCCTGGGCGAGGATCGCCTCGATTTGAGCCGGAATCGCGAAAGCCGGCTGGAGCAGCTCCTCTACCTGCGGCGGCCTTATCCGTCCCAGCCGTGATGCCAAATGAACCGCCAACAAGTAGAAGGCTTCAATCTGTGTCAAAAAGCATTTCGTGGTTGTGACGCTGATTTCCGGTCCGCATCGAGTATACAACTGTGCATTAGCCTTGCGCGCGATCGAAGAATCAACAGTGTTGGTGAGGGCCAAAAGATACGCGCCGCGCCGTTTACCCTCTTCCATCGCCGCCAAGGTATCCGCCGTCTCGCCTGACTGCGATACCGCGATTATCATTGTGCGTTCGTCGATAGCTGGACTGCGATAGCGGAACTCGGCTGAATAATCGACCTCGGCCGGGATGCCGCACAAGTCCTCCAGCATGAATTTGCCGATTAAGGAAGCAATCCAGGAGGCGCCGGCCGAGACCATCACGATCCGGCTGATTGCTTCTAGCCCGCCCGGCGGCAGCAATTCGCTGTCGAAACATACTTCGGCGGAACCAACAGCGGCACGCCCGCTCAACGTATCGATCCATGCTTGCGGCTGGTCATTGATCTCTTTGCGCAGGTAATGCTGAAAGCCGGCTTTGGTGGCGGTAACAGCATCCCATTCGATTTGGCGGGCGGGCCGCTCGACCGGGGTGCCGTCAAAGGTGAAGAGCGCGACCGAATTAGCGCTGATTTCGGCAAGTTCGCCGTCTTCCATTACCAGCGCGCGCCGAGTGTGCTCCAGGATGGCGGGGATATCCGAAGCCACGAAGTTTTCGCCATCGCCGATGCCGAGCACCAGCGGGGTCGCTGTCTTTGCTGCGACCAGTTTGTGTGGTTCGGTCTCCGACATCACCACAATCGAGAACGAACCCTTCAGCTCAGCGACTGCGGCACGCACGGCGGCGGTCAGCGTCTCCTCGCTTCTCAGCCGCTCCTCTATCAGGTGCGAAATCAGCTCAGTATCCGTTTCGGACTTCAATTTGTGTCCGCGCTTGCGCAGCATGTCACGCAGCGCGACGTAGTTTTCGATGATGCCATTGTGGATCACCGCGACTGGTCCTGCCTGATGCGGATGCGCGTTGGTTTCAGAAGGGCGGCCATGTGTCGCCCAGCGCGTGTGGCCGATTCCGATGTGGCCGTCGACGGGAGCTTGTTCCAGGATCCTGCGGAGATTATCGAGTTTGCCCACCGCACGGCGGATTTCGAGCCGGCCGTCGCCGAGCGTGGCGATTCCCGCAGAGTCGTAACCACGGTACTCCAGCCGCCGCAGCCCGCCGATCAGTATCGCCGCGGCCTCACGTGGCCCGACGTATCC
>JAMXLL010000107.1 GCA_024281015.1 Candidatus Binataceae bacterium
AACGCCCCCACTCAAGGCCAAAGGAAGGGCTTGAGTGGGGCAGCCGGCCCGGTTTTCAACATCTCTGTCGCACCTGGGTCTTCCTCACAAGTTCCTGTTTTCACGCTCACCGGTCTTATTGGCAATAATACCAAGTGCTTCTTGCACGCGCAGAGGACTGATATAGCTCGACTTGCCGATGGCAAGAGCTTGATCGAAGCTCGCTTTTGAATCTGCAATTCGCCCCGCCTGAAGCAGAAGGAATCCCAACTCATAATAAGCATCCGCTCTCACGAGGAGATCGGGGCCTTCGAGGCTCGACAAAAATTCCCGTTCCGCAGAATGGAAGTCTAGCCGTAATCTGTAACACAAACCCAGGTAGAAATGAACTCGTTGACTGCCTCGTTTTTTATTCTCAGCCAAATCCAGGAGCCTTGGCAAAGCCTCGTCGGTGCGTCCCGCATTTACGAGATTGAACGCAAGTCGTTCGGTAATGTCCTTCGCTAATTCGGAGTGCTCAGGGTCAGCGAGAAGCTCACTATAGACTTGCTGGAGTTTCAGAAACGCTGTGATGGCTTCGTCGAATTTCCCCTCGGTCGCAAGCAAGTTTGGTTCAAACCAGTCAGCATACAGCCACAAGCTGCTATTGACATCGCTGAGCAGAATTCGTGCGGCCCGCACCGACAATCTTGCCTCCTGTAGCAAGCCCAATCTTACGTAGCACGTGGCTTCATTCAGCAGCAGAGAAGCTTTTTCCTCATCCGTGCAGAAATCTCGTACGATACAGCGAAGTTCTTCAAGTGCGGCCTGACAATCGCCGCGATCTCTTAATGTGACTGCTCTATTTAGCTGCCCGTTGTCGAACATTGGTCGCTCCGTATCAGAGCTGATAGCCCTTTCCGAGAAGTCTTCTCGTCGCCGCCCATATCGGCTTAATTCTTCTGGTTCTTCATGAGCTCTCGAGATTTATTTCTCCTAGTCAGTCAACATCAGAGTAAATAGGGATCGGCGCCATTTCCCCTGTCCCGCTGAGCCCCCATTGGGTCATAAATCTCGCGAGGGATGAAAACTGGCATTGGCACAGAGACTTCCGTTGCCCCGTTTGCGACACCCGCAATCGCTTGTACCGCCTCGTCTACGGCGTTCTTAAGAAGCTCTCGCTCCGGACTCATTTTATTAGGGTCCGGTAGTTGCTGATTTGGCACTGGAGGCTGGGTTGCAGGCGGAGGTGTCACCGGTGGATAGCCGTTAGCCGCCTGTTTCGCTGCGTTCAGAGCCCCATTTGCGGCAGGCGGGAGTCCGGCGCCAGCAATGAGGGGTGTAAATGTTGGAACAGGTGTTCTCGTCTGAGTGCCGGGCGCAGTGGGCTGACGGACCGGCGTGACCGCTGGCGGTGGTCCTGGCGGGGTATTTGTTGAGGGGGGCGGCGCAACGGGCAGCGGGGGCGGGTCCGGGCATTTACGTAACCACAGGAACCCGCACCCCAAATGCCCGTCAGGATCGGCTTTTGACAAAGGATTGTTTCGCACGTACCCGTACAAGTTGAGTGACTGGGGATCACCAAACTGCGCATAGGGAACCGCCGTCGGCTTCGCCGCCCAATCCGGCGTCATGAAGCGCCCCATATTGGAACCGTAATAGCGCGCTCCGAAGTAATCCAGCCCGGTTTCGGGATCGCGTTCTTTGCCGGTGATACGCGATTGGGCAAGTGATGGCATCAGCTCGGGATCATGGTATGCCCGTGAACGTCCCTACTCAAGCCCAAAGGCAGGGCTTGAATGGGCACCCGCTGTAGCCGCGTGTTGGAGCTGGTTGAGGGTCAGGCCAGCGACACTAACATTACGAAAACAAGAAATATGACTTCCAATATGACTCCCTCGGAGGTCGCGATGAGCCCTGAACTGAACAAAACACATCTTGGGCCTAAATCAAAACCGAGCGCGGTCGGTGATGACCAGCGCCCGGTTTGCGCGAGTAGAAGTTAAGCGCCGCGGGAGGGCACGGCGAGAAGGCCGGGGTCTAATGAGGTATCGTGCGAATCAGTCGCTACGTAGCCTCCTTTACCCCTTCGTGCGCTGGGGTTCGCGGTCGTATCTTTCGTGCCGCCGCGGGCGCCCTCGACATCCGAGACGGCGCGAGTTGGTGAACCTTGACCGTTCCCAGCGAGTCTGCCCCGATTCCTACTCAGATGCAAGAGCAAATACGAAATTAATTACCTTAATTTCACCCGTATTTCCGACTCTGTGTTGTCCGTCCTTTGGTTCCGTATCGGAACGCTTGCTCGGAACCGGTTGCGTAGTCGTAGGGTGACACATCGCTTACGCCGATACGGCGTCTGGCCCGAGGAAGTGCAGCAGGCGCTGGAAGAGAGCCGGCAACTGGCTGTTCCACTGAACCCAATCGTGACCTCCGGCCACAACGTGGAATTCATGTGGCAGATGGCGTCGCGCCAGTAGCGCGGCGAAATTGCGATTGGCGGGCAGCAGACCTTCCTGTTCGCCGCAGGTCAGAAATAGATACGGTATTCCCGCCGGCTCAACGGATCCGGCCATTGCGAATGGATCACGCTCTCGCCTGGCCTGACTTTGCCAGGGACCAAAAATGGAGCGATGATGGCGCCACTGCCCAAATCGCCTGATCGAAAAAGGACGTTGCGGCACGTCAATTGCGGAACTGATACCGCCCACAAACGCGAAACGGCCGGGTGATTTGAGCGCCAGCGCGATTGCGCCGAAGCCTCCCATCGACACCCCTACTATTGCACGGTTGGCTCTGCCAGATGCGGCGGGAAACCTGGCTTCAACGTCAGCAATCAGGTCGTTCACGATGTAGTCCGCGTAACGGTCCTGAGTGCGCTCAACCGAATTGGTGTAATACGACGAATGTCCCTCCGGCATCACCAGGATCAGGCCAGTCTCTGCGTACTTGGCGACATCCGATTGATTGGACCAGTCACGGTATCCGCCTCCGCCGCCGTGGAGAAGATAGACGACAGGCAACTTCGGTCCGGTGGGAATGGAAGCTGGCACAATGACCCTATACTGCATTTCCCGGTTAAGGGCGCCACTGTGAAAGGTGATGTCGTGCATGGTAACCCGCGGCGTGAGTCGGGGATTGTCTGGTGTGGGTGCCTGTTTCTGGGCGCAGCCGATCAGGAAGAAGAGAAGCGCCGCCGCAAGCAGGGGCAAATGGCACGGCATGGGAGAGCGTTCAATCATCTTGGCACGATCATACGCCGCTGCTTTTTATTCGCCAGAATTCTTACGCCCGCTTCGCGGGCTTGATGGGTCGTGAGGCGATATCACCCACGGCTGGCGCCGTGGGCTACCGTCTTTCGCCGCCCTCGGCGACTTAGGATTCTCGCCGCAAAAGTCAAGCCTTTCCATTAGGCCCGAAGCCTTTAGTCATCAGGAATTTACCTTGGATTCCGGTACTTACACTTCATATAATCAGAGCGCCTTGAGCACAGATCTTGTCACGCTGGTTGCCGGATTTACGGCGGGGGATCGCTCTTGTCTTAATGAGCTGATGCCGGCCGTATATGCCGAATTGCGCCGCATGGCCGGCCATTACATGGGCCGGGAGCGGTCGAGTCACACCCTGCAGCCTACCGCGCTGGTGCATGAAGCCTATCTGCGCATGGTGGGGCAGCGCACGGTGGACTGGCAAAATCGCGCGCAGTTGCTGGCCATTGCCGCCCGCATGATGCGCCGGGTGTTGCTGGATCATGCCGCCGCAACCAATGCCGCCAAGCGCGGTGGCGGCATGGTGCGGGTGACCCTGACCGACAATTTTTCACTCGGAACGTCGCCGGGAGCCCTGGAATTGATTGCGCTCGATAATGCCCTGCAACAGCTGACTGAAATAGATCCGCAACAGGCCGCGGTCGTCGAGTTGCGCTTCTTCGGCGGCATGACCGAAGAGGAGATCGCGGATGTGCTCGACATTTCACCGGCAACCGTGCGGCGGCGCTGGGCCTCCTCGCGCCTCTGGCTGGCGCGACACCTGGCGCAGGGCAAACCGCAGTGAGTTCCTGCCGCTGGACCAGGGTGCGGGAAATTCTTGAGGACATCCTCGAACAGGCTCCGGCCGACCGGTCTCAATACGTAGCCCAGGCGTGTGGCGGCGACTCCGATCTGGAACGTGAAGTTCAGGAATATCTACGCTACCAGGACGTGCCCGAGCCCGTGTTGGCCGTCAGCGGCTGGGCGCAGAACCCGCCCGATAGCCAGGAAGAATCTCCAGATCCCGAACGGATCGGCGTGTACCGCGTCCTGCGCCGCCTGGGCGAGGGCGGGATGGGAATCGTCTATCTTGCCGAGCGGGATGACGAGGAATATCGCCAGCAGGTTGCGGTCAAGGCGCTCCGGCCCGGGATCCAGTCCTCCCGCCTGCTGAATCTCTTCCGCCGCGAACGGCAGATCCTGGCCGAACTACAGCACCCCAACATTGCGCACCTGATGGACGGCGGCACCTCCGCGCACCAGATTTTCTACGTCATGGAGTACATCGATGGCCTGCCGATCACGATGTATTCCCGCGATCACGAGTTGACGATTCCACAGCGGCTGAATCTGTTCTGCCGGGTCTGCGAGGCGGTGAGCTATGCGCACCGCAAGCTGGTCATTCATCGCGACCTCAAGCCGGGCAACATCCTCGTGACGGCCGATGGAATCCCCAAGCTGCTCGACTTCGGATTGGCGAAGGTTTTCCGGGAGGGGGCGCTGAACCAATCGGCGACCATGTCCATCGGGCCGATGATGACGCCGGCGTATGCCAGCCCGGAGCAGGTGCGCGGTGAGCACTTGAGCACGGCGACCGACGTTTACTCGCTCGGCGTATTGCTATACGAATTGCTAACCGGGGAAAACCCGTACCTCCGGGAAAAGAAGACCGGGGAAGAGAAGTCTCCGCTGGAAGTCTGCCGCACCATACTGGATGGAGATCCGCGACCGCCCAGCCAGGCAGTTACAGCTTCCCGCCGGCGCCAGCTTGCCGGCGATTTGGACAACATCGTCCTGATGGCTTTGCGCAAAGAGCCGGATCGCCGTTATCGCAGTGTCGAAGAGTTTCAACGGGATATCGAGCGGTACCTGAACGGCTTCCCGGTGGTGGCCTCGCGGGGAACCCTGCGTTATCGCCTTCGCAAGTTCGTGGGTCGCCATCGCTGGAGTCTGATCGCCTCTGCTTTGGGTACGGTGTTGGCCGTGGCCGCGACCGCCATGATCTGGTGGCAAGGCCGACAGGCGGAAATGCGTTTCAATGACGTGCGCGAGCTGGCCCATTCGGTAATTTTCGAATTGCACGACCAGGTACGCGATCTGCCCGGGTCCACCGCCGCCCGCAAGCTCATTGTGGAGCGCGCCCTGCAATACCTGCGCAAGCTCGAGGCCAGCGGCTCCCGGCGCCGCGACTTACAGTTGGAACTGGCTTCCGCCTACCAGAAGATCGGGCAGGTTCAGAGCAATAATTCACGCGGTAGCCTCGGTGATACCACCGGCGCGCTGGAGAGCTATCTGGCGGCGCGCCGGTTCCTGGATGAAGTGTTGCGCGCTCATCCCGGCGATTTCGAGGCGCAGCAATTGCTTTGCGGGCTCAATCAGGATCTGGCCAATGTCTACGAACAGCGCGGGGACGAACGGGCCCGCGCTGAAGCGAGCCGCCAGGCAGCACAGTTGCAATGGGAGCTTGCCAAACGCCGGCCGGAGAACCCTGCCCTGAAAGCGGCTGCATTGCGGCTTTCCGCCAATAACCTGAACATGGTCAGCCATTGGGACGCGGCCATGCCGCTTTGGAAGCAGGCAATCGACGCCTATGAGGCGGTGCGGGCGCAGGGAATAGCAGATTATGCGATTCTTCACGGGCTGGCTCAAAGCCATGAAGGACTCGGCCAAGCCTGCAACGAGTCCTATCGACCGGACCTGTTGCCCTGCGCGGTTGAGCACTATGCGGCGGCCCTCCGCATCGAAGAGGATCGGCTCGCAGCGAATCCGAAAGATACCCTGATGCGCATGGCCGTGGCGTACCATGCAATCGACTTGGGGTGGGTGGAGCATCGCCTGGGCCGGTGGAAGGAGGCTTATGCCCATGAACGGCGTGCCATCGAGATCCAGCAGGCATTAGCCGATGAGGACCCACAGAATGTGATGGCTCGACTGGAAGTTGGCAAATCCCTTATCACCCTCGGCCTCACGTATCGCGATGGAAATGAACTCGGTGAGGCAGTCCGCGCCCTGCGCCAGGCGGCCGGCATTTTTCGCGCAACGCTGCTACGCGATACAGGGAACCAGTCAACGCTCTTCTATGCCGCCTGGGCGGATGCCGAACTCGGAGACGTCTATATTCGGAGGGCGCAGGCCCCAGGACTTTCAGCCACCCAGTCACGGCAGGAGTGGACCAACGCCAAGGCATCGTTCGAACGGTCCAGTGACTGCCTGGCTAAATTGAAACTCGGTGGCAAGATTGGTGGCGCCATCGGCGACGAGACGCTCAGGTTGGTGGTCCCCGCCCAATTGGACAAGTGCAAGCGGCACTTGGCGCAAGCCTCAAAGCTCATCCCGGCCGCTAGTTTCCATTTCTCCCTTCAAGTTTCAAAGTGAGGCCTGGATGCTGCGGAGACCTTGAAACTCTGAAACCTTTATTGCGTGCAGGGTGGCCGCTCAATACATTTTTGTCAATCGTCTTGACCAACCCCTGCCGGTTCTTTAATTTAGTGGTTTCAATCCAGAACACGAGGGACCCGATGTTTTTCGAGACGGTTGCAAACGATCAGGCGAAGAAATACATCGCCATGGGCCGCAAGGCATGGGAATACAAGACGAAAGATGTGCACGTGGGGCCAATCTTTGGACCGGCCTACGACGACAAGCCGGCTTTGAACCGGGCCAAAAAGGCGAATTGCTACGCTGAAACAGTCGAGGAGGCGCAAAAATGCGCAAAGGCGCTGGGGACGGAGATTAGCGGCGTCGTGTTCATCGATCAGGAGTAAAAAGCTAAGCTGTTGATTCTAAATGGTCGCGCTCAGGAGTGCTTAACGCGGATTTTACTTGCCTCGGGACGGCGATTCGCGTAAAAAGAGCAAGGTGCCGGATGGCAGCCGCCACGGTCGGATAATCTGGGCGGCAGAAAACTGCAACTTCTGAAAGTACTTCGGCATCTATTATCATTGCGTTAGACCACACTCTCCCCGACACCCGGCCTTGAACCTGAAGGCGGCGGGTTTTCGAATGACGGGAAGTCACCCGGCTCGAACTCATCCGGAGAATTTGTTTCCCGGCGATACTGGGAACGTCGTGCCGGATGGGCGCGGGGGGAAGTAAGGAGAAAGGTGACCCATGCGTTCCGATAAGGTTTTCGAGGCTTTACATACATTACAAAATCGTTATATGCTCTGCCAGCTTGCATCCAAAGCTACTCGCCGGTTCCACCGGCCGAATACGCGTATCCAGGAGACGATGAACGAGGTTCTGGACCGGATTGCAGGCTCTAAGCTGGAGCAAGTGGCAGCCGAGGTTATTTCCGAACAAGAGGTG
>JAMXLL010000108.1 GCA_024281015.1 Candidatus Binataceae bacterium
TTTGAGACAACACGCGGGATCGACCGCTCAGCAACAGCCCTGCCGGCACGATCAGCAGCCAACCCAGCAGTGCTGCCCATACCCATCTCCCGCGCGAATACTTCACACCCACCCCGAGTCGAATCCTCTGGTCGCGCTTTGGGATAACCTAATCAGGACGCCGAGGCAAGCCCAATTTTGTGCCGAACGAAAACAACATCCTATAAATTGAAAGCAGGCCGCATAGCTGACGGCTCCGCATTGTCGGGATCTCACCACTGCGACTCAGCGAAAGCAGGGTATCACTCTTGTCGCAAAGCGCTCGATTGATTGCAGCACCTGGCGATGAGCAAGTCCGCCGAGATCCATGTACACAAAGAAATGACTTACGCCAAACTCTTCCTGCATCAGCGCAACCCGTTCGATGCACTGCGCCGGATCACCGCAGAGTACCTGGGTAGGATACATCCGCTCCCACGTTATCTGCTGCAACGATTCACCTGAGTGACGCCATGCCTGATATTGAGGAGTGGTGTATTCGCCTGGGCTGATGAGGGAGCCGACAAAATGCATGTAGCGCATATAATGGGATTCCCATTTCTGGCAGGCGAGTTCCGGCGTTTCGTCAACGAAGCTATGGTAGCCGGCGACAACCTCGAGTTTTTCTGGCGAGTAGCCACACCGCGTCAATGTTTCCTTATAGAGCTGAATGTTCTCCTTCAGCACGCCGCGTGATTGGAAAAAAGGCGCCAGCAGGATCGAGTGACCCTTCTCACCGGCCGCGACGAATGATTCCGGACTGAGCGCAGCCGCCATGAAGATCGGCGGTGAAGGTTTCTGCAGGGGCCGCGGCAGGATGCTGACGTCGTGAGCCCGATAGAATTTGCCCTGGTAGGAAAAAGTCGATTGCTGCCATGCCCGCTCGATCAACTCGAGGCTCTCATTGAAGCGCTCACGGCTTTCATCCATGGATTGGTTAAACCCGTCATACGTGGCCTTGATAAAGCCGCGGCCAACACCGAAATCCAGCCGACCGCCACTTAACAGGTCTACCAGCGCATAATCTTCCGCCAGCCGAATCGGATCGTGGTGCGGAAGGAGCGCGATCGCGGTACCGATCCGCAGCCGCTTGGTACGCTGGGCGACCGCCGCGGCGACGATCTGCGGCGCCGGGCAGATGTAGCGACAAAAGTGGTGTTCGCCGAGCCAGATCGAATCGAACCCCGATTCCTCAGCACAGCTCACTTCCTCAAAGAAGTTCTTGTAGTACTGTTCTTCAGAGCAATCTTCAGCGTAATGATCAAACAGAGTCAGCAACCCGAATTTCACTTCGAATCCTCCAGGCGTGACGTTCGAGCTCAGAACGGTTTTAGGAACACCAGCATCAGCGCCCCCAGGAGCAGCAGACTAACCAGCCCGTGCAGAATCGAAAATTCACGACGGGTTGCGTTGAGCGGCCCCTCTTCAAGCGCGCAAATGCGCTGGTATAGGCGAAAATGAACCACCACCAAGCTCAAGACGAGCAGCAGTTTCAGGTGCAACCAGCCGCGGGCCAGCACCCAGGGTTCGGCGAGGATCGCCAGGATCCCGAAAATTATCGCGACCGCCGCCCCAACATTGGCGCTAACCAACAGCAAGCGTCGGGCAAGCACGATGATTCGCTCTCTGGCCACACCCACTTCATCTGCCACCAAGCCCATCATGCTGCTTACTAAAAGCAGGGTTCCGACCCAGAACACGATGCCGAAGATGTGGAAAACTAATACCCAGTTCAGCGTGACGATCTCTCCATCTATGGAGACTCACGACTCCAGGTTTCGACGATTTGCAAATTTCTCAACACTACTCTACTTCGAAACCGAGCCCGGCGCTCCTGAAACCCAGCGTGGTCGCGAGCTAATTTCCCAGCAAGTTCGTTCTCAGGCAGCCACCGCGGTCACGGGCATTTCAATCCTGCGCGCAAGCGCGAGCGTCACTAACGCTGTTGCTGCCCCCGCAACATACACCGCCTCCGGCCCGAGTCTCTGGTAAATGAGACCAGCTAGCACGGGACCACAGATGCGCGCTAACGAAAGCGCGGATTGATTCACTCCAAAAATTTCGCCCTGAAGATAATGCTCGGTACCCCGCGAAATCAGGCTCGCAACAGAGGGGCTAGCCAGTCCATAACCCAGCGACAAAACCCCGAGTAGCAGCCACAGCAATCCGCGGTTGGACAAGCTCGCCATGGGCGCCATAGCGGCCGCAAAGGCCAGCATCCCGGCATGTATGAGCCTCCGCTCACCCTGACGCGCTACGATTTTGCGCAGCAGATAGCCTTGAGTGAATGCCTGTACCAGGCCTGCGAAAGCCATCAATTCGCCGATTCCACGGGCACCATAGCCATAGACGACCGACACCATTAAAGCGAATGTGGTCTCGAATGCCGCCATAGCCGAGGTCCCTAGAAAGGCGATGGTGAATAGACGCGATACACGATGCCTTGTCAGTTGGTGCGGCAGCTTTACCAACGGCGCGGCGACCGCCCTCCACGTTAGATTTGCGGTGCGGGCCGGCCGGCGTGATTCCGGCAGTGCAACGCTTGCAAAGATCAGGTTGATGAGCGTCAGCAGCGCAGCAAAAAACACCGGTATGCGCAAATCGGAATGCCCCAGCAAGCCGCCGAGACCGGGCCCCAATACGAACCCCAGCCCGAACGCCGCACCGATCATTCCCATTCCGTGTGCCCGTTCGGATTCGCTCGTCACATCCGCCACATAGGCCTGCGCCGCGCCAACCGTCCCTGCGCATGCACCGTGCACGGCCCGGGAAATGAGTAACAGGACAAACGAGCTGGCAAACCCATAAATCGCATAGCCGATCGACGAACCTAACAAGCCCAGCATGATAACAGGACGGCGGCCGTAATGGTCTGACAGGCTGCCGAGCAGTGGAGCGCACAGCAATTGCATCAAGGAATAACTGGCAAGAATCAGCCCGATACCCAACGTGTCGACGTGCAGCTGCGCCGCATATAATGGTAGAAATGGAATGACTATTCCAAAGCCGAGCAGATCAATGAACACAGTGGCGAACACTACGCCGAGCGCTGCACGTCCCACTTGATTTGCCGGCCGTGCCTGTTGCAGAGATTCAGCAATTGTCATTGATTTGCTTCGCGCGATGAAGAAACCTTATGCGAACGCAGCAGTCAAGCGTTTCGTCGCCGTGGTCTCGATTATCTTAGTGTGATTGCCAGGTATTGCGCTGGGCTGACCGGCGCATTTCGCATCAGTGAGAAATTCATGACGAACTCATTCCTTTCAGAACTTAAGCGCAAGACGGTTTCTGCTGAACAAGCGGCGGCGGTTGTGAAATCGGGCGACTGGCTCGACTACGGCTTCGGCCTCGGTCAGCCGGATCTCTTCGATCAGGCGCTGGCCGGCCGGATCAATACGCTCGAAGGGGTAAAGCTGCGCGGATGCCTGGCGCTCCGGCCCCGTGCCACGGTGGAGGCCGACCCCCAGGCCCGGCACCTTCAGTACTTTTCCTGGTACTTCTCTGGCCTTGAGCGCAAAATGCACGATCGCGGCCTGTGCCATCACATTCCAATGAATTTCGGTGAAGCGCCGGATTATTACCGCCGCTTTGTCGAGGTAGATGTCGCTGTTCTCAAGACCGCGCCGCTCGACGCTCACGGCTTCTTCAATTTTGGCGGGGCAGTGACTTATCAGAAGGCCCTCACCGAAAAAGCGCGCCTTGTGATTGTCGAAACCGACGAGAGCATGCCCTATGTCTATGGTGTTGAGAATGGCGTGCGGATAAACGATGTCGACTTAGTAATCGAGGGAGGGAAAGGAAGCTTGCCGGAACTGCCTTATCCCGCAGCCGGTCAAATCGAGCAGAAAATTGCCGGGATCATTGCCCAGGAAATCGAACACGGTGCTTGCCTGCAAGTCGGGATCGGCGCAATGCCCAATGCGGTTTGCGAACTGCTGGTCAACTCGCCGGTCGAGGATCTTGGGGTCCACACGGAAATGTTTGTCGATTCGCTGATGAAGCTTTACCAGGCAGGCAAGATAACGGGTGCTCACAAGACGTTGGATCGTTTCCAGATGACCTACTGTTTTGCCGCTGGTTCTTCGCAGCTGTATGAATTTCTCGACCGTAATCCGGCCTGTTTCGCCGGACCGGTTGACTACACCAACTTGCCGCATCGAATTATGCAAAATGAGCGTGCAGTTTCGATCTGTAACGCCGCCCAGATCGACTTGACCGGTCAGGCCTGTGCAGAATCGGCTGGGCTGCGGCAGATCAGCGGTACCGGAGGACAATTGCAATTTATGCGCGGTGCCTACGCGTCGCGGGGCGGCAAAGCTTTTCTATGCATGTCCTCAACATACGAGCGAAACGGGCGGCGTGATAGCCGCATCGTTCCACGCCTGGCGGACTCGAACGTCGTGACAACCCCACGAACCGACGTAATGTATGTAGTGACCGAGTACGGCCTGACAAATCTCAAAGGAAAGTCAGTACCGGAGCGCGCGCGGGCGCTCATAAACCTTGCCCATCCAGAGTTCCGCGATGATTTGGAACGCACAGCACGCGATTATGGATTCTTGTCGCGCAAACTCTTTTAACTCTGCGGGCCGGCATGCTGCCGCCCACGAATTACCAAACTAACGTCTGTGCAACTAGTCCGGGTTTGCGAAGCGATAAACCGTCTCGCCTGGGCGGGCATAACCAAGCTCCTGACGAATGAGCTGCTGGAGGTAAACGTCGTCGGACTTAAGCTTCGCTATGCGGTTTCGAAGCGCATTATTGTCCAGAAGCAGTTTTTCGCGCTCATTCTCCAACCCGGCACTATGCTGGCGAAGAACCAGCAAATCCCTTAACCCGAACGAGCCGCATAGGCCATCGGCGACGAATCCGACCAGAAGCATCGCGAGTATTAGACTGGGCCATTGGCGGCGCAGACCCGCGCTTACGTGAGCCATCGGAATAACCGTAAATCGGTAGTGGTTTAGATTCAATCGCGCTTATGTCTGAACAATATTTTAAAAACGAAAATATGAGGCGCGAAGAGGGATTCTGCGCATTTAGAATTTCTTTCTAAATCTAGTCAGAACCGCTTGCTTTGCACATAACACATTTCTATAATTGCAACCAGTGGAGGCTTAGGCCAGCGGTTCTGATGCTCGTCCGGCAGCAACAGCATAAAGAGGAGGAATGAGAATGCCAGCAATGAAGAAGCCCGGTAAGGCGGCTACTAAATCTAAACCCAGGCTAAAAAGTACTATGAAAAAGAAAGCCACCAAGAAAACCACCAAAAAGAAGTAAATAAACCAGGTTTTTGCCTTTCGGTGAGCTAGGAAAGGCAATTTTCGAACGATGCCGGGCTTGCTGCTGAGATGAGCCGGGGTTTATAGCCCCGTCAGACGAGAAAGGCCCCCTTGAAGAAAGGGGGCCTTTTCTCTTACTACCTCCAGCAGCCCACCACGATTGAAAGTTCTCCCAGCCGATGGCATCGGTGTTGATTATTTAACTCACTGCGGTGCCATATGGATGTAGCGCTGGGAGGGTTCCGTGCCCAACTGGAACGGCCGCAAATTCGGAAGTTTGCCTGGCCGATCGTTATTCTTCCCGAGTTATTCACTGCCCCACGTCACCTGACGATAATGGCTGGTCACCTGATCGGCCGGGGTTGGGAAGTCTACCTCGTTGATATCGAGCCATTGTTGACGCGGACGCTCGTGAGAGGTCAGGTCGGCGCGAGTTCATTCGCCGTACTGGCCGACTGCCTTAGGCGCTCGCTAGCCACAATCGGCTCGGATATCGTGGCCGCCGGGCACGGACTGGGCGGCTTGCTTGCCTTGAAGCTGGCGGAAGCTCCGCCGGTGCGTGCGGGCGTCGCACTTGCGCCGTTGATACCGGGGGTCAATTCTCCATTGCTCATTCAGCGCAACCGCTGGGCATTCTGGCGTTCCCGAACGGCCGTATTGCCAACGCGGCGTAAAATGCTCGAATTGGTTTCGGACGCGGAACCCTTTCAGCGTGAAGCTCTCATCAAGGCTCTCAGACCGATGGATACCTCCGCTGTGATGGAGATTGCGCGCGGCATTGTCAAACTGGAGGAGCACCAGGCGCCGCGAATGATTATCGCTGGTGAAACCGACTCATTCGCTCCTTGGCGCGAAGCAGAACGGCTCGCCGCCAAAATCCACGCGTGCTTCATAAGTTTGCCCGCTCGCGGTCACTGGCTAATCGCGGGCCGTGCATTGGAACGAAGCATCGCTCACATGCAGCGCTTCCTGGTTCAGAGCTTGGGCGAAGAGGTCCTGCTACTTTACGATGAACCGAACAGCGGCGAGCCGGAGGCATAGTACTCTCAGGCAGGTGGGAGCTCAGACGTGAACATTCGCGCAATCTATTCCTTCAGTATCGGGCAATCGTAAACGTGCGCGGCGCACCCAGGCAAAGGACGTTCTAGAGCCTGCCCTTGGCCCGTAGGCATAACGCATCGAAAGGCGTGGCGCGAAGGTTCCCCGCTCATAATTGCCCTGCACCAGTGCATCTGTTACTTATAAGTATGGCCCACCCAGCGAGCGTTTTTGGTTCCCATCAGCATCTACCCGCATGTGATGTGCGGACCTTTGGTTAATCGGGAGAGGCACGATGTCGTACGAGCAGCTCCGCGAAGGCCTGACGTTTGATGATGTGCTTCTGCTGCCGCAGATGTCGGACTTGCTACCTTCGAGTTGCGATGTTTCGACGGTGCTAAGCGCACGAATCCGGCTGCGTATTCCGCTGGTGTCAAGCCCGATGGACACGGTCACGGAATCACGGACCGCAATTGCTATCGCACAACTGGGTGGTATTGGCTTCATCCATCGAAACCTGCCGGTCGAGCGACAGGCTGCCGAAGTTGCTGCGGTGAAGAAGTTTGAAAGCGGCATGATTGCTGATCCCATCACTGTCCACCCTGAGCAGCCAATCGGCGACGCGCTGACGATAATGGAACGACACGGCATCTCTGGATTGCCAGTGGTCAAAGAGGAGCATCTGGTCGGCATCCTGACCAATCGCGACTTGCGTTTCGAACGACGGCTCGGCCGGCCAGTTCGAGAAGTCATGACCACGAAGGTAGTCACCGCACGGCCCGGTATCAGTCTCGATGAGGCCAAGGAAATTCTTCAGCAGCATAGGATCGAGAAATTGCCGCTGGTTGACGTGCACAATCGCCTGCGTGGCCTGATAACGGTCAAGGACATGGATAAGGCCACCCGCCATCCTTTTTCCAGCAAAGACTCGATGGGGCGCTTGCGTGTCGGCGCTGCAATTGGGGTCGGGCCCGAACGCGAGGAACGCGCCGCCGCCTTGCGCAAGGCGGGGGTGGATGTGCTTTGCGTCGACACTGCGCACGGGCATTCCCGTAACGTTATCGATGCATTGATGGCGACCAAACGCGAATGCCCCGACATAGACGTTGTCGCCGGTAGTATCGCTACTCAAGAAGCCGCCAAGGCCCTCAGCGAAGCGGGCGCCGATGCGTTGCGAGTAGGCATGGGCCCCGGGTCAATCTGTACAACCAGAATGGTATCGGGCGTCGGTGTCCCCCAGATTACCGCGATACTTGATTGCACGCGCGTGGCTGCCGAGCGAAACATTCCGATAATCGCCGATGGTGGCATCC
The DNA here is from genome assembly GCA_024281015.1 of Candidatus Binataceae bacterium. Classification (GTDB taxonomy): domain Bacteria; phylum Desulfobacterota; class Binatia; order Binatales; family Binataceae; genus JAMXLL01. The sequence continues at coordinate 7,652 of JAMXLL010000108.1, forward strand.
GCTTTTCAGGCGACATTACCAAGGCGCTCGCCGCCGGTGCCTCGACCGTAATGATCGGATCTTTGTTCGCTGGTACGGAGGAGAGTCCCGGCGAGACCATCCTCTACCAGGGGCGGACTTATAAACTCTACCGCGGCATGGGTTCGCTGGGCGCGATGGGCGAGCGGATGCGTGATCGTTACGGTCAGGAAGAGGTCCCCGAGGGTAAGATCGTGCCGGAAGGCATCGAGGGCCGCGTACCCCATCGCGGCGCGCTCGCGTCGAATATCGAGCAACTCATCGGCGGTCTGCAGGCCGGCATGGGTTACATCGGCGCCGCCAATTTGGCCGAATTGCGCAACCGTGCCAGATTTATTCGAGTCACCGACGCGGGTGTCCGTGAAAGTCATGTTCACGACGTTGTTGTGACAAAAGAAGCGCCGAATTACCGGCCTTGATTTGAGTCATCTGTTTAGGCCGCCGAGACCCATCGTTAACCGCTATCGGGGCCGACACTGTATGCCGTGCTAAAGCGGTTGGTTGCCCACAGCAAGCCAGCGATCTTCCTCATCAACGGAACACAAGGCGCCGGCAAAAGCACCGTAGCTCGCGCTTTGGCCCGCCGTTTCGAGTGCGGTGCTTGTGTCGACGCCGACGATCTGTTGCGGCTGGTTGTCTCCGGCGCTGCTCCGCTCGAGCCTCCACTGTCCCCTGAGGCCGAACGTCAATTGCGCTTGCGTGCAAAGGTCGCTTCGCAACTTGCAGACAGCTTCTTCGAGGCCGGATTCTCAGTTGCGATAGCAGAGATCGTTGTTGGCCGGCTTGAACACTTCCGTTCCGATATCAAGAACCGCCCGCTGCTGTTAATCAACCTCGCGCCCTCGCTTGAGATCGTAAAGCGCCGGAATGAAGCGCGGCCGAACAAGAACGTCTTCGAACCATGGTCGCCTATCCTGGATCGTGCAATGCGCGCGACGCTGAGCGGAATCGGGTTGTGGCTCGACAACTCTAATCAGACCTCGGAACAGACGGTAGACGAGATATTGCAACGCGCCTGGAAGGAAGGCGCGCTTGAATAGGGTAACATCTTACCCGCACGCCGGGACCGGTAGCTGCTAGCCAGCATCCGCTCATGATCCTTCACCTGATAGACGGAACTTATGAGCTCTTCCGTCATTACTATGGCCCCGTTCGTAGCTCAAACGGCCGAGAGCTACTGTTCGGCGCTGTAATTGGGGTGCTGGGCAGCGTGCTTCAGATGATCGAACAAGGAGCAACGCACTTGGCAGTCGCAACCGATCATGTCATCGAATCCTTTCGCAACGAACTCTGGAGCGGGTACAAAACGGGCGAGGGCATCGAGCCGGCACTATTATCGCAGTTTGAGCCGCTGGAGGAGATGCTCGACGCCATGGGGGTTGTGGTGTGGCCGATGGTCGATCTCGAAGCGGACGATGCTCTGGCCTCGGCGGCTTTCATTGCCTCGCAGGATAGCCGCGTCACGAAGGTATGCATTTGGACACCCGACAAAGATCTCGGGCAGTGCGTCTCTGAGGATCGCGTCGTGCAGGTGGACCGAAGGAGCACGACCATCAGGGATGCACAAGGCATAAAGGCGAAGTTTGGCGTCAGCCCGGCCCTGATACCGGACTATCTCGCACTTGTGGGTGACAGGGCGGACGGATATCCGGGCATTGCTGGCATTGGCCCTAAAGGTGCGGCTCGTCTCCTGGCAAGCTATGGCCCCATCGAGGACTTCCCTTCGCATGTTCTTGGCGAGCATCGCGATCGTGCCTTGCTGTTCAAAACGCTGGCCACGCTTCGGACGGATGCACGACTTTTTCGAGACGTCGAAGAGCTCAGATGGCGCGGTCCGACGGATAAGTTTTCAGGCTGCTGCGAACGGCTAATGGCGCCTCAGCTCCTGGCCCGCGCGGGCAAAGCAGCGGCGCGGTTGTAGGCATAGGTCGTGACAATCGCCCACTACCGCCGACCCACAGTTAGCGTTACCGTCCAATACTCAACGATGGTCATCGCCCAAGTACGGTCGTGTGCACGTCAAACCATCGAGCGAGCATCCCGTGCAATACCGTCCACTGGCATGTGAGGCTAGAGAGCTTGCGCTCAGCAACCGGCAAATCGCTCACACTAGTCGACTAAAGACCGGCGATTTGAGCAATTTCGTCGAGCAGCTTCATGGCATCGAAATACTCACAGGCAATCTCGCGCGCAGCTCGCGAATGGCGGGGATAATCGGAGTTCACCGAACGGACCGCCTCCACGGCTTCTTCGGCATCGTTGAAGCCCAGCAGGCCGACGCCGGTCGGAATGAATTTCTCGAAACCGGTATACTGAGTTATAACCGGCCGCCCGGCGGCCAGATAGCAGACCGACCGATCACTGAACCATCCGGAACGAGTACGTACATATCTATCTTTCGCTGCCGTGAACTCTCCACGCGACGAGGAAATGTATTCCCGATAGGTCTCGATGTTAAGCGAAATCGGAAGTGCCGACCTGATGCTAAAACCGCCAGCCAGCGCCTGCTCGTAATCCGGACCAGAGTTCAAATCGGTTGCCAGTTCAAATTTCTGTCCTGAGCGGCGCGGGACGTCTAGCAGCTTGCGAAAATTGAAGTGTTTGGACCAGTGGTAAGTTTGGCCATCAATCTGGATATCATGACCTTTGTTCTGCCATGTTCCCACGGTTGTAAATGCGGCCGCTACATCTAGGTTCGAACTTGGACGCCAGTAGTCAAGCAACACTGGTGGTCTCGTGGGGTGCCAAGTAAAGCCGCCAGCGGGAAGTATGCAGTCAGGTGCTCCGATGTTGTAGCCATAAGTAAAATGCAGCTTGTGGGCGGCGAGAGCGTCCGGTGTGGTAATCGCGTCGCTGCCAGGATCCGTTTCCAGGTATACCAGGCATCGGTTGCGCACATGTTCATCGCGAGGCCGCATTGCTGCGCAGAGATTGATAACCGCGTCCGCCTCCGCAATCAAATCGGTCGATCGCTTCGGGTTCATCCCAAAGTGCTGGCGACGTTCGGAATCAAAGAAGAAGGCCCAGCGATCCTTGAATCCGTGAGCCTCAAGGACGCTAGCCAATAGCTCGATATTGCGCGCAGGATCTATAGTAACGTTGTTGTCGCGTGGGTCGTAGACCCATGCACCATCGTTATCTTCGATATAGTAAACGTCAAACCCAAGCTGGCGAAGACCTATCAGATGATGAAGCAGCTGCCACATCACTCCCGCGAGTGGATACCGTCCCGCCAAATGCATCACCACGATTTTCCCCGCGTGCCTACTTACCATAGTGAAATTCCACGTCAGCGTCGTCTAGAGAGAGAGGTTATTCCCCGCACGGCGGACGAACCCGGTGATTTAACTCAGTTTGTGCCCGCCCTGATAGGCTAATTATGGAGATACCCAAGAGCGAGAGGGTAACCACACCGGCCCTGCTCCATGAAGGCAATTCCGTTAGCTAAACTGCACGGGGAGAAGCAATTCGAGCAAAACGGAATCATATCGGCACCGCGAGAGTCCGGCAAGGGGGATGTGCATATTCGACAGGATATCCCACCGCTTTATGACAAATTGCATACGGTGAAATGCGAAAGTTGCCTGACTACAGTTTTTGCGCTTAGCTTTCAGCGATGGGCCGTTTGACTGTACAAGGCAAGTACATTTATCGCGACGGGCAAAAGTTTTTCGCGCGCGGCGTCTCGTATGGTCCCTTTGCGGCGAATTCCCGAGGTGAACCGTACCCGGAACCAGAGCGGGTTGCAGCCGATTTTTCTTTGATGCGCGCCCTTGGCGTCAATGTTTTGCGCACCTATGTGATGACTCCGCCCTGGATGCTTGAACTGGCCGCCAAGTTCGAGCTGCGGCTGATGGCCGGATTCTATTGGCCGATGCAGCTGAATTTTTTGGATTCACCCCAAATGGCTCGTGATATTCGCAACACTGCCCGCCGGGAAATTGCCGCACTGCGTCAATTCAAGGAGGTGATCTTCGCCTACAGTCTGGGCAATGAGATTCGTGCCGATACGGTTCGCTGGCATGGTCCCGGTCCGATCAGCCGGTTCCTGGCGGACTTGTACGAAATCGGCAAGGAACTCGACCCGGGGGGTCTCTTTACCTATTCCAATTATCCCTCGGCCGAATATCTCGACCTCAGCTTTCTTGACCTGGTGAGCTTCAATGTCTATCTGCATCGCGAAACCGATTTCCGCCGTTATCTGACTCATCTGATGGCCATTACCGGTCAACGCCCGCTGCTATTGAGCGAGACAGGTATCGACACGATTCGCGAGGGCGAGCAACACCAGGCCGAGTTGCTCAGCTGGCAATCGCGGGCCGCACTGGAACTGGGGCTGTCGGGTGTGGTGATTTTCGCGTTTACGGACGAGTGGTTTACCGGGGGTAACGAAATAACCGATTGGGCTTTCGGCATTACCAACCGCGAGCGAGCACCGAAACCATCCTTTGCAGCTGTCCGACAGATTTTTGAGAACGTTCTCCCACCTGCGCTAACCGCGGCGCCTAGCGCGTCCATTGTCGTGCCAGCTTATAATGCCGCGCGCACGATTGCACGATGTATCGAGTCGCTCAAGCGGCTCAACTACACAGATTACGAGATCACGGTGATTGATGATGGTTCGACGGATTCCACCGCGGCCATCGCCGAATCGGCCGGAGTGCGAACATTCAGATTGCCCCATCGCGGATTGGCCTCGGCGCGTAACGCTGGATTGGCGGCGGCTCAAGGCCGCCTCGTTGCTTTCATTGATGCCGATGCGGAAGCTGAGAGGGATTGGCTGTACCACCTCGCCGAAACCATCACTCAGCGCAATGCCGCTGCCGCCGGTGGGCAGAGCTTCGCACCCCAACCGACCTCAGCCTTGGCGGCGGCAATCGCTGCCGCCCCAGGGCAAGCTCAGGAGGTTCGTCTGGGCGACCAGGATCTTGCACAATTATGTGGATGCAATATGGCGGTGGACAAAACTAAGATTGGTCCCCGCCAGCAGTTTGATCCGGTCTTCACCAGTGCGGGAGACGACGTGGATTTTTCCTACCGTCTGCGCGATGCGGATTTGACTCTGGCCTACGCGCCTGGGGCAATCGTCCTGCATGAGCGGCGTTCGACGATTGCCGCTTACCTAAAGCAACAGCGGGGCTATGGGCACGCCGAAGGTATGCTTTTTCGCAAATACCCGTACCGCCAGGACTCGATTTACGCTGACTCGGAGTGGTTTGCGCATTGGTTCGGCGCCGGCTCGCGCATCTACTACGGTGCGTACGGGCGTGGCTTGTTCCAGACGATTTATCCGCGCTTGCCCCTGCCGATGGCCGCACAGTTGCCGCTGACGGTTAACTGGATCGTGATTGCCGTCTTGCTGGCCCTGGCGGGCAATTTCAATCGCATTTTCGGCTTTCTGGGCATCGCTGGACTGGTCGTCACGCTCGTGTGCGCGGTAGCCGGAGCGCTGCGATCTGAGGGAAAACCCGCGGGCTTCGCCAGCAAACTCATTTTGAGTGCCTTATGGGTGCTGGGACCGCTGTTACGCAGTGGCGAACGCGAGTGGGTGAAATGGAGATTCGTGCCTGATGCTTCTAGCGCTGGTGAGTCTGCATCGACCAGATTGACCGGGACCATTCCGCTGGTGGAGCGGTCGCCGACCTCGGCGCAGCTGGTGCCCCACGGAGAGGCAGAACCTCCGGACATTGTCGGTATGATAGAGGTCCTGCATGCTGCATTGATCCGGCGTGGGCTCACAGTTGCTCGAGGGAGCAGTTTCGACGCCTTCGATTTGCAGATTATCGTGCCTCCTTGCATTCGCGTTGCCGTTTTGTTTCTGACCGGCGGCGGTGGCGTTTCGCTCGGATGGCGGACTCGCGTGGACTGGTGGCGCCTAAGCGTTTCGCTGGTGGTTTGCCTAATGATTTCATGGGTTGGTGGCCTCACGCCTATGACCGCGGCCGCATTATGCGGGCTCGCGATCGGTGTTGCTGCCGCAGTTGCTGTGCGACGCGTGTTGCGAGTTCCAGCGGTGCTCAGTGGTGCTGCAGTCGAATTGACAACGCAGGATAAGTAGCCGAGCCGGCTGGCGGAGCCTGGCGGCGGATAGTCCCTCTCCAGGTTAGCTGCCCTGGGTTTATCGGGCCGACCAATTCGTGACTGGCTTCACCTGAAACTCCCCCTCACCCCAATCAAGTGCCGCTGATCTGGGCACACCAAGAGACTGATGCTTGTGCTTTATAATCGAACTAGTTGAGGGCTATCCTGCTCGTTTAGCATCGAGCACTTCTGGACAAGCTCGACTACGACTATCGGCTATGACTAATAGTTTGCATCGCATGGCTTTTAGTTTGCTCGCCTCAATCGAGTAATGCTAACATTCGGTTCTCGACAACATCAGGCCTGGTGCGCTCATCGACACACCTTAACGACGCGCTTTAAGGCCGTACCCGGGGGTCCGCATGAGTCCGATGTCAAACTGTCAGGCGAGTGACCGCGCTCAGCATCCTGCTTATTTTCTTTCTTCTACTATTGCGATTTTGACTCTCCTGATGCTTTTTGGCTTGCCGCGAAAATCGTCGGGGGAAGTCGTTTTTGGCGCGCCAAATTTACCGGCCGATTGGTTTACGATTCCGTGGTCGCCAGGAGGTGCTGCAAACATCGTGGCTGGCAACCTGATAACAGATGGTGCTCGCGTCGGAACCAACGCACTCTATAGTCCGCCGTGTTCGCTTCAATTCACCGCAACTTTTAGCGGCGACGCATGGCAACATATCGGCTTCGGCACTGACTATAATGCCGGTCCGTGGGTCATCTTCAGCACTTTTCAGGGTGGTCAGCTCTATGCGCGTACCAATACAGGCTCGGGCGGGGTAATCGATACGCCGCTGTCCGCAGTGTACTTGGGCGCGCCACATCTGTACAGAATTGATTGGACTGAGGGCAGCGTCGTCTTCTCGATTGACGGCTCGGTGGTTGCCACCCACGCACTGGCCGTCACTGCGAGTCTTAGACCTCTGATTAGCGACCTCAATGCCGGCGGGGGCAAGCTCCTGATGAGTTCAATCACGATGACGACGCCGGTGCTCGCTGCTGATTTGAGCGGCTCCGAGCTGCCGGCCGGATGGTCGAGCTCTATATGGGGCGCGGGTGGTTCCGCGACTGTGGCCGATGGATTGTTGACGGTTGACGGTGCTCGGGTCGGAACCGATGCCCTGTTTTCTGCTGGGAAAACCCTGGAATTCGTCGGAACCTTTAGTGGCGATCCTTGGCAGCACATCGGCTTCGGAATGGACTATACTGCCGCACCTTGGGTGATCTTCAGTACTTACAACGATGGAGATCTCTACGCCCGAACCAACACGCTATCCGGACAGGCTATTGATATTCCCATAACAGGCGCGTGGTCAGGTTCCCCTCACAGCTTCAGAATCGATTGGACCCCAACCAACGCGACTTTTTGGATCGATCAGGTCATCGTCGCGGGGAGCGCGGCGACAATCGGGACGAACCTCCGGCCGCTAATCAGCGATCTAAGCGTTGGGGCAGGAAACGTAACCATAACCTCACTGAGGTTAAGCAACCCTGTTTTTGCGATCAACTTTGCGGCTTCATCGCTGCCCCCCGGATGGTTCAGCGGAGCCTATGCTTCAACAGGAACAGCAATCGTAGGTGACAGTGGTCTGACCCTTGATGGTGCGCAGGCAGGCAGCAACCAAGTGTACGGACCAGGAGAATCAGTCGAATTCGCCGCGACCTTGAGCGGCGATCCCTCGCAGCACCTGGGTTTCGGTGTCGATTACAACTCTGGTCCGTGGATGATTTTCAGCACCAATCAAGGGGGGCAACTCTATGCCAGAACCAGGGATGACGCAGGAAACGCCATCGACGAGCTGATTCCTGGTCAATGGTTCGGTGTACCTCACACATATCGAATCGACTGGACGAACAATGATGTAGTGTTTTCAATTGATGGTTCGGTCGTGGCCACCCAGCAGGTGGCGATTGCCACTCCGCTCAGGCCATTAGCCAGTGACTTTAGTTCCGGCGGGGGAGTCGTCAATGTAACCTCGGCCAATCTGATCCCGTGATCGGGCTTCAGAAAAACACGGCCAGCGGCGTAGGCGCTTCATCGAAACCGATGAAGCGCCTATGTGAAAAATAACCAGCATTTTGAGGCCAATACGAGCGGCGTATCAGCCGCCATTCGGCGGACACGATGATCGACACTCGCCCTCAGGAGGAGTTTGCCGCCGCCATTTGCACGGCGCGATCAATCTGCGTTAAACGAGCTTAAGCACCGATTTCGCGAACTTCCTCGTGACCAGGAATCGTCGCCTATTGCCGCAGACGCTACTGCGTTTAGTCGTTGCGGCAGTGACCACGCTGCGCAAGCGCCGCTTCAAGGCCTTCCGGCTAGAAGACGGCTACCCCGAGTGGAAGGGTGGAGGCTTGCCAACCGAGAATTCCGCGTCCGACATCCGTTGAGTCTCTCCGGTCAGCCAAGCCACGGGGGTGAAGTTCGTTACGGCTCGTTGCGGCCGCTGTCGTCGAGACTATGGCAAATGGCACAGTTCTTGTCATACTCATGGTGGCCCCTTGCAGGATCGCCCGCCGTGGCAGCCAATGGGTTTCGCTCCTCTGATCCGTGAATAGATATCCCGCGTTCACGCACTGTGTCAGCGACTTAAGTCTCCACCGGCCTTGGTTTCGAAGTGTGCTCCAATTCAGATGCGCTATGATTTTTTCCAACGCACGTATGCTCATTGCTCGCCATCACCACACGGCCAGGACGAGGGCCGCTGGCATTCTATACACTGATGAACTTGGAGACGGATGAACGTTAGCCTCGATGAACCAGCTCTTCGTACCATGGCAGAAGGAGCAGTTCTGGCCGATGTTTCCTGAAATGGACGTCGTTAACTATGGCAGAAGAAACAATCGAGCAGCCGCCCTTCGCTGGCCAAGTGCGGGCTCAAGAACAGGAGGTGCCAGCTACCGCAAACGGGTAGATCGCTCGATTGTAAGCTACTGCCTCGCTCGACACTTGTTTCCTACCCTCCTCAGTCGCGCCCGTGTGGTTAGCTCGTTGCCAGCCATACGCAACACATTTTTGCTGTGGTAAATGTTATAGGTGGCCGTCGTACTTATGTTGAGCTGGGTTGGAATGTTCTGTGCGTTGTCTATGACTTCCGTGACAGGTGCGCCTTCACTTTATGCGCAGGAGACCCATTTCAAGCTACTGAGCGCAGACGGCTCGACTGTAATCGGTAAAGCCAATTTTCAGATAATCAGACCAGCGACTACCCAGATCATACTAAGGGGGAATTATCGATTCACTAATGGAGATTATGACATCGATGAAGATTGGTTGAAGCTAGGTGCTGGTGCCAAATTACCAGAATTGCTCAAATACAAGCATACCTTCTTTTATCGGAACGGCTCGCTGGATCGGGTGAACGAAGCCAATTTTGTAAATGGCAGCGCTTCATGCACGATTTACGACGATGCTCACGCGAAGGTCAAAAGCACGAAACTCAGCTTCCCGCCCAACACATACGCCGGGCCTGCAGTAATGCTGCCCATTCGCTACTTCTTGTTCCGACACTCTGCAGGCATCACCAACTTCCATTATTTCGTTTGTGCTCCCGACCCCAATATTTTCGTTGTTGCTGCCGCGATTCAACCAGCGGCACACTGGACGTATTATCCAGGCAACTTGGCGGAGGTTGACGTCAGACCCCACTTTGGGTGGCTAGATTTTGTGATTGCTCCGTTCGTACCCCACATTCGGTTATGGTTCGATAGAGACCACCATTTCGAGTTCGTTGGGGCTACGTCTTCTCGCTATTATAGGGGTCTCAGCTTCATAATGGTGCGGACTACGGAAAGTAATCACGATTGATCGCCGCGCGGTGTTAATCGTGTCGTGCCTGTACTCAGAAACCCATCGCAATGTGCTGAAGCTGAATCAGTTCCGGCTGAGCGCCTGCACGGCTGCTCTTTGTAATAGTAAGCTGGAAGTCGCCGGGAGCTTCCGACTCCACGCCACAAGCCGAAAATACCACAGACATTTCAGCACCGCGGCTTCCATCAAACAGATTTGACAAAGAGCGGCCGCCAGGCCACGCTGACGATGCTGATGCCAATCAGCACACTCCAGTCCGGAAGGGAGATCGGGGCGATCTGGACTAGTGCAGCTACTTCAGGGATCCACATCGCGGCCATAAGGCTCATCAACGCAGCAACGCAAACCGCCCAGAACCGCAACGAACGGGGCAACAGCGCGCGCCACCACGGATGGCCGCGAGCGAATTCAGCCCATACTAGAAACAGACTGCCCACAATCACGAGCGCGATTGCGACGCCACGCGCAGACGCTTCCCCGGCCTGCAAGTGCATGACAAACAAGAGAAACGCCCCCACCGTCAGGATTATGCCGCTCAGCGCCGGGCGAAGTATCGCGTGCAGCGCAATTATGGAGACCGAAGGGTTGCGAGGTGGCCGGCGCATTATGTCCTCGGGCCCCGGATCTCCTTCGAAGGCCAGCGCGGACACTGGGTGTACGATCAGCTCCAGCCAAACCAGATCGACCGGCAGGAGCAAAAGCGGAACACCGCTAAGAGGCGCGAGCAGCGCCAGTCCGACCAGCATGAATTTAAACCCGATCAGGTAACGGAAGGCGCTTTGAATATTCGCGTAGACACGCCTGCCCTCCCGAACCGTGGCGACCAGCGCGCTGAAATCGTCGCCAAGCAATACGAGAGCCGCGGCCGCTCTGGCGGCCTCGGTTCCACGTTGGCCCATGGCAACGCCAATATGCGCGCGACGCAGCGCCGGGGCGTCATTGATTCCGTCCCCAGTCATCGCGACTACCTCGCCCGCCCGGACGAGCGTATCAACAATCGCGTACTTTTGAGCCGGAGTAGTACGTGCGAAAATTGCTGCTTCACGTGCAGCTAGCGCGAAATGTTCCTGATCCATTTGCGCCAGCTCAGTGCCGCTGAAGATCAGATCGTCACGGTGCACGATGCCGGCCGCCTCGGCAATCGCGTGAGCGGTGAGCGGATGATCGCCGGTGATAATTTTCAACCTGATGCCGGCAGATTGGCATTCGGTAACGGCCTGAGGCACTTCTGGACGAAGCGGATCATGAAAGGCGAGAAGGCCATAAAGCTCAAGGTCGCGCTCAACCTGTTGCCGCCTATCATGACTGCTGGCAAAGTCGTCAGCGCAATACGCCGCGCACGGCGCGACGAGTGCCCTCCCGGCCACGGCCAGTACACGCATGCCGCTTGCGGCGAGAGCCGCATTGACCGCATGGGCGCGCTGGCGCTCGTCGGCTGTAAGCCGGCAATGCTCAAGCACGCCTTCGATCGCTCCCTTGGCGGCTATCCGAGTTTCGGGTGTTGAATCGTCGGTGCTCGCCCATACATGCGACATATGCTTGCCGCGTGGGTCGAAGTCGTAATCGTGAATCAACGACCAGCGCGAATGCAGCTCTTCAACGTTAATGAGGTGAGAGCTGCAGTGAGCGATTATGGCCCGCTCGAGTGGATCCTGCGGATTCTTTTCACAAGCGAGCACGGCGGCTTCGAGCAGATCGTGTTCGGATACTTCCGGCCGGATGGCTTCGTGGCTCGATAACGCATAGGTTCCGGCGGTGAGCGTACCGGTCTTATCCAGACATATGACTGTGGTCGAGCCGAGCGTCTCGACGCTCGCCAGCCTGCGCACGAGCACGCCGATTTTGGCCAGCCGCCAGGCTCCGAGGCTCAAGAAGAGGCTGAAAACCAGCACGAATTCTTCAGAAACCGCCGACATCGCAAGGCTGACCGCATACAGGAAAGCACGCCTCGGCGGCT
>JAMXLL010000109.1 GCA_024281015.1 Candidatus Binataceae bacterium
GATGCGCGCTTCTCAAAGTGCTGTGGCGGCGTAACCGAACGCTTTGCGACCGCGTGGGAAGACGCGGATATTCCGTATCTGGAGTCGCGGTTCGATGGCGCCGGACAGCCACGCTTCTCCGGACCTGAGGAATGGATCCGCTCCAGGCCGCCAGCATACTGCAATGTGGAGAACTCGGATCTGCTATCACGCGCTCTCCCAGGTTTTGACCAGGAGACCCGCGAATTTTATCGATGGCGAGTTGCCTATACGCCCGAAGAACTCGCTGAGCTGCTGCGATCCAGGCTTGGGGCAGAGCTTGGTCCGATTCAGCAGATACAGCCGCTAGCTCGCGGGCCTTCCGGTCGAATCTATCAGCTGAGAATCACCGGCGAACGGGATTACCTCATTATCGGTAAGGAGCTGGAGATTCGGCGCGCCTTGTCGCCGACCCATCTTTACAGCTCTGCATTCGTGGTGGATAAAGATCCAGGCCGCTTTGTCTTGACCGGAGCCGGCTGGGGACACGGTGTAGGCCTCTGCCAGATTGGCGCGGCAGCAATGGCAGACGCGGGCAAGACATACACTGAAATTCTGCAACACTATTATCGCGGAACGACGGTCGGCTCCTTGAACCCGAAATTGTAACTGCGGGGCACTCGGTGGTCCGGCTCCCGGGAGTTTTCAGTCCTATTAGCAGTCCGAGTAGCATTATTCACGTGGCATCTAATGAAGCCAAAACCTACACATTGGCCGAGTTCCAGGTGCCGCCTGATAAGGCCGACGATGCGGCAGGAATCCTCGTCGCTCATGGCGCGCTCGGTTGTGAGGTAAGAAGAATTAGTCGGCGCCGCGCCCGAAATGATGACAATCCAGCGCTGCTGCGCGCCTACTTCGTTCGGATAACCCCGGCAGCGCTAAAAGAGTTGCACCATAAATTACAAACGGCGGGAATGCTAACTAAGGGTGCGGTGACGGAGCGTCGGGAGCTGGTCGACCCAGGCTGGGCGACAATGTGGCAGGCACGCTTCACCCCGCTGCGCATCGGCAGGCGTCTCCTGATCGTGCCCCCGTGGCACTGCGGATCCGCCTCTGATCGGATCACGGTGGTAATTCAGCCCGGACAAGCCTTCGGCACGGGGCATCATCCGTCAACTGCAGGCGCGCTTAGTGCTATCGAGCACCTGTGTGAAGCAAAGCAGATCGCGCATGCACTGGACGTGGGTACCGGTTCCGGCATATTGGCGATTGCCATGATCAAATTGGGAGTTACGGACGTGATCGCGACCGATACCGATGCTGAGGCACTGGCGAACGCAAGAGAAAACGCGAAGCTCAACAGGGTCACCGGCCGCATTGAGTTTTCCACGGCACCGGCGGGTTCATTAAAGGAAAAGTTCACCTTGGTTGTGGCGAACATCCTCAGCTCGACGCTTATCCGGATGGCGCCTGAATTGTGCGCCCGGCTCCGCTACCATGGCCATCTGGTGCTCGGAGGTATTTTGCGGCGCGAAGCTGATTTGGTTGCCCGCGCCTATACAGATGAGCTCAATTCTATAGCTCGAGACCATCATGGCGTCTGGACAACACTGATTTTTCGAAAATGAAGCAACCGCCGCGCTTTGCAATCTCGCCGGAATCCGCCGGTTCAACCGAACGCACGGTGCGTGTAACCGGCCGCGAACTCCATCATATGCGCAACGTGATACGTCTTAGCCCGGGCGCCGAAGTAATGCTTTACGGCGTCGATGGGCTGCAATGTAGCGGACGTATTGCCCATTTCGAGCCGGGTGCCGCGATAATCAAGATCGCTGCGGAGCCCCATCGGCAAGAGCCGGGCCGCCCACGCTTGATTCTCGCCGCAGGCCTGATTAAGGCTGCCCGGATGGATTTGCTGATCGAGAAGGCCGCCGAACTCAACGCAGCTGAATTTTGGCCCCTCAGGTGCTGCCGTTCGGTGATGCGTGAACCAAGTTCAGACCGCCAGGAACGTTGGCGGCGTATCTCGCTGGCGGCTGCCAAACAGAGCCTGCGTTCGCGCCCGATGACTCTTCAGCCGCCGGCCCATGTCGCGGCGATGGCGGCCAAAGTAGGTAAAGCGGGGATTGCCGTGATGTGCATCGCCGGGGCTGAGCCGCTCGGCTCCGTGATTCGCCGCCTGGCTCAGGGACCGGAGAGCTCATCCGCAGTCGTCTTGGCGGTAGGCCCAGAGGGCGATTTCATCGATGAGGAAATCCGGGCGATGAGCGAAGCTGGTTTCGTCGCCGCTGGTGTAGGAATTAATCGTTTGCGCAGTGAGACCGCGGCGCTGGCCGCGTTGAGCATTGCCTCAGGCATTTTCGCAGAGATGGATAGTTGAAGAAGAAATTTGCCTTCGTGATGGATCCGCTGGAGAGCGTCCTGCCCGACAAGGACACCACGTTCGCCTTCATGCTGGAATCGCTGGCTCGTGGTCATCAGTTGTTTCATCTCGGGCTCAAGGATCTGGTCGCGCATGACAACCGCGTGTTTGGGTACGCGCGTCAGTGCGAGGTGATGCGGGAATCGCCGCATTTCCGTTTCCTCGACGATGGTGCCCAGTACCCGCTCGAGCATTTTGTCGCGATTTTCATGCGCAAGGATCCGCCCGCCGACGCGCCTTACTTGTACGCGACCATGCTGCTCACGCTTACCGACCGCAGCCGCACTTTCATTCTCAACGAACCTGCTGGGTTGCGTGAGGCCAACGAAAAACTTTACTCGCTCAACTTTCCCGAGGCGATTCCACCCACAATCGTCACCTATAAGATCGCCCGGCTGAAACAGTTCATGGGCGAGCAGGGTGGCGAGATGATCGTTAAGCCGCTTGATGGCCACGGCGGCGAAGGCGTTTTCCATGCTCATAGCGGGGACCGCAATTTGAATGCGATCCTGGAAACCGTCACTCTCTTCGAGACCCGTCCGATTATGGGTCAGCGCTATATTCCCGAGATCCGCGACGGCGACAAGCGGCTGATCGTACTCAACGGCGAGCCGCTGGGCTGCACACTGCGGGTACCGCGCGACGATGAGCATCGCGGCAACATCCACGTCGGCGGAAACTGCATTAAGGCTGAGGTCACCGAGCGCGACCGCGAGATATGCCGGTTGCTGCGGCCGCGGCTCGAACGTGACGGCCTTTACTTTGTCGGCCTGGATATTATCGGCAGGTACTTGACTGAAGTGAACGTCACCAGTCCGACCGGCATCCAGGAAATTGACCGTCTCGACGGCGTTAATCTCGAAGCCAAGGTCATCGATTTTGTTGAATCACGACTGCCGCGTAGTTGAAGGAGGAATCAAATGGCCGAACCGCAATCCAAGCCGGTCGCCGTGGTCATGGGAGTCGGGCCAGGCCTGGGCGCATCGCTGGCACGTCGGTTTGCTGAACAATACGCAGTTGCACTTAACGCACGGCGCCCCGATTTTTTGCGGACGCTCGCGGGTGAGATCCGCGGGCGTGGCGGACTGGCACTCGAAGCACCTGGCGACGTCGCCGATAGGGGGCAGGTCGCGGAGACCTTTAAGCTGGTCCGGCGGGAACTGGGCGAACCCGAGGTGCTGATCTTCAATGCCGCAGCAGGTCCTTTCGGCAATATCAGCGAAGTCACCCCTGAGCAGTTTGAAAATTGCATGCGGGTCAATGCCGTTGGCGCGTTTCTGTGTGCTAAAGAATGCGTGCCTGCGATGGTAGCGCGCGGGCGCGGCGTGATTCTCTTCACCGGCGCCACGGCGGGCATCAAGGCGGGTCCCCGTTCCGTTGCGTTTGGACCCGGCAATTTTGCGAAGCGAGGACTGGCCCAATCACTGGCCAGAGACCTGGGGCCTAAGGGAATCCACGTGGCGTGGATTAACGTCGATGGCGCGATTGATATTCCAAATCGGCAACGGCCGAATCTCGCACGGGAAGATATGCTCAGCCCTGATGCAATCGCCGGGACTTACTGGCATCTGGCCCACCAGGATCGAAGTGCATGGACAATGGAGCTGGAGGTGCGGCCGTTCAAGGAGAAATTCTAGCATCTGCGTGGCGAGCCGGCGGCCTAAACTAATCGTCATCGTCCAATTTGTTTCTCGTTGCGTGTGCTCCTGAGTTAGCCCTCGCGAATCCCGCCGGCGGCGCAGTGTCCTTCGGCAGGCTCATACAGTGCGAACCATACGCAACAAAGACTGGGGTGGAAGCCTGATTAAATGGCGCCTTTGGCTCAATGACGCGATCAGGCTAATTTGATCGGCGCCGTGCGCTGTTCGCGCACGAGGAACAGGTGCGCGATGACAACCCGCCAACAACACGAATACGCCACCCAAATCGCCGAGGTCGACGGCCCAATCGGTTACTTAACACTCAATCGTCCGGCACGCCTCAATGCGATCAATGACGTGCTGATGCGCGAGATGATTGAGGCGCTAGGCTGGCTGGATGCTCATCCGGAGCTGCGCGTCGTCATTCTCAGAGGTACCGGCCGCGCCTTCAGCGCCGGCGCCGATCTCAAAGAAATCCCCGGTGGCCCCTCCCACGTCGAGAGCGGTAACAGCTGGCTCTATCGGCGTCGCTTCGGACAAATCGGGCGGCGGCTCCTCGATACTATTCAGAATATGCAGGCAGTTACGATCGCGCAGGTGCACGGCGCCGCGGTTGGTGGCGGCGTCCTGCTGATGGCCGCGTGCGACCTACGCGTCGTCGCTAGCGGCACTGTGATGTTCATTCCCGAAGTTGATCTGGGTACCCATTATTCGTGGGGTGCGGTGCCCTTGCTGGTCCGCGAACTAGGTCCGGCGATCACCCGTGAACTGATCATGACCTGCCGTCGCTTTACTCCCGAGGAGGCCCTTGCCTGGCGTTGGATCAATCGGGTTATTGCTCCCGATAGGCTGGCGGACGAGGTCATGCAATTGGCGCGGGAACTGGTCGCGAAGCCTTCGGTGCCCCTTGCCGTTACCAAGGACCATATTAATGCGATCATGCACGTGATGAGCGCCGGCAGTACGTCGTATGCGGACGGCGATCTGGCGATCGCGATGGCGACAGAAAAAGAAGCGCGAGCAGCGGGTGCGGCTTATGCTGAATCCAAAGTCGGCAAAACACGTCGCCGCTGAACTGCTTTTACTGTGTTTCCTGGACGGCGGGCCACACTGGAACGGGGCAGCAATACCACGGAGCCCGAACTGTCTTTCATGCGGCCAAAATAATTGACGTTAAAGGGGTTGGGAGAGTCTCGGGCAATACCGTTCTCGAAGACCGGACGCGGCAGCAGTTATTGAGATGCCGCTTAACAACGGTCACAAAACTCGGCCCATATTCGCGACTAAGACTGAGCGCCAAGGAACGGAGATTGTGCACTAACAGTATTGCCTGGCTCTGAAAGCGCGGGCAGCTCTCCAGCGGGATGTCACAAGCAGCAATACTCAGGGCTTGGGCAGTGGCTCGGCGCCCGGCCAGGGCTGCTCGGCAATGTCGATAACGACATTATCGGGACCGCGAAACTTAACCTCCAAGTTGCCTTGTGCACGTTCTTCCTTAGAAAATTTCATGAAACATTCCGCGCCCATCGACTCCAGCTTCTTGATGTACTCGTCAGCGTCTTCCACCACCACACCAAAATGGTGGAGCCCGACGTAGTCAAGGCCCTTGCCAAGCTGGTCATGTTTATTGAATTTCAGGATTGCAATATTAAGTGTGCCATCGCTGAGAAAGTAGCCATACGCAAGATCCCCGCTAACCTTTTTTACCTCTTTGAAATCGAAAGCGGTCTTGTAGAACTCAGCAGTCTTGTCAGGATCATTGGTTGCCAACGCGATATGACGAAGTTTGGGCAAGGTAACTTCCTCCTACGGAGAGGGTCAGTTGACCACAGCTTTGGCTTGAGATGATGCGCCGCTTGCGCTGCTCTGGTCAAACGACGAGTTCGCAACTATATCATGCCAGCGGATCGGATATATTCGCGCATAATTCCCGTGCCGGGCCCGTGCTGAAGATAGGGACGTACCCTATCGTCAAGGAGGACATCGAACGCAATCAAGCAACTCAAAACGGGCTACAGTTATGCCTGCGATGATGATCACAACTCGGACCTGGCTGGTCAGTATTTCACCGAAGACGGCTTCACGAGGAATGTTAGCGGGCATCTGGCGTCACGAGACGGGCCGTTGGTGCCTTGAATCGCCACGCAGTGACCGAGCCTATGATCTGGTACCAGAGAATCGGCGATCGGCGTCGTTGGACGAAAGGCGCATTTGTTGATGCGGGGACACAGTAGGGTTGACATAGCCGATGAGTTTGCACGAGCTTTTCATCGAGTGAAGAAGCGGCGAATCCAAAGCGACGGGGTCTATCTGGGGAGGGCTCTCAAACTGCTTTGGCCAGTCGTCTGGCTCAACGCGTTCTTTGATCGCTATACCGGCGGACGACACCGACCAGCGTTTTTCGATATCGATAGTACGTTCCCCGCGCTAAACCATGTCACTCAGCATCAAGCAATCATCAAAGAGGAACTCGCCGCCATACTCCGGGCAAAACCCTCGATACCGAGATACCATGATATTGACTTCCTCCAATTCTCAATCTCGGGGAGGATTGATAGAGATAAAGACTGGAAAATCTTGATGTTGTACGCGATGGGGGAGCGCCCTGCTGTCAACCGCTCTCTTTGCCCTGAAACATGCGCTCTTTTAGACCGAATTCCCGATCTGTTCCAGGCCTTCTTTTCAATTCTCGATGCGGGTAAGTCAATACCTCCCCATACGGGACCGTATCGCGGTTATCTGCGTTATCACCTGGGGCTGAAAGTGCCGAGGCGGAATCCCCCTTCGTTGCGCGTGAAGGACCAATGGTACGTCTGGCAGGAAGGCAAGGCGATATTGTTCGACGACACCTATTGTCACGAGGTGGTTAATAAAGCGGATGAAGACCGAGTGGTCCTGGTAATCGATGTACTCCGCCCCATGCCACCGGTGCCGCGCTTCGTGAACCGACTGATAGCGCAGCGTCCAGCAAGATACGTATACGCTAAAGGAGTGATGAGAGTATCGCTCTTAATCAGCACTATATCCAGGATTGTTTCGCGCTCTCCGTAGGTCGTATCCGTTGCCCACCCTCTCGAGAAGAGCTTTCGTATTGTCGTAACTTCTTCGACCAGCCACGCGAGATCCCCAAGCCCCCGCAACTCTTGATATGCATAGTATTCGAACGTCAATTGCATTAGATCTTAGGTGTGCGGGACCTGAAACGACGTAACTGTATTTGATTCAATAAGAGGCTTTCGTCATGGGCGTAGCAAACGGGTTAAATCATCTCGCGATCAACACCAAGGACATTAAGGCGCAAATCAAGTTCTTCACCGAAGTGGTCGGCGCTGAGCTCTGCGCCCTGTACTGGATGCACGGAGCGACGAAGACGTTTCATGGCTTCTTGCGGTTCAGCGACAGCTGCTCGTTTGCTTTCGTCCAGAGCCCACACACGGTAAACAGCAAGGCAGAACCCGGTGAAGCCGCCGCCGATCAACCCGGTGCGATGCAGCATGTGGCGCTGAACGTTGATACGGAAGCGGATTTGTTAGCGATTCGCGACCGCGTGCGTTCCACTGGCCATGGTATCGTGGGACCAATCGACCACGGTTTCTGCAAGTCCATCTACATGGCTGCGCCCGAGGGCATCACGCTCGAGTTCTGTACCTCCGACGGGCGCCGCATCGATGAAGAGGCGTGGATTGACCCGGAGGTGATGACGCTCGCAGGTATAACTCGCGAGGAATTGGAGGCCTTTAAACACCCTGCTCCATTTGTCTCTCAAGGAGGCAAAGTAGCCCAGCCTCCGATCGATCCATCAAAACCGGTTCTCAAGATTCCCATTTTCAAAGCGGCACTGACGATGTCCGATCAGGAGGTGTTGGAGAAATTGAGTGAGACCACGCCACCGGTTCAGCCCCAGCGCAAGAATGAAGTCAAAGCCGCATAGCTAAAGCATAGGCCCTGCGCAGGCGCCACTTCTGAACCAATCAGGCCAGCCGGCAGCGCCTTCAAAAGGCGGAGCGTCAAGGCTTTGTCCGAAAAATCAGTGCGCTGGTCTGAAGTGTTTCTTTAGATTCGACGTTCTCGACTTCTGTATTCCGGTCACCAATTACGAGCGCTTGTTCGGGCTGGTTGATTCTGAAATAACTGACTAGAGGCTTGCACACCCTATCAGAATGCCGCCCGGCGGAACGCGAAGCATTACGTGTAAGCGGCCGCCAGGACGAGGAGGCCGATCCATGCAGTACGATCTGATCATTCGCAACGGCACCGTTATCGACGGCTCCGGGATGCCGCGTTATCGGGCTGACGTCGGAATTGCCGCAGGCAAGATTGCGAGCATCGGCCGGCTGCGCGACAGCGCCCGGGAAGTCATCGATGCCGAAGGCCATGTCGTCACGCCGGGAATTATTGACGCGCACACTCATATGGACGCGCAGGTCTTCTGGGATCCCCTCGGCACCTGCTCCTGCTGGCACGGTATTACGAGCGTCGTGATGGGGAATTGCGGCTTTTCACTGGCGCCATGCGCCGAAAAAGACAAACTGCTGGTGATGCGTAATCTCGAACGCGCGGAGGACATCGCCCCCGAGGCTATGGAAGCCGGGATTAAATGGGCGTGGACCACCTTTCCTGAGTACCTGGACGCGGTCCATCGCACCCCCAAGGGGATTAATTACGCAGCGTACATTGGCCATTCTGCACTGCGCACCTATGTCATGGGCGAGCGGGCGTTTTCGAGCGAGGCCAACGAAGATGATCTGCAGGCGATGAAGCGCGAGGTCCGCAATGCTATCTCGGCCGGCGCCATCGGCTTTACCACCTCCCGAACCCGCAACCATCAGACTCCTGACGGGCAGCCGGTCGCCAGTCGCCTGGCGAGCTGGAATGAGGTCCGGGAACTGGTCGGCGTCATGGGAGAGTTGAATGCTGGCATTTTCGAGATAGCGGGCGAGGACACTGGTGTTGAAGGGCCGCGGGTCACCGACTATCTAGGCCGGCTGAAGGGAATCGCCACTGAAACCGGCGTGCCGGTGACGTTTGGAATGTTCAGTACGCGGCGCGCCCCGGATTATTGGCGCCAATACTTTACGCTCGCAGACGAGACGGCGGCTGCGGGTGGTCGGATGTTTATTCAAGTCCATAGCCGTGCGCTGAACGTGCTGCTGTCCTTTGAGACCGTCACGCCTTTCGATCGGCTACCCGTCTGGCGAGAATTCCGCAAGCTGCCGCTAGCCGAGCAGGAAGCGCGGCTGCGCGACCCGGAGATGCGGCGAACGCTGGTCGACGCGGCACGCGAGCGGCGCCAGGAGCGGCCAGTGGGACCGGAACCACGAAATGCCAATTTCAAATGGCTGTTCCCGCTAGACCGGGCTTTGCCACCGTATCGTTCGGTCGCTCAAATTGCAGAAGAATCGAACAAAGACCCGGTCGACGTGATGATCGATTTGGCATTGGCTAAGAATCTCAAGCAGTTTTTTATTCAGACGCTGACCAACGAGGACCAGGGTCATGTGCTCGAAATGATGCGGCATCCGCGCTCGGTAGTGACCTTTTCCGATTCCGGCGCGCACGTCTCTCAGATTATGGACTCTTCGCTGCAGACCCATTTCTTGAGTTACTGGGTGCGCGAGAAGGAAGAGTTCAGCCTTGAGCAGGCGATACGAATGCTGACATTTGTCCCAGCATCGCATTGGGGGCTTCGGGGCCGCGGCCTATTGAGGGAAGGTTATGCAGCCGACGTGATCGTATTTGATCCGGCCAAAATCACGCCGGAGTTGCCGAAGCTGGAATACGACCTGCCGGCCGGCGCTCGCCGCCTGAAGCAAAAGGCGAGTGGCCTGCTCGCAACCGTAGTAAACGGACAAACAGTGCTGCGCAACAACGAACCTACCGGCGCCCTGCCCGGCCAACTGTTGCGCGGCCCGCTCGCGAATCCGAACTAAGATCAGCGTTGCGCTTCGTGATATGGCGGGCGCGGACCCTTCGGTCTGCGCCCGCTTTGTTCGTTATTGAATAATATCGTACTGATTCTCATCGCCTGCCCGCGGAAAATACCACGGCTAAAAACATCGACGAGCTTATAGCTGTTTCCGCCATGCGCGGTGCTGCATTCGCCGGCCGGCAAGTTGTCGATCTGGCAGCCCTGTTGCAGCCCCCGAGCTCAGCGCGGAGCGGCGGGGGGAACATTTGTCCCCCAAATCTGAGGGCCGCGACAACTACTTACGAAGGGCTGTCGGCTTCAGCTTCAGGTGATTGAATTCCTGGGACTTCCTGGCGGGGTGCGTAGCGAATATTCTTTCATCTTTTTCTGCAGGGTAATCCGCGAGATTCCTAGTGACTGTGCGGTCCTTGATACATTGTTTTTATGCTGGAGAAGCGCCTCCGCGATAATGTTGCGGGCACACGCCGCCAGCCTATCGTTCAGGGATTGCTGCTTGGTTGCTATCGGTGCCGGCATCGCCACGGACCCATTGGCCGGCGCTCCGGCTCGCGCCGCTTCACGCCTGATACCCGCAATCGCTGGTTCGCGAGATAAATGGTGCGGCCCAATCGCATCGCCATTGCGTGCAATTACCACGGCGCGGTCGATTTCGTTTTGTAGTTGGCGCACATTGCCGGGCCATTCAGCGTTCGTCAGCATGTCGAGCGCCTCGGGAGTAAGCCGGTCAATCCGCTTCCGATAGCGCGCGGCCGCACGCTCGAGAAAAAGCAATGCTAGCGCCGGAATATCCTCGCGCCGATCGCGAAGCGGTGGAACCCGAATGGGAAAGGCAGCCAGCCGGTAATAGAGGTCCTTGCGGAATTTGTTCTCCTCAATCGCGGCTTCCAAATCGCGGTTAGTCGCCGACAGCACGCGGACATCGATCTTATGCGTACGCGTATCACCGACCGCAGTTACCTCCTGCTCTTCAAGCGCGCGCAAGAGTTTTGGCTGCATTGCCATCGGCATATCACCGATCTCGTCAAGGAAAAGCACCCCGCCCGAGGCGACCCTCAAAAGCCCGGGTTTGTCTTCGAGCGCGCTCGTGAATGCGCCCCGGCGATGGCCGAATAGTTCGCTCTCCATTAGCCCGTCCGGTATCGCAGCGCAGTTCAGAGCCATGAATGGGCCCCCTGCGCGATCGCTAGTGCGATGAATGGCGCGTGCGACTAGTTCTTTCCCGGCCCCAGTCTCGCCTTCGATCAATACGCTGATGGAGGCTGCTGCCGCCGCTTCCATCAGGTTGAACATTTCGAGCATCGCGGGACTGTTGGCGATAATCTCCGAGAAAAGATCATGGCGGGCCAATTGGCGGCGTAGAGCACCGACCTCTGCGCGAAGTTTATCGGCCGATGCCTTCATCGCGCCGAAGCGGCCGGCATTTTCGAGCGCGATAGCGATGTGCGGGCCAAGTTGCACGAGCATCGCCATATCTTCGTCACTGAAAGGCGGCTCGCCGCTCGGTCTGACCGCCTCGATAACACCAAACCGCCGCTCCCCCGCGAGCAACGGGACGGCGAGCATTGGACCGGTACTAATGCCCGTCTGGCGATCTATGTCGGAATAATGTCGTTCGTCGTGCTGGGCGTTAATGATGAGTTCCGGGGCGCGATTGCGTAGCACCGCTCCGGCCACCCCGTGGTCCGCGGGCATGCGCATCCCGGCGAGGCGCTGACCTGCTTCAGTATTGTCTTCCGAATTGTAGGCGAATTCCAGTTCGTTACGCGCTTCGTCCAGCAGCAACAGTGATACACCGCGGGCCGGCAGTACTTGCCTCAAGCGCTGCGCGACATACGGGATGAGCTCGTCGATATCGGTTCGCTGGGCGAACGCGTTAGCGAGCTCATGGATAATGGCCGACCTGTCCTCGTCTTGCACCACGGCCGTTGTTTCCCCGAACTATTCTGCTTTTATCCCAAAAAGCCGACCAACAGTCTATTCAGCAGAACAGAATCGACAACTTAACAGGCAGCTACCGAGATGCAAGGGGGGCTCCACGTTTTTCCGCTTCCCGGCGCCCCGAGCCGCGGGTAATGGCAACCGCAGCAAGCTTAAACCTTTCAATGCAATTCCCTATGATTACGTGCTGATGGCCAAAGTTGAAAGGAACAACCGCCGCCCGACTCGGCATCGCAGCCCGAACCTGCTGCACCTGCCTGACACCAAGCCGCTCAGGGTGGTAGTTGCCGGCGAAGTCATCCTGGATCGCTACGTGTGGGGCGAGGTGGAGCGGATCTCGCCCGAGGCGCCCATTCCGGTCCTGCGAGCGCATCACCGCGAGGAGAAGCCCGGCAATGCCGGGTTCGTGATGGCCAATCTGCGCGCGCTTGGGGCGCGTCCGGCGGCATTCAGTGTCGTCGGTGATGACCACGGCGGAAGGATGTTGCGCGCGATGTTTCGCGATCTCGAAATCGACACACGCGGGTTGATCGTCGACCCGGACCGGCCGACCATCATCAAGGAACGCATGCTGGGCTCGGTGCAATCCGCCAAACGGGCCACCCAACAGTTACTAAGGGTCGACGATGAGGATAGCAGCGCGCTGGCGCCGCAACGGCAAGATGAGCTGGCCGGTCGTCTCGACCGGGTGCTCGAGCGGGCAGATGGCGTGCTCGTCTCCGACATCAACAAGGGCGTGCTGAGTGCGCAGCTCCTCAGGCAATTGATTGAGGGCGCGAACCGCCACCGGATTCCGATCGTGATCGATCCGCGTCTGAGCACCGATTATTCAATTTATCGGGGTGCTACTGCAATAACGCCGAACCGCTACGAGACGGAGACGGCGACGGGCATGAAATTGACCGATCGCGACGCGTGGCGCAGGGCGGCCGATAGCCTGGTGCGGAAACTTCGCCTGCGCGCTTGTCTCGTCACCTTGGACCGCGACGGAATGTACCTGGCGGAAAGCCGCGGCCGAGGCTCGTTCATCTCGACCTCGCCGCGCGAGGTTTATGACGTTACGGGGGCCGGTGATGTCGTGCTGGCGGTGTTCGGCCTGCTCACGATAGCGGGCCTGGGGTTCGCCTCGGCAGCAGCATTGGCTAATATCGCCGCCGGTCTGGAGGTCGGGCGTCTTGGCACTGAGATAATCTCCCGGGATGACCTGGCCCGGGCACTCGCACCTGCTCACGCCAGCATCGAACGCAAAATCGTTTCCGTGGAGGAATTGCAGGCTCTGCTAGAACCCAAACGACGTACCGGGCAACAAATTGTCTTCACGAATGGATGCTTCGACTTGTTGCACGCGGGCCATCTTCAGCTCTTGAGCTTCGCCCGTGCGCAAGGTGATGTGCTGGTCGTTGGAATCAACAGTGATCGCACCGTGCACATGATCAAAGGCGAACAGCGCCCAATCTATCCAGCCGCAGAGCGGGCCCGTCTTCTTGCTGCTATGGAGATGGTTGATCATGTGGTGGTTTTTGATGAGCCGCGCGCCGAGCACATTGTCCGTGAGTTGCGCCCTGACGTGCTGGTCAAGGGAGCAGATTGGCGCGGCCAGACGGTAGATGGCCAGGAGTTCGTCGAATCCAGTGGCGGCCAAGTGTTGTTGGCGCCCTTGCTCGAAGGCTACAGCACAACTGCTACCATTAAACGGTTGCGCGAAGAGGCCGCAGCCGCGGTTTCATTGCCTGCACCCGGCGGCGAACCTCAGCGCCGCCAACCAAAGCGCCCTAAGGTATGAGCGTTCAGGCGGTCCAGCTCTGGTATCCTCAGCCAAAAAGCCAGCCCGATATAGACCGCCGCATAAGTCGGAATTACGCCGAGGGCGGTGAGACGCGGTCCGCTGTGTAACGCGTATTTCACCGCCACTGCGGTAATCGATGCGGCTAATGCCATAGCCCACAGGCGTAGCAGATAGGCACGGCCGATTCCGGTGGCGCCGAGCCGGCGATTGAGTCTCCTGCGCAACAGGTAAAATTCCGCCCAGGCCGCGAGTCCAGCCGAGGCACTCAAAGCCACCACACCCCACCGGCGCTCTATCCCTAGCTCGGGCGGCAGGACAATTGCGCCCAGGTATCCCAGCACCAACGTCAACCCAACCCGCACCAAAGCGAAGCGAAGCGGCGTGCGGGTATCCGACAGCGCGTAATAGGTCGAATTGTAAAGCCGGCTCATCGTCGCCGCGAGCATTCCTATCGCCGAGCCGGCCAGTATCGACCAGACGTAAATCGCATCGCGATGACCAAATTTACCCGATTGGAAAAGCAATGCCACGATCACATCGCCGATAAAAAGAAACGCGGCGGCTGACGGAACAACCAAAAACGAGATCTGCCGCAACCCAGCATTAAGACGCGCTTGCAAGAGTTCGGCGCTGGCGCCCGAAGCACCGCTGCCGGTCGAAGAACCGCTCGCTCGCGACATCGTCGGCAGTTCGGCCGCCGCCACTGACATTCCGAAGAGGCTGATCGGTAGTAGGTAGAGGATTTGTGCGTAGTTGAGCGCGGCAACGGCGCCGGTGGGCAACAGACTCGCGAGCAGATTATCGATATAGCCGCTGACCTGGGCCACTCCGCGACTCGCCACCACCGGCAAGAGGTTGCTGAAAACTACTCCTAATTCCGTCCGCACCCGGGCGATGTGAAGCTGAAAACTGCCGAGCATCGGCAAAGTTTGTGGCAACTGCACCAGGATCTGGAGCAGCGCGCCTGCCACCGATCCCCAGGCGATATCAATGGCCAGCCGCTGCTGAGAAGCACGCGGTCCATAGACCAGCAATGCCGCAATTATCGCCAGATTCCAGGCAACCGGCGCAGCGTATGACGCAAAAAAACGATGATGGCTGTTAAGAACGCCGAGGCACCACGCCGACATTACCAGCATCCCGGCGCCGGGAAATAAAACCTGCACGATCCGAATCGTCAGCAGCCGTGTCTCGCCATGAAAGCCGGGAGCGATCGCATCAATCAACCAGGGGGCCCCCAGTACTCCGAGCAGCACCAGCAGCGCAATTGCTCCAGCTAGAATGGCGCCGACCGCCCATGCCACCAAATCCGCCTCTTCGGCGTTTCCTTGACTCAAGAGCCGGCTGTACACGGGTATAAACGATGCGGATAGAACACCCTCGCCGAACAGGTTCTGGAGGATATTTGGAACGCGAAACCCGGCCTTGAAAGCGTCGGCCGCCGCGGAGTTGCCGAGATAATGCGCAAAAATGCCCTCGCGCACCAAGCCCGCGATACGGCTCAGTAAGATTCCTGCAGCTACTACGGCCGCCAGATTAGGGGCGACTTTTAAACGAGGACTAGCGCCACCGCTCTCTTCAGAAACCGGGGCCGCGCGGGCCATCAATTCAGCCTCCATCCAGACGTCTTGCGGTTCAATGGAATACGTACAGAAATTTCCCTTCGGCTGACGGCCCTCAATAAAATTCTCGATGTCGCTAATCGTCTGACCATCGATGCATTCGGCGCGAGTATATCGGCCGGCGGGGTACCAGAGTAGCCGTCTGATAAGCTTTTGGCCGATAGCGGCTATCGGTTGCACCGACTACAATAAGGCACGTTCCGGAGCCGCATCCCCGTGAGCTTTTCGCTTTATGTCCATATCCCCTACTGCCAGGCGAAATGCCCGTATTGCGACTTTAATTCATATGGCGTACAGGCATGGCCTGAAGAAGAGTACGTTGG
Organism: Candidatus Binataceae bacterium; assembly: GCA_024281015.1. Taxonomy (GTDB): domain Bacteria; phylum Desulfobacterota; class Binatia; order Binatales; family Binataceae; genus JAMXLL01. The sequence goes on from JAMXLL010000109.1 coordinate 15,619, forward strand.
TGCTCTAGTCGCCGAGATCAGCGAGCGGGCCAAGACGGCTCCATGGGCGGCCCGGCGAATCAAGACCATCTTCTTCGGCGGAGGTACGCCATCGTTGTTCTCGCCGGATTCGATTGGCCGCGTGATCGAAACAGCTGACCACCTGTACGGGCTCGAGCCGAGCGCGGAGATTACGCTCGAGGCGAATCCGGGTACTGTGACACAGGCTAAACTCCTCGGTTTCAAGTCGGCGGGGGTGACTCGGATTAGCTTTGGTGCACAATCTTTCAATTCGGCGACGCTCAAGTTTCTTGGTCGAATTCATAGCGCCGATGACACGCGCGAGGCAGTCAGATTCGCACATCGGGCAGGCTTCGAATGTCTCAACCTGGATTTGATATTCGCCGTGCCCGGACAACGGGTCCAGGATGTTCGCCAGGACCTTGCGCGAGCTGCAGCGCTCGGTCCAGATCATATCTCAGCCTACAATCTGACATTCGAGGAGGGGACAGCTTTTTTTAGCGAGATGAAGCGCGGTCGAATATTGCCGCTTCCGACTGACGAGCAGGCCGGGATGTACGAAGCGGTTCGTTCGGAATTACCGCGGCTTGGGTATCCGATGTATGAGATTTCGAACTATGCTCCTTCCGGACACGAGGCGCGCCACAACTTGACCTATTGGCGGGCCGAGGACTACCTGGGGGTGGGGGCCGGTGCTCATAGTTGTGCTTTGGATAAAGCCTTTTGCCATGGTCGCCGTTGGTGGAACCAGCGCTTGCCCGCCCGGTATATAGCGGAAATGTACCGGAACGGAATCGCCGAAGGTGGTGCCGAGTTAATCGAAAAAACGACCCTGGAACAGGAATTTGTATTCCTCAATCTGCGCCTGCGCACAGGCTTTGAACTGATGGAATTTGAGCGGCGGTTTGGCACTAGCTTCGACGCTCGTTTCGGACAAGTGGCCGGACCGTTGCTTCAAGGTGGCCTGCTGGCTCGGGAGCGGGACCGGATTTTTTTAACCGACCGAGGATTAGAGATCGCCGACTCAGTGCTGGCCGAGTTTGTCGGATAGGGTTGTTCCTCCCGGTCACTGCTCAGGAGGGCTGGCGCTGCGCCGGCTGGCGAAACGGCTCAAGCAGAACGCAGGAGAGTTGGCATGGAAGACAAGCGAGAAGAAGCTATCGCGATCCTGAACGGGCTGGTGGAACTCGAACTCGCGGGCGCCGTGCGTTACACGCAATATTCCTTGATGATCTTCGGCCACGCTCGTATTCCGATCATGCATTGGATGCGACAACAGGCATCCGAAGCGCTCACTCATGCGACCGAAGCCGGCGAGGAAGTAACGTCGATGGGCGGACGAGTGTCGTTGGACATCGGGCAGTTGGCCGGAACCCATCATGCCTCAGTCGACGAGATACTGCAGGAACTTGTAGTCCACGAACGCAGGGGCATCGAACTTTATCGAAAGTTGCTCAAGTTAACCGAAGGCTGGAGCATATCGCTGGAAGAGTTTGCCCGTGCAAAGGTCCGTGGCGAAGAAATGCACCTGGCGGAGATAGAGAAGATGCTTCGCCGGCGAGGTGATGCGTAGCTTTGTCGTGACCAGAGTCATCATTCCTATTTACTTCGATTACGCGTCTACTCTCTGCTACGTCGCATGGCGGATCGTGCGCGAACTAAGGCAGGAGCTCGGCTTCGAGCCGCTTTGGAAGGGTGTGCCGATCCGATGGCGCACTCATTCGAGCGCCCCAGGTCAGGTTCTGGGGATCGTGGAGCGAGCGAAAATCGCCACGGTCATTGCCGAAACAGGTGTGGAGGTCACGCCTCCGGAGCATTGGGTCGATTCTGATGCGGCCCTAATCGGCTCAGAGTTGGCTCGCCGGGCAGGCGTGTTCGACCAATTCCACGATTCGGTGTTTCGTCACGCGTTCGAGTTGGGTAGGGACATTTCCCATCCCGACCGCCTGGCAGACATCGCAGCCGAGAGCGGTATGGACATCGACGCGTTCCGTCAGGGTGTTCTGCAGCGCGTGACCGCGCCTGTCCTGAAGGCTAATCAGAAGGAAGCCGACCAATTTTCCGCGCTGGGTTACCCAACTTTTATGCTCGGCGAATTTCCCTTAGTTGGCATCCAGCCCAAGGACACGATGCGTTTGCTGCTCGCACGCTTTCTTGATCAACGCCGCAACATGCCACAAGGATGAAACCATTGAGCGATAAGCTGTTTGCCCGTGAATAGCATAGGAATCCCGGTCAGGGAGGGTATGGCCGCCCAATGGATAGTGGTTTAGACTCGAAGCATCGCACGGCGGAGCAAGCCGGCCAGGACCCGATTGCTGCAGCGGCCCGCCGCCAGTGAGGGCGCAGGAATCTGATGAGTGATAGCAAAACCACCCGGCTGTTCCGGCTGGTGGACGAGTTGTCCGAGGCTGCGAAACGATTGGGGCTCGAGGTGCGCCGCGAGAAGATTCTACGCGAGGTCGGCTACCGAGCACGGGGAGGCGCTTGCCGGCTAGGCGAGCGCAATTTGATTATTCTGGACCGCGAAATGGCCCCCGCAGAGCAGGTGGAGATATTGGCCGAGGCTTTGCGCGGCCGCGACGTTGAAACTCTTTACTTATCGCCCGCTGCGCGGCGCGTTGTTGAGACTACTGCCGAACCAGGTTAAATGCCCGAGGCGGGTGGCAATCCTCGCCGCTGAGTGTGCCGCGAGCGAGAAATTGCGGGCACGCGGTGATCGGTGAGGGGACCGGTCACGCTTGAGAAAAGCGTGCATAGCCAAGGTCGCTGGCCACACGAATTTCCGCTTCCGGACGTCCCGCGCGAAAAATTGAATGGCACGCATGAATACTGGCCCTCCATTTCAGACTTGGCATTCCAATCGCCGTTCAATGGCCACTCTCGTGGCGGGCCTTGACAATCGCAATTGGTACAGCGCCTTGAGCGGGTGATGAGCGTGGCCGAAACTGACATAGGTGCTGCGAGCCGCGAACATCTGAGCCGGAGTAAGCCCGAGCAGCGAATGGAATTGTTTCATTCACGCCTGCGTGACCGCGGTCTTAAATCGACCTCCCCGCGCGACGATATCGCCCGGGTTTTCTTCGAACTGGGTCGCCATGTTAGTGCCGAGGAACTCTATGCTGAAGTAAAGAAGATAAATCCACACGTCGGTTACGCGACCATTTACCGGACCCTCAAGTTGCTCAAGGAATGCGAGCTACTTAACGAGCGTCATTTCGACGAGGACCAGGCACGCTTCGAGGTTGCCGGCGACCATCATCATGATCATTTCATCTGCGAAAAATGCGGCAAGATTGTGGAATTCGAAGATGATGCGATCGAGCGGATGCAGCAGGACGTCGCCAGGAAACTAGGCGTGGCTCTCACACGGCACAAACTCGAACTCTATGGGCTGTGCGCTGATTGCCGACGCTCGCGATGAAACACCGTCTGGCGCATGCTTGCGCCGGTAAAGAAATGCTAATTTGGGCCAATTCCTAAGCACGAGGTAAAACCATCATGGGCGTCCTCTCAGGATATCGAGTGATCGAACTCGCCGGCATAGGGCCGGCCCCAATGTGCGCAATGTTGCTGTCGGACATGGGAGCCGACGTTGTTCGTATCGACCGGTTGGCTGACGCAGGTTTGGGTGTGCAGGTACAGACCAAGTACAGCCTGCTGAATCGCGGGCGGCGTTCCGTGGCGCTCGATTTGAAACGTCCGGAAGCGACTGACGCGGTGTTGCGAATGGTAGCCAAGGCCGACGCGCTTATCGAAGGCTTCCGGCCTGGCGTCATGGAGCGGCTGGGATTGGGTCCTGAGGTTTGCCTCTCGCGAAATCCCAAACTGGTGTACGGACGGATGACTGGATGGGGGCAGGAGGGACCGCTCGCACAGGCCGCCGGTCACGATATCAACTATATCGCTTTGGCGGGTGCCCTTTATTGCATCGGGCGCCGCGGCACCGCCCCTGTGCCGCCACTCAATCTGGTTGGCGACTTCGGCGGCGGCGCGCTTTACCTCGCGCTGGGCGTGGTGGGTGGCATTCTCGAAGCGCAGAAATCCGGCAAAGGGCAGGTGGTCGACGTCGCTATGGTTGATGGGGTCGCCTCGTTGATGACCGCGATTTACGGAATGCACGGTGCTGGAATCTGGACCAACGAGCGGGGCACCAACATTCTCGATACCGGAGCGCATTATTACGACGTTTACGAGACACGCGATGGCAAGCACATCTCTGTCGGATCCATTGAGACCAAATTCTACGAAGAGTTGCTAGAGCGCAGTGGATTGAAAAACGAAGAATTGCCGCGCCAAAACGACCGCCCCTCATGGCCACGAATGAAGGAAAGGCTGAAGTCACTGTTTCTGTCCAAGACGCGCGATGAATGGTGCAAGATCATGGAAGGTACGGATATTTGCTTTGCTCCAGTCTTGAGCATGGACGAGGCGCCGCAGCATCCGCACAATCAAATTCGTGAAACATTCGTCGAGCAGGATGGTGTCACACAACCGGCGCCCGCGCCGCGGTTCAGCCGCACCCCCAGCGCTATCCAGCGGCCACCAGCCAAGCCCGGTGAGCATACCGAAGAAGCCTTACGGGACTGGGGCTTTAGCCCAGGCGACCTGGAGCAACTTCGCAGTTGCGGCGCTATTGGCGGCAATCGTCCCTGATCGAATCAGGGCGATTACTGATCGGCCGCTCGCTCAGGTGTTTTGAGGGTTATCGCGGTGCAGTGGCAGGATCTCAGTACGCTTGCCACGGATCCGGCGGCATCTCTTGATTAAGCACTTCAACTCTCTTCACGCCTTTGACGCGGCCGACGACCTCGCTCACCAAGTCATCCCAGGGCGGAACGATGCCGAGCCCGACTACCTGCACCACCCCTTCGGAGCTTTGTACTCTGAATGGCGCATTGCCGAGTTTGGGATGACTGAGCAGCGCGGCGCGCACTTCGGCGGCCAAGGCGGCATTGCGCATTTGCCCCCACTGTTCGGCCGTCGCAGTATGATCGATTTCCGCCGCGAACGAAGCGAGCAGTGCGGCTGAGGATACCAACGGCACGGCAAATACGTTGAGGACCAAATTGTAGTTGGAGGGGTCGTCGATATCGATGCCGAAGAGAGTCTGGATGCGTGCGCGCACCTCCCGATCGTAATCACGGACCCGCGCCTCGGCCAGCGCTGCGGTAAGTGTTTCCTCGGCGGCCGCAATTCGCGTGCGTTCCTTGATCGGTCCACACAACCGCACGCGCACGCCGCATCCCAACTCCGGCAGAATCTGCGCGACCGAGCGGCCTATTACCACCACCTGGTCTCGCGCCATCTCTTTCAGAACCACCGCCCTGAAGAAAGCGGTAAATCGCCCCGTGTCAGTCTTGAAGCGCATCCAGAAGGTCGGACGCCGCTCATCGACTATGCCCAACGCCTCGGCAGGAATGTTGTACGTGCGCGATGTGGCTGAGACGAGTTGCTCGGAAGTCAGCAGGCGGTAACCGAGTCGCTCGGCCGTCAAGCGGGCGAGCTCGGCTCCGCGCATTCCGACGTGCTGCGTAATGGCGATGATCGCCATGTTGCTCCCCTGCCGGTGGCTTTGGTTCTCTGCTGTCGTATGGTCGCACACGGTTTGCGCGCCGTCCATCATGCAAACATTGCGCTTTCGTGAAACCGGCGCTAACTGCTTTGCCACCAACTATGGTATAGAGCAACGCTATGGAAGCACCACTCAAAGGCATAAGGGTCATTGATTGGACGATTTTTCAGCAGGGCCCCTACGCGACTACTCTCCTGGCCGACATGGGCGCCGAAGTCATCAAGCTCGAAGAGCGCGACAAGGGCGACCCTGGCCGAGCCGTGTTCGCTATCGGCGGTGCTGATACTAACAAGAAGGGTCTCAACTTTTACTTCGAGGCCAACAATCGCCACAAGCATAGCCTGACGGTGGACCTGCGCAAGCCGTCGGCGCGCGAACTGGTATATAAGCTGGTCGAAAAAAGCGATGTCTTTGTCCAGAATTTCCGCAAAGGCGTCGCCGATCGACTGGGGCTCGGTTACAAGGACCTGAGCGCTCGTAATCCGAAATTGATTTATGCCAGTGCCACCGGCTACGGGCCATTAGGCCCGGACAGCGGCGAACCTTCGTTCGACTACATGGGTCATGCGCGTTCCGGCATCATGCTCACGGGCCCGGCGGACATCAAAGATCCGATCTACCTGACTGGCGGGATTGCTGATCAGATGGGAGCGATTATGCTCGCTTATGGCGTGACCATGGCGTTGGTGGCGCGTGAACGATACGGGGTAGGTCAGGAAGTAAATGCGTCCCATCTCGGCTCGATGATGGCCCTACAGGGACTGAACGTTTCGAGCCGTACAATCCTCGGCCATCAGTTTGTGCGCAACTCGCGTGAGGATTCCTTCAACCCATTGTGGAACCATTACAAGTGCGCGGACGATCAATGGATCTGCCTGGGCATGATCCAGGACAAATACTGGAAGGACTTCTGTAATGCCCTGGGAATCAAGGAATTGATTGATGATTCCCGGTTCAACACGATGAAGTTGCGGGGCAAGAACCGGCGCGAGTTGATTAAAGTTCTGGACGATGTGTTCGTCACCAAGCCGCGTAGCGAATGGATGAAGATCCTTGACGAAGGCGGCGATTTTATCTACACCGTCGTCAACTCGGTCGACGACCTGCCCAACGATGTCCAGGTGCAGGCCAATGAGTATATTGTTGACTATGATCATCCGGTAGCAGGGAAGACTCAGTTGATGGGAGTTCCGGTTAACTTGAGTAAAACTCCAGGTAACGCACGTGGCCGTGCTCCTGAATTGGGTGAGCATACCGAGACGATACTCACGGAGCTGCTCGGCTATAGTTGGGAGGAGGTGGCAAAGTTGCAAGAAGAAGGCGCAATCTGATGTCGCCTCTCAAACCTGCCAGTGACGAGGTCCTTTACGGACCTGCCGGACTCGCCATCTCGACGGAACGAGCAAGGCGCCAGCCGATCGGAGTGAAGGGAAAGATCAACGCGAAGCATTGAACGAACAAAGTCAAATCGCTCCACATAGATGCCTCGTCACGATCTCGCCTTTCAACGAAGGGCTGGAGATGACAAGAAAACAGCGTCTCGTCCGCGTTTGCTCGAAATCCAAGCTATACACTCCGCTATGAAGTACTTCCCGATAAGCTCCAGTTATCGGAGCCTGCTTGAATTATCTCTCGGTCAACGCTCGGAATTTTTTTCACTGGTAAAGTCGAGCTGATGGAAATATACACATTTTCAGATGCCACGGAGCGGATTCTGGCCGAGGTGCGGGATCTTGAGCCTGAGATTCGCGAGGCTGCCGGCCTAATTGAGACCGACCGGCACCTGCCGGACAAACTCGCGCACTCTTTGATGCACGCCGGAGTCTTCCGGATGGGTGTGCCGCAGGTTTATGGCGGTGCCGAACTCGATCCCATGGGCCAGGTACGCGTCGTCGAGGAACTCTCTCGTATCGAGGGTTCCGTCGGATGGCTCTCGATGATTTCGAGCGCCGGCAGTTTCCTTGCGGCGTTTCTCCAGCCCTCCGTTGCCGAGAGGCTATTCGCACCGCCTGAAAGTGTACTGGCGGGCAATCTTCGGCCACCACAAAGTGCCGAAGCGGTGGATGGTGGTTACCGGGTCAGCGGCCATTTCCGCTTCGGCAGTGGATGCCATCATGCAACCGTGATGGCGTGCGGTTGTATAGTTCATAGAGACGGCAAGCCTGAGACGACTCGCAGGGGCGAGCCAAATATCAGAGTCATGCTGGTGCCCAAATCAAAGGTGACTATTGTCGACGTGTGGCACACCACCGGCATGCGCGGCACGGGTAGCAACGATTACCTGGTGGAGAATGTGTTTGTACCTTCAGAGGAAAGCCCGAGCATGGCCGATCCCCCATTCTGCCCCGGTCCGCTATACCGTTTCCCCCAACTGTTCCTGGTTTCGCATGCGGGTGTTCCACTCGGACTTGCCCGGAGTGCATTGGATTTTGTTCTGGACTTGAGCACGCGTAAGGAAGGCTCGCCCGGGCGGGGCTTGATGCGCGAAGATACGAACGCCCAGGAAACCATCGCCTGGGCGGAGGCTCATCTGGCTGCTGCGCGCTGCTTTGTATACGGCACACTCGAAGATCTCTGGAAAAGCCTGACCAAGGGGGCCCGGCCAACGCCCCGGCAGCACGCGAACTATCGTCTGATGATCACCTATTCGCATCAAGCGGCCAGGCAGGTCATTTCGACTCTGTATGATCTGGCCGCAACCAGTTCGATTTTTCGCAGCAGTCGGCTGGATCGCGACATGCGTGACATCCTGACCGCCTGTCAGCATCGCGTCGTCCATCCGAAAATGTACCGACCGGCGGGGCGGCTGTTGTTGGGCCTCAGCCCCGACGAGCCATTCTTTTAATTTCTTGCGACCCCCTCCAGCCTGACTGAACCCCAAGATACAAATCTAACCTGGTCCTGCTAATCAGCTGGCCATGTCTATGTGATTCTCACGCGAGTTCGACCGGGGAGCACCACCGATTATTCCTCAATCGATAGCCACAGAATGATCATGGATCATGTCGGTAGTTGCAAACGACTCTGTAGTAATGAAATCGGCGAAGGCGATATAGGTGGCGATCGCTCCAAAGCCCAGAACATTGAATGCGGAGCTGATCATTGCGATAGGATCGTGAGGGAGCAAATATTGGGTTGTGCGCAGTGCGTTAAATACGTAATCGAGGTTGAAAAGCCAATTAATAGTTATCAAGACAAAGGCTCCGGTCAGGAACGGAGAATCGAGAATGGCAGGAACGAAAAACACCAGAGCCGGGTAAAGATAACGTTCGTGCATTCTCGGCGCGAATAAAAAATTGCCGAATAGCGCAATGAATATCGCCAGCATCAGCATTCGAGGCGTACGTGATCTCCACAAAAGGTAGAAGCTTAACATCAGCGCGCAGCTGCTCAATAAAATTCCGAGATCAAAGTAGCTCAATCCCATTATCAGCACGGTGGCGTCAGGCTGCCTGAGTCCACCCGTCAACGCCATGAAGTTGAAGGCGTTCACTGACGTTTCGCGAAAAGATTGCAGAGATCGGAGGTAAAAACGAGGTAACCAATCCAGTGGATGGCTCCCCTGAAATGGTGCCGTAACGATCATGATCGCTGCAAGGAAAACGATCATAGCAGTCGCCCAGCGTGCTGGGCGTGCATGCCACAATGCCCACAGGGCCAGCAGTGGGATCAGCAACAGAGCGTGTGGTTTCGTCAAAAGGGCTACCGCCGCCAACGCCGCACCCAGTTCGTATTTGGACTCCAGCACGAACAGCGCTGCAAGCCACATCAACAAGGTAACAATCGCATCGCTTTGGCCCCATATGACGGTATCGAACAATAAGGCAGGATTGAGCGCAATAACGACTGTTCCGGTCCAGCATTTAGCTCTGGAGAAACCTGATTTGCGTAGAAAGACAAACAATGTCTCAGCAAGCAAGACATTGGTCACAACGGGCGGGATTTGAATAAGTAGCCGAAGAGGCGTCCTTGAAAGATGAAGGAGCCTGCCTGCAACGCCGGCGACCCACAATGGGTACATCGACGCTGGAGGATACTCCCAATGGTATTCGTAACCGGGCGCATAGAAGAGGGCTGGACCTCTCTGCGCAAGTCTGAAGGCCCATTCGCGATAAACATTAAGATCGCAAGACAATCCGGAACAGGGGAACAAACATGCAATTTCTGCGGCCATTACGAGCAGCAGCAGGATGACGGCGGAACTTAATCCACTACCACGATAAGCCAGTAGTCGCGAATAATCGACCACGCACCAAACTATGAGAAATGCCATGGCCGTCCCGGCGGCTACACCCATCATATCCTGCAATCCATGTGAGGGCATTGGAGCACGTCGCCGGTATACAACATCATTTTGTCGCGAGCTGAAAGTTGTCTGCGATACTACCGATATTCAGCACAACTTCCATGCGGCACGAGTACTTCGCCCGATAGTTGACATGGCCGATGCGAATACTTAGCGAATCGCAGTCGCGCGAGAATCACTTTATACTTCCCCCTCGCTAGTCACCAGCCGAGAAGCCCTCGCGCCTTCTCGAACGACATACGGGGTTCTGCCCCACCTTGCCGTATACTTTGGACAGGCGCACCGAGGCTGCCGGATTTACTCGCTACTACCCGAGAGTTCCGGTTTCAGAAAGAGCAGGCTCCTGCATTTCAGAGAAGTTAGGACACTAGCCTAAGGCCGACACGCTTCGGTCTAGCTGCATGAAGCCAGCATCTCAGAAATCGTGAGGCTGGTGCCGGGCAGGTTTTGCATGCACGGCTGATTGTTGCTGCACTGAACCATGTACGCCCAATGAGTTACCGTTCCGCCGGTGGCGCTGGTGGACATCTGGTTTTCCATGGTCCATTGATGGCTGATGAATCGCATTGTTCCGAGCCCGGCGGTCGGAGTGCCGGAGGAACCGGTGGGTGTAAAGGACAGGTTGACGCTTCCCTGCGGCGTCACTGAACCCACCAACTGAAAGCAGTTCGGACCGGAGCCTTGGCCAGCAAGGGTAAGCATTGTGGCGACACGGCCCCAAAAATAACCGCCCTGGTAGGTTTGGATATAGAAAACCGTCTGGTCGGTAATCGGGATGAAGGTGCCGCCATTGGAGGTGGTTGAGAAGATAGCCTCGAGATTGGTCGGAGGCACGTACCAGTAGCTGTTAGACAGGAAAGCCCAATCGCCTTTCGACGATCCGGGCGCGTTGCCAGCGAATCCGCATACGAGGGTGGCTAAAAGCAAAGTCGGCAGGACAACCCGCGCGAGCGAAAATCCGCTTATCAGCATATGCGGTCGCGACTGCGAGCCTGTTCCATGCGTCGGAACCGTCGGTACCACTATCCTCGCACCCCCCTTGTCCTGACTCAGAGTCACTCAGGCTTTGATCGAAAGCCTTTGGTCGAAGCGTAGTTTTTGGTGTCACTGATCGACCGAATTACACAACCGGGCCAGGCTATGAAAAGGACACAACAGAGTGGGTTGTGCCGTACCCATAATCTTGATTCTGGAGCCACGGGCGGTGAGTGGGCAAATAGTTGGGCCGCGACAAGCTTAAGTCGACCCGGGCCGGCACATCAGCGCGAACGAGCTGATTACGGAGCTTGATGTTGCAAGCCTCGTCGGCCCGTGCGTCGGGCTCTGCAGCTCGTTCGATCTCGTGGCGCATGTAATCTACAAAATATGTAATCTACAAAATTCGCCCCTGAAATTGCATAAGGACGCTCACGTGGGAACCCGTCATCAGATACAGCCGGAGATGCTGTTGGCTGTGCTACTGATATGTGTTCCGAGTGCAGCCCAGGCCGTTATGGCCACGACAGCAATCAGCGCCACAATCAGGCCGTATTCCGCCATGGTCTGTCCAGATTGCAGACGGTGGCGCAACCAGAGTTGCCGGACTTGGTTCATGACTTTTCTCCACTTGTAAACTGTAGAGGCCTCAATTAGTGGCGTTTCAATGAGTGCAATGGACGTGCCGCATTCTATTCCGGTAGTTTTTACATGCGCGAGCCAATTCCGTACGAGAGATGTCTCACAGTAGTCCACGGGAGCGATCCAAAACGCTACATTGAGTCAGCGACTGGGTAGCAGCCATCACGATCTTGGCGGCGAAAAGATGCCAACCAGATACCGGCACGCAGCTCAGATCCAACCGATTGACTAATTCATTAGTGAATCGATATTAGAGCCGAGCAAGGCCAAGCGCTCAATGTTAGGGATGCCACGCGCATTATAATCGGACCTTTGTATTCGGCTAATGTTAGGCGCCATTAGCCGAACCCCGCAGACACGGGCCCTTTATGTTCGGTCAATCGATCGAGGCAAGAAACCCAAGGCGGCACCTCACGGCCTGCTTTTCAGTTGCTTTGAGGCGACCAAATTGACAACAACTAGGCACTTGGCAATGCGGCAGACGTCCTGCTAGCGGTCGCCAAATCTGCGGGTTTTCTCCAATAGCTTCAACAGCGTGTACACCGCCTCGGTCGCTGGCACCTTCATATTATGCCGGCGGGCGGCGCGCACTACCGCACCTGAGATAGCCTCATATTCGAGCGGTTTACCTTTTTCCAAGTCCTGCAGCGTAGAGGTTTTAATCGCAGCTGCATTGAGTGATTTGCGGATCATCGCCAGTTGCGCATCAATGCGATCATCACTGACTTTCGCTCCCTCGGCGCGGCCGACGGCGAGTGTCTCGTGCATTAGCGAGCGCACAAGTTCGAATCCGTCGGGATCCTCGATCATCTGGGCGAGAGTCGTATGACTGAGGGCACTAACGCTGTTGGTGCTGTTGTTGCCCATCAGTTTATACCAACGAATCGTCTGTAGATCGCTGGTAAGCTCACCGAGGATTCCAGCACGCCGCAGCACTTCGGCAATCCTCTCCGCTCGCGGCGTAATGCGCCCGTCCAGTTCGCCGAATTCAATTTCACCCAGAGCGGTATGAAGCACTTTGCCCGGCGAAACCAATTCCGCACCGACCCGCGAGTTGCCCCCCATCACCTGCTCGCGTGGAAAGAATCGGCACAGGACTTCCTCGTTCTCAACCCCGTTCTGAATGGTCATTAACACGCCGTCAGGGGCGAGACAGCCTTCAAGCTGTCTGGCGGCAGATTCGGTATCGTACGACTTGACCGCAAACAGAATTAATTCGTAGGGGGCAAATTCCCGAGGATCTCCGGTCGCGTTCACGCGAAGTTTGAGGTCGGCTTTGAAGCTCTTTATCTCTAGTCCATTCTCTCGCAGCACGCGCAGATTCTCGCCACGTGCGCAAAACACCACATCTTGACCGGCTCGTTGGAGTTGCGCGCCATAGTATATACCAACAGCCCCGGCGCCCATTATCAGAATCTTCATCGTAGTCTCAGCCTCATCGACCAGAGCGTATCGTATCGCTGAATCGTCCGCCATTGCGTGTTGCGATCGGTAAGGGATCCGCGCGATTCATCCGGCTGCATTAGCAAACAAGCTTATTCTCGAGAGGGGCCGGACGCTTCCAATCAATACCTGGTTGCGCGGTTCGCGACGCGAGCAGCCAACATATACATCGCCATCGCGAATACCAAAGCAACCACGATCGATAGCATGAAATTGGGCAAGGAACCGACCCTACCCGCTTGACCCATATAAAGCGCTTCGCGGAGCGCCGCCACGCCATAGGTCAACGGATTAATCCGCATTAGCCAGGCGAGGGGTGCGGGTGCGCCGCTTTGAGGCCAGAAGGCTCCCGATAACAGCCAGATAGGAATCAGGATCAGGTTCATGATGGCATGAAAGCCCTGGGTCGATTCGATTCGCCAGGCAATTACCAATCCGATACAGGTGAGCGAAAATGCAATTATTGCCATGATGGCCGCTGCTAACAGGACGGCGGGGGCAGTCAGAATAATTCCGGCCAGCGGCGCCAATATCAGGAAAATACAACTCGGAATCCAGGCGAGAGTGGTGCCGCCCATTGCTTGCCCCATCACGATTGCTGGCCGTGAAATGGGCGCCACCAATACACCTTGGAGAAAACCCTCGCGGCGATCTTCAACCGTGGAGATAGTGGAGAAAATCGCCGTGAAGAGCAGCACTAGGACAATAAAGCCGGGATACAGATACTGGAAGTAATTGATCCCGCCCGGCATCCCGGCCGGTCTAAACGAGGCCTTTAGTCCCGCCCCGAGTAGCAACCAGAACACCAGCGGCTGAAGGAACGAGCCGATCAGCCGGCTTCGCTGGCGCCGAAACCGGGTGATTTCGCGCAGCCAAAGAGTCCCGGCTCCCAATGAGGCATCAGCATTCATTCAGCTTGGTTTTGTCCGGTATAGAAACGCTTTCCGGTCAGACGAACGAAAACGTCTTCGAGCGTTGGTTTGCCAAACACCACCGACTCAATCTGCTCGCCGAACGAATCGACTACGTCGCGCACGAATTCATGGCCCCCCGGACGCTCTATTCGCAAACAACCGTCAACCAGCGCTGCGGGAGTTCGCATCTTCACTTGAATCTGCTCGCGCAAACTTTCAGGATCCCGCGTATTGATAACAATCACGTCGCCACCGACCTGTGCCTTAAGTTCCGGCGGTGAGGCAAGCGCCATCAGCTTGCCGTCGTGCAGAATTGCCAGCCGGTCACATCGTTCGGCCTCTTCCAGGTGGTGAGTGGTCATAACCACCGTGACAGCCAGATCGTTCCTAAGGCGCGCAATGTAGTTGAGGAATTCGCGCCGCGCTGCCGGATCAAGCCCGCTACTAGGCTCATCGAGGATAAGCAGGTCCGGCTTGTGAAGAAATGCCTGGGCGAGTTCAACACGCCGCTGAAGGCCGCCAGATAGAGTCTCGGCAAGATCGTTCGCGCGTTGCGACAGGCCAAGCCACTGGAGCATGGCCGCGCTACGGTCCCGCAGACACTGTCCCTTTAACCCAAAGAGATGGCCATGGTGCATGAGGTTTTCGGCGACCGTCAGCTTGCCATCGATGCTCGGATGCTGAAAGACCACGCCGAGCCGTCGGCGCAACGCACTCGTGTCATGGCGCAAGTCATAACCGAGGACGGTGACATTGCCTGCTTGCAAGGGAATCAGGGTCGACAAAAGTTTGAAGAGGGTGGTTTTGCCGCTACCGTTCGGACCGAGGAGCCCAAAGATTTCGCCCCGCTCAATCACGAAGCTCAGATCATTCAGCGCCCGCCGTTCCTTATAGCTGAAGGTGAGCGACTCCACTTCAATCGCATAGGCAGGCTCCGGAGTTGGCCGAATTACAGCATCGGCAGGAGCTATGCTGGCGACAGGCATTTCCATAGTGCGCAGAAAAACACTCCATAAACGTGGTGCAAACAACCTGAGGTAACCATTATTTCGCAGGCCGCGGCCAAGCGGCAATGTGGCAGTGAGCACGCAACCCTGGGGCGGCGCCGCTCGGTGAGTGAGGCTCTCAACGTTGACCGTTGATCAACTTGAGCATTTCGCGCACTGCCCGGTCCATTCCAGCGATTAACGAACGGGCAACGATGGCATGGCCGATGTGCAGCCAGGCGATTCCGGGTATCGCCGCCACCGGTGCTACATTATCATAATTTAGTCCATGACCGGCGTTGGGTTTGAGTTTCAGGGAGCGGGCCAATTTAACCGCAGCTCGAATTTTCTGCAGCTCAGCCCGGGTTGCATCGCTAAACTGCGGCGGAATCACCCCTTCCGAGTTGCGCGTTTTTCCTGAACGGGCCTGCGGCGACACGCGGCGCATGCGGTGTTGTTGTCCCTCCACTTCGCCGTTGTCACGCGCATTGGCCAAGTCTGCGTCAGCCAGATTCGCGTACGTTCCCGTATGGATTTCAACGAAGTCAGCGCCGAGCATCGCCGCAGCTTCGATCTGTCTTGGCTCCGGGTCAACGAACAGACTGACCCCGATATTTGCCAGGCTGAGCCGCTCCAGTATCGGCTGCAGGCGCTCTTTCAACCCAGCCACATCGAGCCCGCCCTCCGTTGTCAGCTCTTCGCGCCGCTCCGGCACGAGGCAAACTTCATCGGGGCGCAGTTCCATGGCGATTTCCAGCATTTCCGCGGTAGGCGCCATCTCCTGGTTCAGATGAATCTTTATGGCCTGGAGGATACCGAACAAATCGGTATCCTTGATGTGGCGGCGATCCTCGCGGAGATGGACCGTGATCGCACTTGCTCCGGCTCGCTCGGCCACGAGCGCAACTTCGACCGGATCGGGATAACGTGCGAGGCGCGCCTGTCTGACGGTTGCAACGTGATCGACATTAACGCCGAGTTTTATCATGAGCCCTTGGTGCTCTGCGGCGTGTCGCAGGCGGTCAGTCCGATTTGCTGATCGATGACCCCCGCTATCTGGTGCGCAATTTCAGTAATGCTGTCCTGATCCTCGCCCTCCACCATCACCCGCGCCAGCATCTCAGTGCCGGAATAGCGCACCAAAAGACGGCCGCTGCCCTTCAGACGGTCCTCGGCTACCGCAATCTCCAGCTTCACCTCGGGCAGCTGATCGAGTGGAATCCGCTGGCGAACATGGACATTGTGGAGTACTTGCGGCACCCGCCGCATCGAGCGTAGCTCACTAAGCGGTTTCCCTGTCTCCACCATAAGGGAGAAGACGAGCAGGGCCGTGATGAGGCCGTCACCGGTGGTGGAATGATCCATGAAAATGACATGACCTGATTGTTCGCCGCCCAGGTTGTACGATTTCGCGCGCATCTCGCGCACTACCGCCGGGTCACCCACATCGGTTCGCACTAGCCTGGCACCGCACGCAGATAGAGCCAGTTCAAGACCGAAATTGCTCATCACCGTCGCGACCACGGTATTGTGCTTGAGCATCCCCCGGCTGCTCATCTGTCGGCCAAGCAACGCCATGACGTCATCGCCGTCGAACAACTCGCCGTGCTCGTCGACAAATAAAGCACGGTCGCCGTCACCGTCGAGTGCGACACCGACATTAGCCCCGTGTTCGATCACGGCTTGCTGCATCTTGGCCAAATGCACCGCACCACAACCGGCGTTGATGTTAATGCCGTCGGGTTCCACACCGAGCGGCAGCACTTCTGCCCCCAGCTCTTCGAGCACCTCGGGACCGACCTTGTAGGCGGCACCATTGGCACAGTCGATCACGATCTTGAGACCCTCGAGAGTCACTTCGCGCGGCACGCATGATTTCAAGAAGACCAGGTATCGGCCAATTGCGTCATCGATGCGAACCGCCTTACCGATATCCGGGCCGCCCGCACGGGATTGGCTCAAGTCGCTGTCGTCGAATACCAATCGCTCGATCCGACGCTCTGTTTCGTCTTCGAGCTTGTAGCCTTCGCTGGAAAAGAACTTGATACCGTTATCCTGGAAGGGGTTGTGCGAAGCTGAGATCACAACGCCAGCATCTACTCTCATACTGCGGGTCAAAAAAGCGATTGCCGGAGTTGGCAGTGGCCCTACCAGCAACACGTCGACACCCATGGAACAGATGCCCGACGCCATTGCTGTTTCCAGCATATAACCCGAAAGACGGGTATCCTTCCCGATGAGAATTCGGCGATGCCGCCGGCTGGTGCTCTTAAACACATGAGCCAGGGCCCGTCCCAGCCGTAGAGCTGTTTCCGATGTAATCGGCTCGATATTGGCAATGCCGCGTACCCCGTCGGTGCCAAACAATCTCACGGACGGCGGACTTAAGGCCGCGCGGTTCGCTTGATCGTGATTCTCACCTTGTCTGGCCATATATGGAGCGATTCCACCCCCTGAGGTAATTGCACTTGGACAGGCATATTGTAAGTACCAGGCTCAACGCCGTCAGCATCGACATATACAGCGCCACTCAAATTGAGCTTACCTACCTCGGGCTTCGCCCCGCGTAGCATAAGATTGATGCGCGGTGGCCGAAGACTCGACTGGTACTGCGTATCCCGCACCGTGACCGGCACCCCATGGAATTGCCTGGTGACAATCACTGGAGCGAACTCGATTTTTACCATGACCTCTGCCGGGTCGACCCGCATCATAACGCCCCGGCTAGTAATCGCCGCTGCGTGTTGGGTCTCGCTGCTCATTCCGGCGACATCGACCGCTTCCGTGTCGATCGTTTCGACACCAGCGAGTTCCCGGCTTGGAGCTCTGGCTTCAACCTGTGGCGGTGTCGTCTCGATTGAGCCGATTCGGTATCCATCCGCAGGTGTTCCATTGACGACCACGTGCACCGGCAGATTGCGGGTGACAATCTTGTCGACATCGAGGACGATTTGCGAGGGAGAAATACTGGTTACTGCGGTCCCACGCGGAACATTGAAACTTTCCAGTCCAATTTTGAATGAGGCTTGCCCGACTCCAACTCCGCTGAGGTCGAGCTTCAAGGTCAGCCGGCTCGGGTCGACCAGCGATAACAAGGTCTGCGGTCCTGATAGCTGGATCTTGACGAAATCCGGATGCTCGTTGGTGATGACGAAGCCGGGCGGCAAGCCTCGATAACTCACTGGAATGCTGAAGGCTGCGAACGAGCTATGCTGGCCGGCGTTGACAAAGATCCAGAGGCCGATCGCAAGCAACAATGAAATTATGCGCAGGCCGAGGTTCTGATGAAAGTGGTCACGGAGAACTGCCGGTGAGTAGCGCCGCTTTAACTCGGCGGCGCGGATTAACCTCAATCTTTCCACCGGTGGCCGCATCGGCCTCTTCGTCGCTGGTACAGCCACTTACGCCACCCCCTGGCCAACGGCGGTGTTCACGACTTCGAGGTTCTGTAGCGCCGCCAATAATTCCTGTGGTTTCAGCCCCCGCGTCAAACGACCCCGCCGGGCGACGGAAATCGTGCCGTCCTGTTCTGAGACCACAATCACGCTGGCATCACTGTCCTCGGTCATGCCGATCGCGGCGCGGTGACGCATGCCCAAAGTTAAACTGACGTTTGGGTTGGTGGAGAGGGGCAGCTGGCACGCGGCGGCCAAGACTTGGTCGCCCTTGATGATTACGGCGCCATCATGCATGGGCGAGCCAGGCATGAAGATCGTTTCGATCAGCTCAGGGGAGGCGCGCCCCTCAATGACTCGGCCGGTGTCAACTACATCTTGCAGGCCGATTTCGTTCTCAAGCACGATCAAGCCGCCGATGCGGCGTGCCGACAGCCATTCTGCGGCTTTAACTAGTTCATCTGCAATAGCGCCAACACTCGGCCGCGCGGTAAAGAACGACCGCGCACCAACACCGGTGAGGGCGCGGCGGATATCGGACTGAAAAATCACCACCAGAATTATGATGATGGAACCCAGGAAATTGTTGAGCAGCCAATTCAGGGTGAACAGCCCAAGCATTTGCGATGTCACGAAGGCGGCCGCCAAAATCCCAAGCCCCACCACCATCTGCATCGTCCGCGTGCCGCGAATCAACAATGCTATTCGGTAAATTACGTAGGCCACGATCAGGACGTCGAGCCCGTCCTGCCATCTCAACCGAGGAATGACGTGGAGAAAACTGTGCATCGGGATCAGGCGCGGTGCGCTGCCGCGATCGCAGCAGCCATCCTGGCGGTCACCGCGGCAGGGGCAGCATGATGCACGCGGATAATTGCCGCTCCTGCGGCCAGTGCCATCGCATTCACTGCATTAGTCCCAAGCAGGAGCTCGGCATCGGTTGTACCCGCGATCTTGCGGATAAAATTCTTGCGAGAGGCGCCAATGAGGACCGGATAGCCCAACCGGCAAAAGCGTGCCAGGTTAGCCAGAATCGTTAGATTATGTTGTGCAGCTTTCGCAAAGCCGAGACCCGGGTCGAGAATTATTCGCGACCGGTCAATCCCCGCACGTACTACGTCAGCAACACGCTCAGCCAAAAACGACACTACTTCGTCGACCACGTTCTCGTAGGAGGCGAACTGATTATGATCTTCGGGGCCGCCCTTCATATGCATCAATACTACGACGCAACGCCGTTCAGCAGCCAGCGCCGTCATGGCTGGATTTGACAATGCACTGATGTCGTTGATAATTGCAGCTCCCCAATCCAGCGCAACGCGAGCCACTTCCGGTTTGCGAGTGTCAATCGACAGCGGCACACTTAATTTTCCTCGCAGCTGCCGGAGAACTGGCAAGAGGCGCCCGATCTCTACCTCGGCGCTGACCGCTCGTGCTCCTGATGGGCGCGTGGATTCAGCCCCAATATCGATTATAGACGCGCCTGCCTCCTGCATTTCGAGGGCGTGAGCTACAGCACGTTCGGGATCAAGATATTGGCCGCCATCGGAAAACGAGTCTGGAGTTACATTCAATATGCCCATTACGGCCGGAAGCTTGATCACGCGACCATCGACCAGGCTAAGCCTGCCCGCAATCGCTCCCGGCTGGTGGTTGCGATCCGCTGGGCTACCCGACGAGCTCAGAGGGGCTGGTGGTTTTTCATCCTGGTGGAGAGGGGCAGCGCTGGCTGTGCGATCAGGGCACTGTTCTCGTCCGCTTATGCCCTTCTCGTCCACGGAACAATCGGTTCGTGCTGTTACGGGCTGAGTGACGCGGTGGCCCGCATGCGCCACACACGTGGGTAAAATCCGCTTCGAACCCGGGCGAAGGCGCAGCCCCTCATCGTGGTCTCGACCTTCGGCCGTTGGAACCTGGAGGGGCTCAGGCTAGCGACGGTTTCGGCTGAAGCCCAGGCAGGGAGCAGCTTTCCTCTGCTGCGGCTCGCGGCCTTTGTTTGGCCGTCGGCGCTTGATCGGACGGCGGACCATCTGTGGCCAGCGGTTGCTGAACGGAGGCAAGCGGGCGGCCTTCCTTGTAAGCCTTCAACATCTCAGCCACCTCAGCCCCTTCGACCACCTCTTTTTCCAGCAATCGTTCGGCGAGCGAGTGTAGCAGAGGCGTATTCTCAATCAGCAGCGTCCGCGCCTTCTGATAGGCTTCATCGACGATACGCCGGACTTCGCGGTCGATTTCGACCGCGGTGTGCTCAGAATAATCTTTTGAGTGGGTAATATCGCGGCCTAGGAAAACCTGCTCCTCGCGGCGGCCGAACGTCATCGGACCCAATTCCCTGCTCATTCCCCATTCACAGACCATTTTGCGAGCCAGTTCAGTGGCCTTCTCGATATCGTCGCCCGCCCCGGTCGTCATATGGTCGAACACCAGCTCCTCTGCCACTCTTCCGCCGAACATCATGGCCAGCCGCGTCATCAGGTAGTCGCGAGAGTAGGTGTAGCGGTCGTCGAGGGGAAGCTGTTGAGTGACGCCGAGCGCCATTCCACGCGGGATGATAGTGACTTTGTGTACCGGGTCCGCACCAGGGAGAAGCATTGCGACCAGCGCATGGCCCGATTCGTGGTACGCCGTATTACGGCGTTCCTGGAGCGACATCACCATCGAGCGCCGTTCAGCGCCCATCAGGACCTTGTCTTTGGCTAACTCGAAGTCGATCATGTCGACCTTGTCTTTGCTGCGCCGCGCAGCAAGCAAGGCGGCTTCGTTCACCAGATTCTCCAAATCAGCCCCAGCGAAGCCCGGTGTTTGGCGTGAAAGCTTGCCGATATCAACGTCGTCGGACAGCGGTACACGCCGCGTATGGACCTTCAAAATTCCTTCCCGTCCTTTGACATCGGGGCGCGGCACGACCACCCTCCGATCAAATCGTCCGGGCCGTAACAAGGCGGGGTCGAGCACATCCGGCCGATTGGTGGCAGCGACCAGGATCACGCCCTCATTCGCTTCGAAACCGTCCATCTCGACCAATAGCTGATTAAGGGTCTGCTCGCGCTCATCATGGCCGCCGCCGAGGCCTGCTCCCCGATGGCGTCCAACCGCGTCGATCTCGTCGATGAAGATTATGCAGGGCGCGTGCTTTTTACCCTGGACGAAGAGGTCACGCACCCGCGAAGCACCTACGCCGACAAACATTTCGACGAAGACCGAACCCGAAATTGAAAAAAATGGCACTCCAGCTTCACCGGCGATAGCGCGCGCAAGCAAGGTCTTTCCAGTCCCCGGCGGTCCGACCAGGAGAACTCCCTTGGGAATCCGGCCGCCAAGACGGGTAAACCGCTTTGGATCTTTCAGAAACTGGATTATTTCTTCCAGCTCGTCCTTGGCTTCGTTGATACCTGCGACATCAGTAAAGGTAACTTTATGAGTGTTCTCGGTGAGCAGCTTGGCTCGGCTCTTACCAAATGACATGGCTTTGCCGCCCCCAATCTGCATCTGTCGCATGAAGAAGATCCACAACGCGATCAGCGGTAGCATCGGCAACCACTGCACCAACAAGACCATCCACCATGGGTCGCTGTCGGCAGGCTTGGCGGCTATCTTGACACCTTTTACCCGCAGCTCCTGGACCAGGCTTGGATCGCTGGGTGTGTAAGTCTTGAAATGCTCGCCGTTGGTCGTCTCGCCCTGGATTTGATTGCCTTGAATCGTGACGTTCGCTACATGCCCCTGATCGACGTCATTAAGGAAATCAGAGAAGATAATTTCCGGCGAATGCTGCTGGGTGCGAGTAAAAAAATTGACGAGTAGCAGTGCCATTAGCACTACTACTGCCCACAAGGCGATATTCCTCGAAACTTGGTTCATCGCTAATACAAAAGTTAGCGTAGCACGCGTGTTAAAGTTCAGGCAATCGAACGCTTATATAGCTGAGACGCAAAATCGGCGCGCAAATGCAGGACTTTTTTGGAGGCCGCAGTAACCAAACCCACCCCGCTGCGGACCAGGCCTGGTATCCAAACCACCTCGGCGCCGCAAACAACCAGCGGCCAATACTTGCGACCCGGGACTGTCACCTTGTAATCGACGAACACATCCTGAACCTTCCGGCTGCCGCATAACCCCAGAGGCCGGATGCGATCCCCCGCGCGGAAGCACCGGGCCGCTAATCCTGGCGCCGCTTCCGCATCGAAATACGCCTCAAACAGGCTGGGCGGATGCCAGGGTGTAGCCGGAAGCGATGGTTCGTGCGCTGTAATCTCACGCAGCATTACGATGGCTTGGCCATCGCCGAGCGGGTTCGCACCAGGCCGCAGTGTCATTTCTCGCCCACTAGCGGTGGGCGTCGGAAGCGTGTCGAGCGGCTCCAGATGCTCCAGCAATACCTCATCGTACTCGCGACGCAGTCTCCATCCGCCAGGCAATGTAACGCTAGCAGACGGATTTATCCCCCTTGCCAGACGACACATCGCGTCGATATGAGCGCGTCCAATCTTGCGCAGATCACCGGCGCCGCGTGCGATGAGTTCGCGCATCAGTGTGTGGGCGAGGGCTGAGCTGATTGACTCAAACCCCCGTACGTCCATCCGGCACGACGACGTCTCGCTCGGGCCACCCGGTTGGATCAATAGCTTGTCCAACAAGCGGCGCGCCTCAGCCTTGATGAAGCTCTCAACTTCATTCATCTCCGAGGCAAGTTCGGCCAGGCGGCGGGAAATGCCCGGGGAATACTCACCGGCGAGATGGGGCAACAAGCTTGCTCTCACGCGATTGCGCAAAGCTCGTGTTTCCAGGTTGCTGCTATCAATGACGTAGTTCGTGCCCAGCGCTGCCAAATACGTGAGGATAGTGGCCCTATCGACGCCGAGTAATGGACGT
>JAMXLL010000110.1 GCA_024281015.1 Candidatus Binataceae bacterium
ATTTATCATTTAATGGGTGTCAAGAATGATGACATTCTTTAATGCGATGCAATTCTAGTCAATACGGTGACTGCCGCCCTATGATACAGGCCAAAACTCCGCGATGTTCTCGTGCGTGGTGTACTGCTGAGTGACCAGCTCTATCCCTTGGTATGTCCTCGGCGATGAGCAGGCATATCTTTCTGGGATGGACGAGTCATCCTCGATACGAACCGCTCACTTCGATACGGCCTGCGACAGTGAGCCAGTAAAAAACAGCAAACGGCTCTCGTTTGAAGTCCGACGGAACCAAAGCAATCAAAGAGTCGACAGTTACGGTAAATCTATCCACCGGGTCTGCTAAATTATTGGGGTCGGAGTGAGCCGGGCGATCGCTCCTTAACCAGGAGAGGAAAGTCCGGGCACTATAGGGCAGGGTGGCCGTTAACGGCGGCGCGGAGCGATCCGCGGAAAGTGGCACAGAAAATATACCGCCCATCAGGGTAAGGGTGAAATGGCGGGGTAAAAGCCCACCGGCGTCCGAGTGATCGGGCGCGCATGCTAAACCCCACCCGGTGCAAGACCAAATAGGAGGGTGAGTGGCCCGCTCATATCCCTCGGGTACGGTCGCTTGAGCCGGCGAGTAATCGCCCGGCCCAGATGAATGATCGCCGCCCGCAAGGGTACAGAACCCGGCTTACAGGCTCACTCCGGCGCTCGACTCTTCCCTTCTGTATCTTGAGCGCTCGAGTACTGGCTGGAATAGATCCTGCGCTCGATTTGCAACACGATAGCTCTCATGTCGTCGGTCGTGTTGACGACCTGATGGCATGCGGGTGGGAGCTCATCGATCGGCTCGAAGTCCTTTATCTGAGAGAGATATGTTGCGACGTTGGCATCGGAGATTTGCTGCCCATCCTGCTGGCGCCGCAAGAGGCGTTGAACAACTGTTGTTGGCGACGCACGGCATTCGATGAACAGCGGCCGCACGCCGGCTTGTTGTGCGCTCCTGGTGATTAATTGTCGTTGGCTGCGCTGGCTGAAGGTGGCATCAAGGATCGCCCCCTCGCCCATGTTCAGCGTTCTTCTGGCTTCCGACAGGAGCGAGTCATAGACCCGGATGCTAACTTCCGGTGCATAAATCCCCTGATTGTACGGTGCGGTTGCCCGGGTGTTCTGTTCGATTCCCATCAGGCGTTTTCTGATCAGGTCTGAGCTGAAGACCGCCAGGTCAAGATGCTCGCCGAGCATCGCCGCCAGCGTCGACTTTCCGGTGCCGGAGGCGCCACACACTATCAGCAATACTTTGGGCCCAGCACTGTAATTAATTGCCAGATCGAGCAACTGGGTGGCCGCGGCGAGGCCGCTTTGTTGGTCGTCAGTCGCACAGTCGGATTGGCGGCTGCGTAACAATTCGATCTTGGCGCGCACGGTCGCACGGTAGCTTTGGTAGAAACGCATCAGTACGGTAAGGTCCTGATCGTGCGCGAAATGCGCCACCAACTCCTGAGACAATTCGGGCCGGCCAAGCCGGTCGACATCCATTGCGAGAAAGGCGACCTCGTTGGCGAGATCGACGTAACGCAGCCGCTCATCGAATTCCAGGCAATCGATAATCCTGATGCCGCCGGGGGTCAGGTAAATCGCGTCGGCGCGCAAGTCACCATGCCCTTCATGAACGTGTCCACTGCGCGCACGGTCGTTGAACAATTCCCAGTGAGCGGCGATGTAACGCCGGCTGTAGCTTTCGAGTTGAGCAATTTTCACAAGCAGCGGCACTGGCGGCCCAAGCTGTTCAATTTCGGTCAAATTGCCAATAGTCATTCTCCATATACTTGCCGCGGCTCCATAATCCCAGGAATGAGTATTAGGAGTGACTGCGTGAAAATTCCCGACAGTATCGGCGATCTGCTTGATATTGTCTGCCGTAGCAGCCTGAGACTTGATGA
Organism: Candidatus Binataceae bacterium; assembly: GCA_024281015.1. Taxonomy (GTDB): domain Bacteria; phylum Desulfobacterota; class Binatia; order Binatales; family Binataceae; genus JAMXLL01. The sequence continues at coordinate 1,929 of JAMXLL010000110.1, forward strand.
GGAAGTCGAGCCGCCGGTGTTCCGGCAAGCGATGCATCTTAACGGCAAACTCAATTGCATCGGTTGGGCTGTTAGTAGTCTGGATCAGAAAGAATCTGCCGCCGCTTTGCCCAATTGCAACGACCGCTAGGTAAACGTCCGGCGCCAGCCGCCGGTTCAACTCGAATTCACGCCGGCACAACGCCAAGCGGCGCGTGGCTGTTGAACAGTCGATGAATGCAAAACGGGTGGCTTTACGAACCTTGTACGCGAATTCGCCCACCAACAGCACGTACGAGGTATGCGTTTGATGCAGTTCGATGGCAGGCGCCGGATGGGGATAGAACTCCGGCTTCAACATCGCCTGGATCACTGGTGGCGGCAATGCCTGATTGGAAATACTCGCTGGCATAATCGGCGGTCTCGCTAAAAAAATACGTCCTGCCGCACGCGGATGATTCCTGAGCGCTCAATCGGAACAATCGATTCGAATTTCGCTGAGTAGTTTAGCCCTTCGGAAGACCCAATACGCGCTCGCCAACAATATTATGCTGAATTTCGCTGGTGCCGCCGGCTATTGTGAGCGCCCGCGCCGCGATCATCTTATAAAGCCATTTGCCAGTCTCCGGAGCAAAACGAGCATTGCTCTCGAGCTGCGCATACGCCCCGAGCAATTCCATCGCAAATTTCGTGATTCGCAGATTCAGTTCGCTGGTGGCCAGCTTGCTCGTTGACCCTTCGGGGCCGGGAGGAAGTCCCTTAAGACGGCGGGTTAACTGCCGCAGGTTGGAATAGCGCAATGCAGCGGCTTCGCAGGCAAACGCGCCAATCGTTTGCCGCACGTAGCTGTCGCTCCAGGCGCTATCGTCCCGGCGATTGAGCAGCTTTGCCAGTGCTGCGAGCTCTGCCACCTGGCCGGACAAATCGCGGCCGGCCATCCCCGTGCGTTCAAACATCAACGTAGTAACGGCGACCTGCCAGCCTTGGTTTTTGGGGCCGACGAGATTGCGCTTCGGAACCCGCACGTCTTCGAAGAAGACCTCGTTGAAACCCCGTTCACCAGTGATTTGTACAAGGGGACGCACCGTGATACCCGGGCTACGCATATCGGTGAGCAGATAGCTAATCCCCTTATGCTTGGGAGCGTCCGGGTCAGTCCGTGTTAACAGGATACACCAGTCGGCGCGATGTGCGCCCGACGTCCATACCTTCTGTCCATTGACGATGAAATCATCGCCCTCTTCTACGGCGCGCGTTTGCAGTGAAGCGACATCGGATCCGGCATTGGGCTCAGAGTATCCCTGGCACCAAATCTCATCGGCCGACAGGATCTTCGGTATATAGCGTTGCTTCTGCTCTTCGGTTCCCCACTGCATGAGCGTGGGGCCAACCAGGCCGATGCCGATCCCATTGACCAGGCTGGGAGCACCGCAGCTTGCAAGTTCTTCGGCGTAGACCACCTGCTGCTCGAGGGTTGCTCCGCGCCCGCCATATTCGCGGGGCCAACTTACGCCGACCCACCCTGCCGCATACATCTTCTTGTGCCATTCAAGATGAAAATCCCAATCGGAACTGTCACCGAGCATGAACTCGGGGCGGCGCTCGCTGGCAGCACGGGCAGGCATATTGGCTTCAAGCCATTGTCTGAAGTCACGCCGAAACGCTTCGGCTTCCTCGCTGTAGTTGAAATCCATTTAATCTCTCGTCAGCGTCTTTCGGCTTCTGGTGGTTTCTCCGCTAGCCTTTGGGCAGGCCAAGCACGCGTTCGCCGATAATATTGTGCTGGATTTGGTTGCTGCCGGCCGCGATCGTCCCGGCGCGAGCGCCTAGCATGCGAAACGACCAGCGTCCGTCATCCGGTGCGATCGGAGAACCATATTCCAATTGGCTGTAAGGTCCCAGCAACTCCATCGCAAACAACTGGATACGCAGGTTCAGCTCACTTGCGCACAGTTTCATGATTGAACCTTCGGGCCCCGGCGCGAGACCCTTCAGTCTGCGGGTCAGTTGGCGCAAGCTAGTGAGACGCAAGGCCTCTCCCTCGCACTTGAACTCGGCTATCTTCTGGCGAACTTCGCTGTCGTCCCAAGCCATTTTGCCATCGCGCTGCAGGCGGCGCGCAAGGCGGGCAAGTTCGTCGATCACGCCTAGCAGCGGGCTACCGCCGCCTCCCATGTTACGCTCGTACATCAGCGTCGTGATCGCCACCTGCCATCCCTCGTTCTTCTGTCCGACCAGGTTCTGGCGCGGCACTTTGACATCATCGAAGAAGACTTCGTTGAAACCCTTGGCGCCTGTCATTTGCACCAGGGGCCGCACCGTAATACCAGGCGTCCTCATATCGACCAGGATGTAGCTGATGCCGCGATGCTTGGGTGCCTGTGGATCAGTACGGCATAAGACGAACGCCCAGTCGGCGTATTGCGCCTGCGAGGTCCAGATCTTCTGGCCGGTGATACGGAAATAATCGCCATCCTCGGCCGCGCGGGTTTGCAAGGAGGCGAGATCGGAACCGGCATTGGGTTCCGAATAACCCTGGCACCAAATCTCTTCGCCGCTGATGATCCTGGGGATGAAGCGCGATTTCTGCTCCTCAGTGCCCCAGTGCATCAACGTTGGCCCAACCAGGCTCGGCCCCGAACCGATGAATGGCAGCGGCGCATTCACGCGCTGAAGTTCCTGGTAGTAGATAATGGTTTGAAGCAAGCCGAGACCCCGACCGCCGTATTGCTTCGGCCAGTCCACGCAAGTCCATCCTCCCGCGGCCAACTTACGCCACCACCCGACCTTGCGCCGCCACTCGTCCTCGCCCTCCTCCGACATTCCATCGAGCGGCGGGGTCCGATTGCGGGGGGCATTCTGTGCGAGCCAGGTCCGGAATTCGCGCCGAAACGCCTCATCTTCTTCGTTGTAGCTGAAATCCATTTTGCATCTGCCTCGATGCGACCGGCTGGACGGCCCGGCGCCATCGTAACTGCACTCCCCTTGTTCTCACGAATACCGGCACCGGGCATCATTGACAAGCTGCCAGCCTAAAGCGAAATTGAGCAGAACGACCGGAACCGCTGTTCTTTGAAGTTTGCGTTTCGAGGACGGGTGGGAACCGGAAAACCTTGTCTCTGATATCCAGGAGAATAGAGCATGCGCCTTTTGCACACCATGATTCGGGTCAATAACCTCGACGAAAGCTTGAAGTTTTATTGCGACGCGCTTGGGATGAAACTCATGCGCAAGCACGACTATCCGAACGGCGAATTCACATTGGCGTTCGTCGGCTATGGCGATGAACGTGACAGCACCGTTATCGAACTGACTCACAATTGGGGTACATCGACTTACAAGATGGGCGATGCTTTTGGCCATCTGGCGGTGGGCACTGACGACATCTATCGCGCGTGCGCAGAATTAAAGCAAAAAGGTGTCAAGGTCGTGCGCGAGCCGGGCCCAATGAAATTCGGCGGACCGGAAATCGCCTTCATCGAAGATCCTAATGGATACAAGATTGAACTGATCCAGAGTACCGAGCGTGCATAGATCGGCCGCAAACCACCATTTGCGCGTCGAACGGCCTGATACGGCGACACCGTCGCTGTTCAAAGCCAAGTACCCAAACCTGCTACCAAGACACGGTCCGGTCTTTGGGCGTTTTGGAAAACCACAAGCGCATCGTGCAGCTGCCCTTGTGGGATCGGTAATAAGATGAAGGCAGCGGCATTCAGGCGACAGAACGAAATGGAGATAGTCGATGCACCCGTGCCCACCGCCGCCCCTGGCGACGTTGTCCTGAAGGTGCACGACTGCGGCATCTGTGGCTCCGATCTCCACGCTTGTCAGTACGGTATGGGCATGCACGCCGGCTCGATTATGGGTCACGAATTTTGCGGCGAAATTCGGGAAATCGGCGCTGGCGTGGATGGTTTCAGGATTGGCGAACGAGTGGCCGGATTGCCATTTGCCTTCTGCGGCGAATGCGACCGTTGTAAGAACGGTATGGCAGTCCATTGCCGCAATCTCAAGGGCCTCGGACTCGGCCAGTTGCCGGGCGCCTACGCCGAATTTGTCGCCTGTCCCGCCGCTAGTTTGTTTAAGCTGCCCGATAGCATCAGCTCGCGCGATGGCGCCCTCGTCGAACCGCTCTCGGTCGGATTGCATGCTATTAAGCGATCTCGGCTGCGGGCGGGAATGACCGTGCTCGTAATGGGGGCGGGACCGATTGGACTCGCTACTTTGACATGGGCGAAAGGCAAGGGTGCCACGGTAGTTGTTTCAGAAATTGCGCAAGGGCGCGGCGAACTGGCGCTGCGGCTCGGCGCCGACATTATCGTCAATCCTCGCGTACAGAACCCCGCCGATAAAGTGCGCGAGCTGACGGGCCGCGACCCGGAACTAATCCTGGAATGTATCGGTATCAAGGGCACCCTCGGAGAAGCCATCAGAATGGTGGCGCCGCGCGGCGAGGTGGTCGTGGTCGGGGTGTGCATGGAGACCGATGAGATCCAGCCCCTACAGGGTATTTTGCGCGAAGCCGAAGTGAAGTTCGCACTCGCCTATGATCCAGCAGACTTCGATGAAACCATCGAGGCACTGGCGAACGGTACGATCAGGCCCCAACCAATGGTGACCGACATAATTGGCGTACAGCAAGTCCCCGAGATGTTCCAGGCGCTGCGTCATCCGGGCAATCACGCCAAAGTGCTGGTTGAGTTCCCACAATAACGGGCACTTGGAAAGAACCGTACTCCTCATACGGCTGCGCATACTGTAAGCCGGCGTGCGAGAGCAGAGTTTACTCGTTCGCGCGCAACCCGGCATCCGTGGTAAAAAGCGCTGAAAGATTTGTCCTCGGCGTTCTCCCGTTCGACCGAGCAAAGGATGAGGGCGAGGCAGCGAGCGAGGCCTTTGAAGGAGAAACATGGCAATGTACGAAACCCTGGCCTTTGGATTCGGCCTGATAGAAGGCCCCCGCGTCGATGATCAAAACCGGCTCTGCTTCAGTGATGTGACCAACGGTGGCGTATACCGCCGTGATTCAAACGGGAAGGTCGAAACCTTGATTCCAAAACGGCGCGGAGTCGGGGGAATCGCTATCAACGAGGGTGGCGGCATTGTCTGCAGCGGACGCAACCTTATCTATTTCGACGAGGCGAGACGCACCAGCCGCGAATTGTTTACTGAATGGGAAGGCAAGCCGCTCAAGGGAATTAACGATATCCAACCCGATGCGCAAGGGTCCATTTACTGCGGAACGCTCGAATTCGATCCGTTCGCCAATCGCAAACCCATTCCGGGTAGTCTGTTCCGGGTAGATCCCGACGGTAAAGTCACTAAGTTGTGGGACGGAATCGAAGTCACTAATGGCCTTGGTTTCAGCCCCGATCGTAAGCTTTTGTACCATTCTGATTCCGGCACACGCGCAGTTTGGGTCTACGATGTCCAACCGGATAGAAGCGTGAAGGACCGGCGCATCTTTGCCAAACTACCAGCGGGCATCCCCGACGGACTGGCAGTCGACGCAGAGGGCGGAGTTGTCGTGGCAGTTCCGGAAGCAGGCGAGGTGATGCGCTTCAAACCCGACGCCACACTCAACAAACGCTTCAAGATACCAGCCAAAATGGTAACCAGCTTGACCTTTGGCGGCGCTAATCTCGAAGAGCTTTACGTGGTGACGGCCGATAACAGCGACGATTCGGAAAAGAAGGGCACGATTTTCAGAATGAACGCCGAGGTCCCGGGCCTCGCTGTCCCTAAAGCACGCTTCCAATGATGCGGCGCGAAAAGCCGTTAAAGGCACGCGGGAATACTTGCTAACAAAATGAGGACGCTGGACGGACTCACCGTTATCGACCTGACGCAAAATGTCGCCGGTCCCTATTGCACACAACTGCTAGGGGATTTCGGCGCGACCGTAATCAAGATTGAACGCCCCGATGGCGGCGATGATGTGCGCCGTTTCGCTCCGCTATGGCACGGCGAGTCCGCCCCATACCTTTGCTACAACCGGAACAAGAGTAGTGTTTGTGTCGATCTCAGCCATCCCAAGGGGCAGCAAATTGTTCAACAGTTGACGCGGGATGCTGATATTTTTGTCCATTCGATGAAGCCCGGAAGCGCCGAGTCGCACGGCTTTGGGTACGAACAACTTCGTGCCGAGAATCCGCGCCTCATCTACGGATCGATCAGCGGTTTCGGCGAGAAGGGGCCGCTTCGCGCTCTACCAGGCTATGATCCACTCGGGCAGGCGTATTCCGGGATCATCAGCGTCAACGGCCATGCAGGTGCGCCACCCGCACGCGTGGTGGTTCCGATTATTGACATGGGGTCTGGGCTTTGGCTGTTCAGCGGAATTCTCGCTGCACTGCTGGATCGCGCTAAGACAGGGAAGGGTGCGAAAGTTTCGACCAGTCTGCTGGAAACAGGGGTAACGTGGACAGCGCTGCTGATGACTAATTACCAGGCGACTGGCGAGGTGCCTGGCCCTGCCGGGTCGACTTCGCCTGCCGCGGCGCCGTACGAAGCGTTTGCAACGAGTGATCAGGGCTGGGTACTGATCGCCGCAGGGAACGACCGTCTATTTGGCAGATTATGCGGGGTGCTGGGCTGTTCTGAACTCACCAGCGATCCGCGATTTGCCTCGAATCCGGATCGGGTCGCTCGTCGCGACGAACTCCATGGCCTGTTGGAGAGTAAAACTCTTCGTTACGGCACCGAGGAATTGATCCAACTGCTACGCGATGCGCAGGTACCAGCCAGCCGCATCAATTCTATTGATAAAGTGTTCACCGACGCGCAGGTCAATGAACTCGGCATGCTTCCACCAGTAGCTCCTGGCTTCCGCTTTCCGGAGCTCAGGTTGGTCGACATTCCCCTGAGTATCGACGGGAAGAAATCGGCCAAGCGCCTGATGCCGCCGCGATTAGGTGAGCACACTGAGAGCATCCTGCGAACGGCAGGATATTCAGAACAGGACTTGGAAGCACTCAGAAACGAAGGGGTTATTAATTAACCGCGCGCCGCTCGGGCCATCCCTCGGAGAAAACGTTGGCTGCGTTTATCGCCATCGGCGTGCGGCCGGCATGAGCTTCTTCATCAGTGCTGATTTAAATCCTGCACGCGAACGGATGCACCTGTTCTTCACGGCAGGAAAGCGAAAATGCGCGTCGGGGCGCCAGTTCCTTGCCCGATTTTCATCGGAATACAGAAGAGAGTTGCACCGGCCTCCGGCAGCTGGTCTGCGTGAGCGACATTCTCAAAACCCACCTTGTTAGCCCCCAGCCAGAGGCGATGTACAGGAAAGTCCTTGGAGTTTCCAGGATCCATGCTCGGCGTATCGATAGCGATAGCCACGACCTTGCGCTGGTGCAGGAAATACTTCACAGCATCAGGTGAAAAGCCGGGGAAGCGCAGATGCGAGACATCGCCGAATTTGTCTGTTCCGAGATAGCGCCTTTTATCGGGCCAATAGCGACCCCATCCCGAGCGTGCTACGACAATTGCTCCTTCGGGGATGCGGCCGTGAGCGGATTCCCATTGCTCGATATCTTCGATACTCAACATCGCGTCCGGATTTTTCGCGGCGCGCCGTGAAAAATCGATTACCGCTGCAGGCCCGACCATTGCGCTAAGGGGCACCTGGTCAACCGTCATTGCCCCTTTGCTGAAATGGATCGGTGCATCCATGTGTGTGCCGCCATGCTCGGGCGCGGCGAATTTCCCTGATGAGTAGAAATAGCCTTCCGTTGTCATGCCGTAGTGTTCAAACTGATGGACGAAGGGGTGTTCGGTGGGCCAGTAAACGGTGGACGCATCGAACGTGTACGTCAGGTCGATTATCCTGGCCGGTTCGATTACGGAATTTGCTGCAGTACTGCGGGCTGCGATCGAGCCTCCCAATAGAATTGCCACGATACCGGTTAGAAGCTTCATACTCTCACCCGCTCTCGAGCCTGCTACCATCCAATCGCTTGCGCCGCCATCACGACGGCTAGCTGGCCGCGCGGATCGGCGCCGCCTTCCAACAATTGCCGCTCGGGATCGAAACGAATTCCTAGTACATGGCCTTCGCACCATGCGGGCCTGACAACGACCCGATGGCCACGCTTAGCCAGTTCGTCGACGACCTTGCTATCGATACGGTCCTCGAGCCGTACGAGTCCCGGCATGGCATTGTGCGGGTAGAAAGTGGATGGAAAATGAGCGGTCGAAAATCTAGGTGCCTCGATCGCTTCCTGCACGCCCATTCCGAAGTCGATGACGTTAATGAAAAACTGCAACGTCCATTGGTCTTGCTGGTCGCCTCCCGGAGTGCCGAACGACATGAATGGTTGGCCATTACGGGTGGCAAGGGAAGGCGTAAGAGTTGTACGGGGGCGCTTGCCCGGTTTGAGTGCGTTGGGATGGTGCTCGTCCAGATAGAATGTTTGCAGCCGCGTACCAAGCGGAAAACCCAACGAATCGATAACCGGAGAACTGGGAATCCATCCTCCGCTCGCCGTGCACGCCACCATGTTGCCCCTGCCGTCTGCGGTGGTCACATGGACTGTACCGGCCCCCCAAGCTCGGGGTTCGGCCTGCGTCGAGGCTTGTGCGCGCATGGCGACCGGGTCTCCAGGACGCTGCTGCATCGAGGCGGAACTGGGGTCGATCAGCGTCCGGCGTAAACTGGCATAACTTCTCGAAAGTAGGCCGTCGAGTGGTACCGGCTCGAATTCCGGGTCCGCGTAGTAAGCTTCGCGGTCGGCAAAGGCGAGCTTGGCCGCCTCAACCGAATGATGGATATATTCGGCAGAATTGTGACCCATGTGCCGCAGGTCGAAGCCCTCCAGCAGGCGGAGCTGCTGAAGAAAAACCGGGCCCTGCGACCATGGCTGGCATTTGTGAACCGTTACCCCGTGATAATCGATAGTTACCGATTCTTCAAACTTGGTCGCAAATCGAGAAAAATCGTCGTCTTGTAGCAGCCCGCCGTTGGCCTCGGACCATCGAACTATATCGTGCGCAATATCTCCCCGGTAAAAGCGATCGCGCGCGGCCGCAATTCCTGCTTCACGACCACTTTTACGTGCACCAGCCTCGGCATCGAGCAAGCGGCGGAAGAAATTAGCCAACGCGGGATTCTTGATGATGTCACCCGGACGAGGCAACTCGCCATTCGGTAAATAAATTGCGGCGGTGGTAGGCCAATGTTCGCTGAATTTAACCTGGTTTGTTCGTATTGATGCTCTTCCGATCAGACCCGATAAGTCTTGCGGCGTCTCACCATGACCGCTCAATCCAGCGTGCATAGGCATTCCGTCTTGACACAAACTCAGGGCCGGCTCGGCCACATCTGATAGCCTAAGTGTCCCAAAACGCTGCAGTGCAGCCGACAGCGCATCAAAAGCGGAAGGTACACCCGCAGCCAATAAACCTTCGCCTGGCACAAGGTCCATACCGAGCTGGCGATAATGCGCAATAGTAGCTTTCGCTGGAGCGACCATATTTCCGTTCAAAGCGACCACCCGGGCGGCATTTGCCACATAAATCAGCATTGGTGCCTCACCGCCGATAGTGTGCATGTGAGGATTCACTATACCTTCAACCAGAGTGGCGGCGACCGCTGCGTCGATAGCATTACCGCCACGCGCAAACATCCGGGCACCCGCGGCGGCTGACAGATAATGCTCGGTACATACCATGGCTTCGCGGCCCAGGATTGCTGGATAAATTGTCGTCATCTTAAACTGCCGGAATTTTATAGCGTTGAACGTACATCAATGCAGTAGCAGGCCTGCGGGAGCATTAAAAGAACCGGCCTGAAATACGGCCCGACCCTTGCAAAGGCTAAAGGACAGGTTTGACGGAATCTGAAGAGCGGTGGGGGGAGGAAATCATCAAAATGGAAAATCTGCAAATTGAGGCCGTCGATGATGTGGTGGGACGGTATTGTCTGCTAAAACGGCCAGTACGTGATCGCGACGGGGTGAATCATTTTAACGAGAAACCCAAGGTGCTGCGTGAAGTGGTTAATCTCGATCGGCGTATGTTTCTGGTTGAGTTCAGCGACGGTAGTACGACGTTTCTATTCCCTGAGGAAGTTGCCATCGAGTAGTAATCACAGTTCAGTGCGCCGCGAGTTGTTTGGCCTGGCCTCGTGACCCAGACGTTAGTGCTCAGGCAGTGGCACCACTTCGGCTCGACTGGCGTTCCTCTTCGCGGCGGGCGCGCTTCTTACGCGTGCGGGCGCCCGTAGTTCGCTCGGAATGATCACTGAATTCGACAATTGACAAACGGGCTGCGTCGCCCCGCCGGAACCCAAATTTCACTACACGAGTATAACCGCCATTACGCTCCTTGAATCTGGGTGCGATTTCGTCGAACAGCCGCTTGACGGCATCGCGCGATTGCATGAAAGAAAACGCCAGGCGCCGCGCGGCGACATCACCGCGCTTGCCGAGCGTAACCATCCGATCAGCATAACGACGTAGTTCCTTGGCCTTGGCGTCGGTCGTTTTAATGCGCTCGTGCTTGACTAACGCCAACACCAAATTGCGAAAGAGAGCCTTACGATGGGCGGAGGTCCGGCTCAGTTTCCGCCCTTGGTTCAGGTGCCGCATTGGGATTTCCTCGCGATTGAAGCTACGCCGATTCGCGCCGCTCCTGCTCCTCCCACATCCGATCCAGCTCGCCACGAGAGGGCAGATTCTCAAGGCGCATTCCGAGCGACAGTCCCATGTCTGTCAGCACTTCCTTGATTTCGTTGAGTGACTTGCGGCCGAAGTTCTTAATCTTCAACATGTCCTGCTCGGTCCGCTGAACCAACTCCCCGATATATTTGATATCGGCGTTCTGAAGCCCGTTAAATGCGCGCACGGAAATAGGCAGTCCCTCCACCGGCCGGTAGAGGTATTCGTTAAAGGCCGGACGAATTTCCGGACCCTCGCCGCTCACCGGCTCTTCGACCTGTTCCTCGACCCCAGCGAAAATTGATATTTGGTCGCGGACAATCCGGGCGGCATACGTCAAAGCGTCGCGGGGCGAGATCGAGCCATCTGTCCAGATTTCAAGTGCCAGCCGGTCATAATCTGTGCGCTGACCGACGCGCGCGTTGGTAACCACGAAATTTACCTTGCGGATCGGCGCGTAGACCGCGTCCAGACGGATAGTGCCGATAGGCTCGTCTTCCTCGTTGCGCTCTCCAGGAACGTAGCCGCGTCCGCGCTTGACGACCAATTCCATGTCAAATTCGGCGCTTTTATCAAGCGTCGCAATGTGTTGCTCCGGGGTCAGCACTTCGAGGCTGGGGCCGCCCGTGATATCACGGGCAGTGACCACACCCTCGCCTTTCGCGTGCAACGCGGCGGTAAGCTGGTCGCCTTCATGCAGCCGCAGACGGACCTCCTTGAGGTTCAGCACGATATCGGTGACATCTTCCTTAACTCCAGGGATAGTCGAGAACTCGTGCAGCACATCCTTCAACTTACCGGAAGTCGGATCGGTGCATCGCACTCGCACTGCGATAATCGCGAAGCCGGGCAAGGATGAGAGGAGGATCCGGCGTAGCGCGTTGCCGATCGTAATCCCGTAACCACGCTCCAGCGGCTCGGCGAAAAACCGGCCGTAGGTCGGAGTAAGTTCTTTTTCGTCGAACTCAACTCCCTTGGGTTTGATCAGGTCACGCCAATCATTGTGCATAGTTCTTTATATTTGTACCCAAAGAATTAGTCGCGGGGACCAGTCACGATTACCGGGAATAGTGTTCAACGATCAGCTTTTCACTGATCGGCATAGTCAAGTCAGCACGAGCCGGTAACGCCTTTAGCGCGCCGCGGAACTGCTCGCGCTCCAATGAGATCCAGGATGCCACTCCCCGGCGTTGAGCCAGCTCGATCGCATCGACCACTACCTTCTTCTGCCGGCTGTTTTCGCTGATGCTGACTGTCTGATTTATCTCAAGCAGGTAGGAAGGAATCGTCACGGTCTTACCGTCCACCTGGATATGGCCGTGCCGGACCAATTGGCGCGCTTGCGCCGGCGAGCTGGCGAAGCCCAAGCGCAAGACCACCGTGTCAAGGCGTCGCTCCAGCAGCACCAGCAGATTCTCGCCGGTGATCCCTGGCATGCGCTCCGCCAATTCGAAGTAGTGGGCGAACTGCTTTTCCAACAAACCGTAGATTCGTTTGACTTTCTGCTTCTCCCGCAAGCGAATAGAGAATTCCGAAAATCGCGTCCGTGACTGGCCGTGCGCACCAGGCGGGTAATTGCGCCTTTCAATTGCGCATTTATCAGTATAGCATCGTTCGCCCTTTAGGAAGAGCTTCAACCCCTCGCGCCGGCACAACCGGCAGACCGGACCAAGATTTCTAGCCATCTTTTACTGACCTGGTTTTTGGCGTCGCGAAGCTATTCACGCCTCTGCACAACCCAGAGCTTCGGTCGGCCGATACCATCTGTTGCTCCACTTTGCCGCGACTTGAGATATCCGAGTTTCAACGGCAATGGCGGAAAGGATCCCCACCGGATAATGGTCTAGCAATGCTTGCATACTGGCGCTATACCCGCCGCCGTTTGGGTGGACGGCAGCCATTGTGTGGTATCGGTGTAACGTCACGGATGGACGAAACATTGAGCCCCGCCGCCTGGAGTGCCCGTACTGCCGATTCTCGACCGCCACCCGGCCCTTTCACGAATACGATCACCGTCCGCATGCCGAAGTCAGCTACCTTCCGTGCCGCTGCCTCCGCCGCCATCTGGGCGGCGAACGGTGTTCCCTTGCGCGATCCTTTGAAGCCGACTGACCCGGCGCTTGACCACGCAACTACGGCTCCTTGCGGATCTGTAATCGCCACAATCGTGTTGTTGAAAGTTGCGTGGATATGGGCGACACCCTCCGGAACGCTCCGCCTTGCGCGTCGACGGCGCGGCGCTGGAGCTGCGGCAGTGCCTGCCGCACCGGCTCCCGAAGCCGCCGGCCCGCCTGTTGTTCCGGTCGCCGGGGTTGCGGCTTGGTTAGCGCTGCGGGGCGGTCTTTGTTCTCGATTCTCGTCAGCCATGTAACCTCGATCGGCCTGATGAAAGCCACTCTAGCCCTTCGAAGGGGGCGCTTTCTTACCTGCTACGACCTTACGGGGACCCTTCCTCGTGCGTGCGTTGGTGTGAGTACGTTGACCCCGCACCGGCAGCCCTCTCCTGTGGCGCAGACCGCGGTAACAACCCAGATCCATCAGACGCTTGATTGACTGTTGCAGGTCACGTCTGAGGTCGCCTTCGACTTTGAAATCCCGGTCAAGCACCTGGCGAATGCGTACTTGTTCGTCTCCGCTCAGGTCATCGCTATTGCGGCCGAGGTCTACTTTCGCTTCCTGCAGCACCCGATGGGCAGTGGCGCGCCCGATTCCATAGATGCTGGTAAGCGCAATTTCCATTCGCTTGTTTCGCGGCAGTTCGACCCCTGCTATGCGTGCCATAGGGTTTGTTCCTCCAGCTATCCTTGACGCTGCTTATGGCGCGGGTTCGAGCACAGGATACGAATGACGCCCTGGCGGCGCACCACTTTGCAATTTTTGCAGATTCGTTTGACCGAAGCGCGAACTTTCATTGGAGCCATTCTTTTCGGCGCACTGCGACACTCCTAGGCACGCCGATCAACGCATGCGGTAGGTAATGCGGCCGCGCGTCAGATCGTAGGGCGACAGCTCTACCGTTACCTTGTCGCCGGGCAAAATTTTGATGTAGTGCATCCGCATCTTGCCCGAAATGTGTGCCAGCACCCGATGGCCGTTCTCTAGCGACACCCGGAACATCGCGTTCGGGAGCGCCTCCAGCACGGTTCCGCTGACCTCGATTGCGTCTCCCTTAGACATTGTGATTCAACTCGCTTAAAATTTCGGGGCCGATCGCCGTGATCGCGATCGAATGTTCAAAGTGGGCTGATAGCTTTCCGTCCGCTGTCACCGCCGTCCATCCATCTGCCAGGATCTCCAGTTCCGCAACCCCCTCGTTAATCATCGGCTCGATCGCCAGGACCATTCCTTCCTGCAGTCGGGGATTTGGCATTCCTGGCCGAAAATAGTTTGGCACCTGCGGTTCTTCATGCAGCTTGCGGCCAATTCCGTGACCGGCAAAATCGGTCACCACGGAGTAGCCGGCGCTCTCGGCTGTGCTCTGAACCGCTCGCGCGATATCGCTTATGCGATTGCCGACGCGCGCTCGATCAATCCCCGCGTATAGCGCATCGCGCGTAACCTTCATAAGCCGCCGCGCGTTATCGGAAACGTCCCCAATCGCAACGGTGCGTGCAGCATCGCCGAAATAGCCCTGGTAACAAACTCCGAAGTCCAGACCGACAATGTCACCCTCCTTAAGCCGTCGCTTCGATGAGGGTATCCCATGAACGATCTCTTGGTTAATTGACACGCAGAGACTATGGCGATACTCGACCGCCTGTGGTTTGTAACCCTTGAACGCCGGCCTTGCTCCTTTTTTCCAGGTTAATTCTTCGGCCAGCCGATCAAGCTCCAGGCTGGTTACCCCTGGCTTGGCCGCGACCACCAAGTCGTCGAGTATTTCCGCTACAATCTGGTTCGCCCGGCGCATCAAGGCGATTTCCGTCGGGCGCTTAAGTGTTATCACCGGCAGCCTCAAGAGATTCAATCGATACCCGCTGCGCTGCGAATGCGGCGCTCGATTTCCTCTGGCCGCCCGATCCCATCGATCTGCGCAAGAATTCCGGCATTCCCATAATAATCGAGCAAAGGCTTGGTCGCAGACGCATAAACCTGCAACCGGGATCGGACGGTGTTCTCCGCGTCATCATCACGTTGATAGAGTTCGCCACCGCAGTCGTTACAAACCCCAGTTTTGCGCGGAGGCTCATAAGACATGTGGTACATCGCACCGCAGGAGCGGCAGGTTCGCCGCCCCGAAATGCGTTTGACGATCTCCTCATCTGGGACCGTGATCGCCACTACCTTATCGAGCCTTTCGTTGCGCCCGGCCAGGATCTGTCCTAGTACCTCCGCTTGCGCTACGGTACGTGGAAAGCCGTCTAGGATAAAGCCACTGTCAGCGTCGGGCTGATTCAACCGCTCCTCGATCATCCCTAATACCAGCTCGTCGGGAACCAAGGCACCACTGTCCATGAACGCTTTAGCCTGGAGTCCGAGAACCGTCTGATTACGCACTGCCGCGCGCAGCAAGTCACCGCTGGCGACCTGCGGCGCCTGCAATTTATCCTGAAGCATACGCGCCTGGGTGCCTTTGCCTGCACCGGGCGGACCTAGCAGAACTAAACGCACCAGCTAACCTCCGGGCCGCCGGACCCGGCCCCTCCGCATGAAACCTTCGTAGTTACGCGCAATCAGATGAGTTTGGATCTGGGCCATGGTATCGAGCGCTACCCCCACAACGATCAACAGTGCAGTGCCCCCAAAATAGAATGGAACATTGAAGCGTTGTACTAAGAGGGTCGGAAGCACGCAAACGGCGCTCACATAAATAGCACCGCCGAGGGTAATTCTCGACAACACACGATCTATGTAGTCGGCGGTGTACCGCCCGGGACGAATACCGGGTATGAAACCGCCATACTTTTTCAGATTGTCGGCAACATCAACGGGGTTGAAGGTAACCGCCGTGTAGAAGTAGCAAAAGAAGATAATCAATCCGACGTAGATGACGTTGTATATCAGTCCGCCGGGAGTCAGATAGCCGGACCATTGTTTGAGCGCCGGCACGAAGGTGGCCACCGTAGCGGGGAAAACCAGGATCGACGACGCAAAAATCGGCGGTATAACTCCCGAGGTGTTGATCTTCAGGGGCAGGTGGCTCGACTGTCCGCCATATACACGCCTTCCCACCACCCTTCGCGCATACTGGATGGGAATACGCCGCTGCCCAGTCTCAACGTAGACAATTCCGCCGGTCACCAACACGGCCAGTGTGAGAATAAGAATCAGCACAAAGATGCTCATTTCACCGTTTTTGACGAATTGAGCTGTGCTGCTCAAGGCACTGGGCAAGCGCGCGACAATCCCCGCCATGATTATCAGTGAGATCCCGTTCCCGACGCCACGCTCAGTTATTTGTTCACCGATCCACATTACGAAGATCGTACCGGCAGTAACCGTGATCACCGTCATCACGATGAATCCGGGTCCGGGATGATAGACGAGCGGAGTGGAGCTGCCGCTGCCGCCCTGGGTTCCGTAATTTTCGAGCCCGATCGCGATCATGGTACCCTGCACAATTGCCAGCCCGACTGTGCCGTAGCGCGTGTACTGCGAGATTTTACGCCGTCCGGCTTCGCCTTCCTTATAAAGCTCGTCGAGATATGGCCAACCGATTTTCAGCAGGTCGAGGATAATGGCGACCGATATGTAGGGCATGATCCCCAGCGCGAAAACCGAAAACCGCTCCAATCCTCCCCCCGAGAACAAATTAATCCAGCCAAACAAAGTGCCGGAGATGTGCGACAGGAGATCGGCCAGCGCCTGGCCATCGATACCCGGAGTCGGCACCGCGACGCCAATCCGATAGACCGCCAACATCGCCGCGGTGAACACGAGGCGTCGGCGCAATTCCGGAATGCGCGAGGCGTTGGCAAATCCTTCAAGCATCCGGTTTCGCTGGATCCTCGATCATTTCGGCAGCGCCACCCGCGTTATTGATCTTCTCGCGAGCGCTCGTTGAAAATGCATGGGCACGCACCGTCAAATTCAGGCTGAAGTCGCCGTCACCAAGCACCTTGACTCTTTGTCCTGCCCTCATTAAACCGCGTTCAACCAGCAATGCCGGTTCTACGGTCGAGCCTTGATCGAAGACTACGAGGCTGCGCAAGTTTATGATTGCGTATTCCTGGCGCCGCGCTTCATTTTTTTGCAGACGTCTGAACCCGCGTTTGGGCAAACGCCGCTGCAGCGGCATCTGACCACCTTCGTATCCTGGCGGCGTGTTGCCGCCTGACCGCGAACCGCGCCCCTTGTGTCCCCGTCCGGCGGTCTTACCATGGCCGGACCCGATCCCACGCCCGATGCGTCTTTTCTTTCTGATGGAACCCGGCGACGGCTTAAGCTCGTTCAATTTCATTGGATTATATAGGCGAACATCAATCGATTTATTCTTTGATCTCGTTGACCAGGTGCGCGACCCGGCGAATCATCCCCATTACCTGCGGCGTTCTCGGCAGCTTGCTGCTGCTACCGAGCCGAGTCAGGCCCAATCCTTTAAGTGTCTGTCGCACTCGCTGTTTCGTTCCGATCGGGCTATGAACAAGTTTGATATGAATCGAAGCACCCATGGCGGACCTTTATCCGGCTGCCGGCGCCGTAGCCTGTTCGGCGGGCGCGCCGCGCATTTTGACGACATCCTCCCGGCCGCGTAACTCGGCCAGAGCTTCTAGCGTCGCCTTGACCAGGTTGTGCGGATTCGAGGAGCCCAGCCGCTTAGTCAAAACGTTGCGGATACCGGCCAATTCAACCACCGCGCGAACTCCGCCTGCTGCGATGACGCCCGTTCCTTCTGCCGCAGGTTTCAAGATTACTTTGCCTGCCCCGAAATGTCCCAGGACTTCGTGCGGAATGGTACCTTCTCTCAACCGAACACGAATTAAACTCTTTTTGGCGCGTTCGACCCCCTTGCGAATAGCCTCCGGGACCTCATTCGCTTTGCCCAGGCCGAATCCAACCAGGCCGTTCTGGTCGCCAGCGACAACAAGGGCACTAAAGCTGAAACGCCGCCCGCCCTTGACGACCTTTGCCACCCGGTTGATATGGACGACCTTTTCTTTGATATCCAATCCTTGGGGATCGATCCGCTGTGCCACGAATACCTTCCTATCGTTTTCGGATGGATCAGGCCTTCAGCAATCCTGCGAATACCAGAGCGGTTAAAACTTGAGCCCGGCTTCGCGAGCCGCATCTGCTAGAGCCTTCACCCTTCCATGATAAAGGAAGCCGTTTCGATCAAATACGACTTCGCTGATGCCGGCATCCCGGCAACGTTCGGCGATGGTCTTACCAACCAATTTTGCCGCAGTCACGCCGCCTTTGCTCTTCAAATTCTCCCGGATAGCAGCTGACATCGTAGATGCGGCGAATAATGTTCGGCCCGTCTCATCCGACACCACTTGAGCATAAATATGGTGCAGCGAGCGGTATACCGAAAGTCGCGGCCGCTCAACACTGCCGCGCACCTTGCGCCGAACCCGGGCTTGTCTCGTGTAGCGTCTTTCTGCGCGTTCGAAACTCATCTTTCGACCCGTCTGACCGACTCGTCAACCTCCGCTCGAGCCAGCCGCCGCCTTACCAGCTTTCCGCCGGATAGTCTCGGTCGCGTACTTGATCCCCTTTCCCTTGTAAGGTTCCGGCGGTCTTAAGCTGCGGATTTCCGCGGCGACCGAGCCAAGTAACTGGCGGTCAGCGCTTTCCAACGTGATTATTACCTGCCGATCAACTCTGGCACTAACGCCGGGTGGTAACTGGTAGACGATAGGGTGGGAATATCCGAGCGTCAGG
>JAMXLL010000111.1 GCA_024281015.1 Candidatus Binataceae bacterium
CCCCACGAACTGCTCCGCCTTGCGGATATTGCAAGAGTGTAGCGCGAATCGGTCGTCGCGGAAATGCCGGCGCCGATCGCGAGCCGGCGACGGTAGTCCATCTCAAACGGGGGGCCATTGATTTCGCCTCGCTTTTCGACGTGGATTTGACCAGTCTGCGGCCGGGGTCATCTGATTTCGTTCTCGCACGGGCGAGACGCAAGGCGGAAGTCGCCCGTGCATCGCAGACCGGCCTCGCCCTCTACGAAGCCACGCTGGGAGGCAAATGGCTTGAGCTGCTCTCGGAGATCGCCCCAGGGCTCAAGCGGGCCGCGATCATGTTCAATCCCGACACCGCCCCTGTATCGGTTTATATGCCTTCATTTGAGGCTGCCGCCCGCTCGCTCAAGGTCGTGCCGATCATTGCGCCCGTTCATAGCGATGTAGAAATCGAAACCGCCATTATCGCGCTCGGGCGCGACCCCGGCGGCGGCCTCGTCGTCATGCCGAACCCATGGCTGAATGTGCATCGCTCGTCGGTTATATCGGCGGCGGCCCGAAACAGCATACCGGCGGTCTATTTCCAATCGGCCTTTGCCAGAGAAGGCGGTTTGCTCTCCTACGGAATCGACCAGGTAGACAACTGGCGTCGCGCCGCGTCCTACATCGATCGCATTCTGCGCGGCGCGAAGCCGGGCGATCTGCCGGTACAGTTCCCGGTGAAATACGAAATGGTCCTTAATCTTAAGACCGCCAAGGCGATCGGCCTCGATGTGCCTCTCTCACTGCAGCAGCGTGCCGACGAGGTCATCGAATAATGCGCCGCCGCCAGTTCCTCACTCTTCTCGGCGGCGCGGCGGCGGCGTGGCCGGTTGCGGCGCGGGCGCAGCAGTCTAACGGTGCCAAACGGCTTGGTATCCTGATCGGCGGGTCGGAAAACGATCAATTCAGGGTATCGTATAAAGAAGTCCTTGAGGCGCTTGCCCAGCTCGGATGGATGGAGGGTAGGAACCTTCGCGTCGACCTGCGTGTGGTCGGGAGCAATGATCCGGCGCTCATTCGCCCGCACGCAGAAGGGTTGGTGCGATCGGGGCCGGACGTGATCTATGCTGCACCAGCCACCTCCGTGCAGCTTCTGCAAGCGCTGACCAGTAGCATTCCCATCGTGTTCGTTCAAAACGCCGACCCGGTGCAGGCTGGCACGGTGCAAAGCCTCGCGCATCCCGGCGGCAACATGACAGGTTTCGTGAGTTTCGAGCCGTCGATGAATTCGAAACTCCTGCAGCTCCTCAAGGAGATTGCACCGCAGATGACCCGTGTTGCGGTTATGCAAACGGAAGCGACCCGGATGGCACGCGCCGACAGCGATTTTGCAGCGGTCGCCGAAGCCGGAAAGTCGCTTTCGGTCACACCGATCGCCCTGCTCGTGCACGACGATGACGCCGATATGGAGCGCGCCCTCGTTGGTTTTGCGCGGGAGCCCAATGGCGGCTTGATCCTGCCGCCAGACGCCGCAATTACAAAGCGCCGCGAGCTTCTGGCGCGGCTCGCCATCAAACTTCGCGTGCCCTCGATCGCGACGTTGCGCCAATTCGTGGAGGCGGGCTGCCTGATGTACTATGAGGCCGCGGTCTTTGATCCCCACCGCATGGCAGCTTACCTCGATCGCATCCTGCGCGGCGCCAAACCGGGCGAACTGCCAGTCGTTACCCCGGACAAGTTCAATCTGGTCATCAATCTGAGGACCGCGACCGCGCTCGGCCTGACCATCCCGCCATCGCTGTTCGCCCTGGCCGACGAGGTTATCGAGCAATGAGGCGGCGCGAGTTCATCAGACTTCTCGGCGGCGCGGCGGCGTGGCCGGTTGCGGCGCGGGCGCAGCAGGGGGCGATGCCAGTGGTCGGGTTCCTGAGCAGCGGCACCCCGCCGGCTACTATGCTGGCTGCACTCGCCCGAGGCCTTCAGGACGGCGGTTTCGTCGAGCGCAAGAATTTCGTGTTCGTGTATCGTCGGGCCGACAGCGACTACGCCGATTATCGGGCTCTGGCCACCGAACTCCTCAATAGTCGAGCAGCTTTGATTCTCGCCATTGGGGGCACCCCATCCGCACTCGGCGCCCAATCTGCAACGACGAGGGTGCCCATCGTGTTCTATATCGGTGGAGACCCGGTCGAACGGGGTCTCGTCAGGAGCCTCAGTCGCCCGGACACCAACTCCACGGGCGTAAGCTTCCTGAGCGCGGCTTTGGGAGAGAAGCGCCTGGAATTACTGCGCGATCTTCTTCCTAAAGCCACTTCCATCGGGATGCTGACCAATCCGAGCAACCCGGATGGAGAGAAGGAAAATCGCGACGTTCAGAGCGCTGCTAATACTCTCGCGATTGACCTTCGCACCGCCCGCGCCAGCAGCGCAGCGGAGTTTGAGCCGGCGTTCGAAGCACTCGGACAACAACGGGTCGGCGCTCTGCTTGTTGGTACTGATGCATTCTTTAATATCAACCGTGATCGCCTTATCGCGCTGGCGGCGCGTCATCGTTTGCCCGCCATTTACGACAGGCGCGATTACGTGGCGGCTGGCGGCCTGATTAGCTATGGGCACGATCGTGTCGATGCGTATCATCAAATCGGGGTTTATGCCGGCCGCATCCTCAAAGGCGAAAAACCCGCCGACCTCCCGGTCATGCAGCCGACCAAATTCGAACTCGTCATCAATCGGCAAACCGCCAAGACGCTCTCTCTCGATATACCGCCGAGCCTGCTCGCACTCGCTGACTAGGTGATCGAGTGATCCGACGCCGCGATTTCATCACGCTCCTCAGCAGCGCGGCGGCTTGGCCGGTCGCGGCGCGCGCGCAGCAGGCGGCAACCCCGGTAGTTGGATTGCTCGACAGCACGTCTTTCCCAGAACGTTGGGCCGCTTTTCTCCAGGGGCTCCATGAGAGCGGCTTTGTGGAGGGCCAGAACGTCAAAATCGAATATCGCTGGGCAGAGGGCCGATATGATCGCCTGCCGTCTCTCGCGGCGGACCTCGTCCGCCGCCGGGTAGATGTAATCGCCGCGCCTGACGGGATGCCGTCCGCACAAGCGGCAAAAGCGGCCACCCAGACCATTCCAGTCGTGTTTGGAGTTGCCACAGACCCAGTTCAATCCGGCTTGATCGCCAGTTTCAATCGACCGGGAGGCAATCTTACAGGTGCCGTTTCTCTGAACGCGGAGCTTGGACCGAAGCGCCTCCAGCTACTGCATGAACTCGTGCCCACCGCGAACAGAATCGCGGCTCTTGTGAATCCAAAAAATCCAAACGCCGAAACTCTGTTGAGAAATATGGAAGCCGCTGCCCGACGCCTCAACATTGAGCTTGATGTCCTCCGAGCAAGTACCGAAGAAGACCTCGATGACGCTCTTCGAACGGCAGGACAAGTTCACACCGGTGGCCTGGTCGTCGGCGCCGACCCCTTTTTTCTGCTTCGAAACGAGCAAATTGCGGCGCAAGCGCTCAGCCGAGCTATCCCAGCTATCTATTCATATAGGACCTTTACAGCGGCGGGTGGGCTTATCAGCTACAGTGGCAGCTTTACAGAAGGCTATCGGTTGGTGGGACTCTACGCCGGTCGTATTCTCAAAGGTGAGAAGCCCGCCGATCTTCCAGTGCAACAGTACACAACACTTGAACTCATCATCAATCTCCGCACGGCCAAAGCCCTTGGGATTAGCGTCCCAACCGCCCTCCTTGCGACCGCCGACGAGGTGATCGAGTGATGCAACGCCGCGACTTCATCGCACTTCTCGGCGGCGCGGCGGTATGGCCCGTCGCGGGACGGGCGCAGCAGGGGGCGCTGCCGGTGATCGGGGTGCTCAGCAGCCGGGACTCTGGGGAGAAGAATAGCGACACTTTCCGGGCATTATATGAAGGACTGCGCGATGCCGGCTACGTCGAAGGCCGCAACGTCAAGATCGAATTCCGCTTCGCCGATAACCATTATGAGCGGCTGCCTTCCCTCGCGGCAGAGCTCGTGCGCCTCAAAGTCGCCGTGATCTTTGCGGGCGGCGGCGGTCAGGCGCAGCCCGCCGCCAAAGCGGCTACTGCGACCATCCCGATCGTATTCACCGGCGGCTTTGATCCGGTTCAACTAGGCCTCGTCCCGAGCCTCAACCGGCCCGGAGGCAATATTACGGGGGCGACGTTCGCCAGCAATGTATCCGAGTCGAAGCGGCTGGGGCTGCTCCACGCCGCAGTTCCTGCCGCGATCGTGATCGGCGTGCTCATGAACCCGAATAATGCGAGCTTCGCATTTCAATTGGGGGACCTGAACAAAGCGGCCGGCGCGCTCGGATTGAAGCTCGAAATTGCG
>JAMXLL010000112.1 GCA_024281015.1 Candidatus Binataceae bacterium
GCAATTCATGAATTGGTGCGTGGTAGATACCTGCGCGTACGATTATGCGGCCGATACTCGCGGCTATACCTGGGGTGTGGTGGGCGATTTTGTCGATCGATGGTGGACATTCCGCTTCGGGGAGGCATTTTTGTCCAAACGACCGAACGGGATGACACTGCAGAAGAACTTGCAAAATGCTCACTCCGAGAATTATGAAATCGACGTGTCGCCGAGCATGTTCAGGAGCAAAAGCACAGCTATCAGATTTTTAGCATTTACCAATTTTGCCAATATGGGCATTTATCATCAGGCGATTAGCCGATTTCTCGATGGCATAAGGCCAAGCCCTGAAATTGACGACCACCCGCAGCAAACCTCACTGAAGTATGGATTCGCGCTGAATGCCCAACAGGATTTCCCCTGGAGTTCGCGCGGCTTCATCCGCGCCGGCTGGAATGAAGGTCAGCACGAATCGTGGAACTACACGGAAGTAGACCAGACGATAGCCTTTGGCGGTGATGTCAGCGGTTCCCTATGGGGCCGTCCACGTGACAAATGGGGCACCGCCTTTGTGGCAAACAGCATCTCACGCAACCATCGGGAGTATTTGGCCTTGGGTGGTTTGGGTTTTCTGCTCGGTGATGGGCGGCTGAATTACGGTCCTGAAAAACTGATGGAGAGCTATTACAATTTTCCGATTCCGTTGTACAGCGGATTGTTCGGCGCCGTCGACGTACAGTACATCGATAATCCGGGCTACAATCGAGCGCGCGGCCCAACCGTTGTATTGAGCGCACGGCTGCACGTTGAGCTATAGCCGGAATTTCTCGCGGCGTTGCGCAGCAACTGCTGGCATCCTACCCTCTCTCACCAGAATGCATCAAATTCCGGACAACTCATCAATCTTGCGGTGATTTCCAGGGAGCTTTGTATTGAGCCGGGCACATCATGATTTTGCAACCCATTTGGCGCAGACCTCGCCTTCGCCCATCGGCTTGGAGATCAATCGGGCGGAAGGCTCCTGGCTGTACACGTGCGATGGGCGCCGCTATCTCGATTTGATTGCCGGCATTGGCGTGTCGGTGCTCGGGCACGGACATCCTGCCGTACACGCGGCCATTACGAGTCAACTCCAACGCCATCTGCACGTTATGGTCTATGGCGAATACGTACTCGAAAGTCAGGCGGGGCTGGCCGCTTATCTCGCGCGCATACTGCCGGCGGGACTCGGCCGCGTCTACTTCACGAGCAGCGGTGCCGAGGCAATTGAGGGTGCTCTCAAAACGGCGCGCAAGTACACTGGCCGCGAGGCTTTTGCTGCCTTCGATGGAGCCTATCATGGCGACACGATGGGCGCGCTGGCGCTCGCCGGGAACAGCGGGTTCCGCGCTCCTTTCGGGCAGTTGCCCGGCCCCGTTCTCCATCTACCTTACGACGACGAGTCCGCGCTCGAAGCAATTGACGAGCGTGTGGCGGCCGTGGTGATCGAACCGGTTCAGGCTGAAGGCGGGGTAAGAGTGCCCCAGAAGGATTTCATCCAGGCGCTGCGCCGGCAATGCATGCGGAGCGGCGCGCTCCTGATTTTCGATGAAGTCTTGACCGGCTTGGGGCGCACCGGCCGGCTGTTTGCGCTGGAACATTTTGACGTTGTGCCGGACATGGTAGTTCTAGCCAAAGCGCTCGGGGGCGGACTTCCGCTCGGCGCGTTTTGCGGCCCGGACGCAATCCTGGGCGTACTGTCGCGAGACCCGCCACTTGGGCACATAACGACATTCGGCGGCCATCCCCTGTCGTGTGCTGCAGGCCGAGCTGCACTGGAGACCATCATTGCACAAGGGCTATCGGAACGCGCCGAGCGCATTGGCGCTCTCTTTCGGCGGCAGCTCGCGGAAGCGTTGGGTTGCCAGGTAGTTGAAGTTCGCGGCGCCGGCCTGTTAATCGGGATCGAATTCGCCGAAGCCTCGATCACGCGGCAGTTTGTCGAGGAAACCATTTCCCGCGGGGTTATCGTAAACTGGACCCTAAATGCTGATCGCGTAGTGCGGCTGGCCCCGCCGCTCACGATCGGCGAGGATGAGATTGACTTTGCGCTGACGGCGATGAAGGAAGCGTGTGCAGTCATCGGCCGGAACTTAGGAAGCGGCGGCTGAGCATCTGGCATCGCCAAACGGCAGTAGCTGGGCTTGGCTTGCCCGCGTCGTTGGCGCTCTGATAGCCTCGGCAGGTCAATTGATGCCCCGGTTTGGCGGGCATACTCGCCGCGCAAAGTCCCCGTCGTCTAGCTCGGCCTAGGACACCGGCCTTTCACGTCGGTAACACGGGTTCAAATCCCGTCGGGGACGCCAAGAATTTTGAGGCTTTTTCGAGAATTTCGGCAATTCTGGCGGTTCACCACTGCCACAGGAATTGTCGGACAGCCGAAACAGGCCCGACTCCTAATGCCCGAGCAAGACTGGCGGCTCACGGCTATGTTTCCCCGGGCGCGGAATATCACGATAGCAATGGCTCATCGGCAGGGTCGCATCGGACTGCTTTGCTCGTCATATTTCCCCGCCCGCTAAAAAACTCAGACCAGGTCGAGCGACTGAAGACGTCGGTCAATATGCGCCTTATTTTTCCTTTGGAGCCTAATCACCTCACCAGCTGCCGTAAGGCTACGCCAGGACGGGTAACCTCGCACCGTGTTTGTCGACCCAACATTCTCTAATCCCTAATGTGTAGGACAGTGGACCGGACAAACTTGGCGCATGATCAGTCGAAAAATACTTGGAGCGCTGGTTTTATTCCTTTGCATAATGAGATCTTTCCCGGTAGCCGCCGGACAAAAGAGAGCCTTAACTGAGACCGATTTGCTCAAGTTGCTCGCAGGCGGAGTCTATTCGGAACGCGTGACGATGCTGGTCCGCGAGCGCGGCATCGCGTTTTCGCCTACGAAACGCGACCTCGACCTTCTTCAAAACGCGGGTGCGAATGAAGAGCTAGAACGAGCGGTAGTAGCAGCGCAACGGCCCTCGCCTGTTGCCGACCAAACACCGGTCCACGCAAAACCCTTGATCATCTGGCATCGCGTGGGTCGACAATTACGCTGGCATTGCCTGGCTCGTTGCTCAAAATATCGGGGCTATCACGCCAGGCCATAGTTTTTCGGGGCGCGGGGATTGAGTTGGCTCAATCGGATAAACATGATCTGCGCTGGTTACGTCCCGCACGCTGATCGGCGGCACACGAAATCAAAACACGTTGTTGCGGTGGTGAAAACGCGGGGATCGCTCGGCTCGAATGCGCGATTTTGAGGCGTGGCTGGAATCGAACTGCCGCTTCCGGCAGAAATACTCACAACTCGCGGGTGACAGAGCTTTTCAACAGATAGCCCGTTTCTTCTGCCGACGGCTGACAGTATGGACCGCCCTGATTTCTAGACCGCGCTGTCATTGTTGGACGAAGGATCAATGCGTGTCATAAGCCAATGCCTGGTGAAGCTCCGATATTGCCGCATCGAGATGGCCAATGGCCTTTACACGATGCCCCCCAAAATCATGGGAAGCGTGCTCAAGATCATTTTTGGCGTTTTCGAGCGCACGTATCGCACGACGAATTTCAGGATGATGCTCTTTTCCAGCGCCCCGTTCGCCTCCCGTCGTGACTGCAGGCGGTGCCCCGACCTGTGCAAACGCCGTTACCCTGGAGCCAGCAACCAGAGTCATCATAAGGAAAAAGGATAAGAGTATCCCCATGACATAGAACTCCAATGTTGGTAATTGCTTGCGATGTTTCTTACCACAACCACGTACTCAGGACTATGTTTCAGAATCAGAATCACGGTTGCCGTGATGTCTATCGGATCCACGACATTAGTTCCGGCAATCAACTGAGTCTTTTCGCAGGGCTGATAAGGGGTGAGAAGTTATGGAGTTGCACGTAACCTGCCGATTGCCGGAAGTGGTACCGTGACTCCCCCGTAAACCGTTCGCCGTGGTCCATAGCCAGGTTGAAATACTCCGATACCGGTGCCGTTGCGCAGTTGGTTGATATTATCGGTGACGTTGACCACCACTACGCGTGTCTTCACCTGCCCCAGGTTAGGCACCCGCCAGCCTTTCTCCACGGCTAGATCGATCTGGAAGTTTTCCCCCAGTTCGTCCGTATTGGCGAAACCCGAGCGCAGGCCGCTGCCATATGTGCCAGTAATGCTTAACAGCCAGTCCCGCCACTTGTAAGTGATACCGCCGGAGGCTGTATATTGCTGGCTATGATCGAGGAAAACGTAGTGGTTTGCGATGTAAGCCACTTCCGGCGGTGAGAAGTTGTACTGCCCGCTGACAACATTATTTCCCTGCGCCACTGAATAGGTGAAGTTGCCGCGTACGGCGAGGTTCTCCCAATCGAAAGTACCGCTGAATTCCGAGCCCCAAATACGGCCATTCTGATAATTGAAGGGCACGAAAATCGGGACGAACCCGAATTGGCCTAGATCGATCAGATCCTGCGACAAACGAAAGTAGCCTGTCTCCGTCACGGTCAAATGAGATCCGAAATGGTGTAGCACGCCGGCGTCCCAGTAATAATCCTTCTCGGGAAATGACTGCGTTCCGCCCGGTGCAAATGCGGCCGTGGTGTTTTGGAACAGCGCAAAGCTTTGTGGTGAACCCGTTAAGAAATCCGGGGTCTGAAAATAGCGGGCAAACCCGGCGTGCAACGTGGTATTTCTGTCGAGCTGGTAGAGCAGGTTAATGCGCGGGCTTATCATATTGTTGTCAATGATCCCGGTTACGCCATCAAAGCGAACCCCCGCCGTCAGGGTCAATTTTTCGTCGATTTTCCAGATGTCCTGAAGATACACCCCATAAAGGATGTTGATGTTGTTCAGGTTGTCTACAAGGCTGACCGGAACATTGGTGGTCGGTTGCCCGGAGGCGTTGGTCGGGAACGCCAGCGTGGTGTCGTCCTGCTGGATGCCATAGTAACCGAGATAGAAGCCCGTTCCGATATTGTGTGAGCCGAACCTATGCGTATTGAAGTCGCGCGATATATCGGTCTGGAGCGTGTTATCGAATTCACTGCGGAAAGAATTCGAGGCGACGCCCTGATAAACCAAATCGCCGATCGGATCCGGCTTGAACTGGAGCGTGCTGTAAACCCCGGTATAAGCTATCTGATAGTTAATATGAGGACCAACCACGCCTCTCAACGCGAGTATCCCGAAGTAGTAATCCTGGTCCAGGCTCTCGTTGATGGCAGTTGAAGGATAGTTGACGGGAGCGCAGACCTGAGGAAATGGACAAGCACTTATACCGCTGAGGTTGAAGAGCGGCGGAAGGTTCGGCCGGTTCGGGATCTCGCTGTTGTTGACTGAAACCCCGGTAATCAGGCTCAACTTGTTGAATGGATTGATGTCGTAGTTGAAATAGCCGAAGCCTTGACCCTGATCAGTGATGTTGTGAATCGGCGTCGGGCCCGGTGTCGCCGAACTGAAACCAAGGTTACTGTGAAGAAACGTGCCCGTATAGTAGTAGCTGAACTGCCCCTCACATCCGCCATATTCGAAACTCGGCTGTAGCGTCTCCCGTTGGCCGCCATAGAATTGGATGTTACCACCCGGATCTGAGCAGCCGTCCTTCGTGACAAGGTCGAGTACGCCAGCATCGCGGTAGCCATAGTTGACCGGTAGGACTCCGGTGAGCAAGCTCACTCGTCTCACGAAAAAGCTATTGAAAATCTGGCCAAACCCGGTGAAGCTGTCCATCGGCATCATGACCCCGTTAACGCGCCACTGCAGGTCTTCGTGCTCACCCTCAACATGAACCTGTGACTGGTCGTCTTGGGTGACGCCTGGCATCTGAAGCAACACCTGGTTGATCGGGGTGTTCTCGCCTTGAGGAAGTACAGCGATTTCGCGTTGGGTCAGCGAGTACTGGCTCGTTCCAGTCTTGGTAACACCATTGGGCTGTGGGTTGATCTTGCTCGTGACGATCGCAAGACTCAGCTCCG
>JAMXLL010000113.1 GCA_024281015.1 Candidatus Binataceae bacterium
TTGTCTAGGCAATCAGGATCCCTGTGGTCTGCAGCAGCAGCGTCGCGTTGAGTGCGAGTACTAAAACAACGGCCCCCAGAGTTATGGCGTAAGTTGTTCGCGTGGCGGTGAACTCACCCATAACTCGTTTATCAGCAGTTAGTATCAAGAGCGAGATCATCGGTACCGGCAAGCCCAGGCTCAAGACAACTTGACTGATAATAAGTGCGTGCGTTGCATTGATCCCAACAGCCCCTACCACGAAAGCAGGCATCATGGTGATTGCTCGGCGTAGCCCCATCGGAATTCGAAACCCTACGAAACCTTGCATGACTATCTGCCCGGCCATGGTTCCTACGACCGAACTCGACAAACCCGACCCGATCAATGCGAGTATGAAGATCACTGCAGCAGCGCCACCGAGCATGGGCTGAAGAGCTTGATAGGCCTGCTCAAGACCGAGCAGTGAGTTATGTGCCCGGTCGTGAAATACCGCCGCTGCCGTTGCCAGCATTGCCAGATTAACCATACCCGCCAACCCAAGCGCGGAGATCACTTCCCGATTGGAGAAGCGCACCATCCGGCGACGCTGCTCACTGGTGTGCAGCACCAGGCGCTTCTGGGTCAGCCCTGACTGCACGTAGATCGCGTGAGGCATTATAGTGGCGCCTACGATTGCCGTCGCCAGGATCATTGCTCGCTTATCCGGTATCTGGGGCAGAAGCATATGGTATGCGGTCGCGCGCCAAAGCGGGTGTGCAATGAAGATCTCAGCCCCAAAGCTCATCGCCACCACTGCGACCAGTCCCGAAATGACTAGTTCCAGCGGCCGGTATCCGCGGTGCTCGAGACCCAGAATGAGAAACGTGGCGCCGCTGGTGATCACCATTCCCACTATCAGCGGCGCACGGAGGAGGAGACCAAAACCGATCGCAGCACCCAGAAACTCGGCCAGATCAGTGGCCATGGCAATCAGCTCGCTGCAGACCCACATGGCCCAGACCGTAGGGCGCGAAAAGTACGCAGCACTCAGTTCCGCCAGATTGGAACCGGTAACGATCCCCAGCTTAGCAGCCAGGCATTGAATGAAAATCGCCAGCACGTTCGCGAGCAAAACAGCCCACAGCAGATCGTAGCCGTAACCCGCGCCTGCCTGTAGATTCGTCGCGATGTTTCCCGGGTCGATATAGGCGACGGACGCGATTACCGCTGGGCCGCTCAAGGCGACCGCCGCGCGCCAACTCGTGCCGCCGGTCTCCAGCGCTCTCTGTGCCGTGGCCGCATTGCGGCGCGTCAGAGAGTCGCGGTAATTCGCACCACTAACCTGGGCTGGGCGCCGACCTGGCGCGAGCAGTCCGCGCCAGGTGTTATGAACGGCGGCGGCCCGGGACTTCAATAAAGCAAGCATTGGTGCGCGCGCCAACCGCCGAGTACATCATGATTTCGCTAACCGGTGCTTATTGCGGGGTTTGCTTGCTCGCAACTGAAGGGCGAGGCTTTAACTGGGGCGGCTCCTCGCCCACATTCGCCGCTGCCTCTCTAAGCTTGAATCCCCATTTGGCAGGTGCAACCAGCTCATAGCCGGATACATTGGCGGCCGTCTCTGCTGAGTCATTGAAGTAAGCGTGCGCGAACTCCTTGTCACCCGGCAATCTGCCTGGCGGAAAGTTGTTGGCGATCGCATCGAGTGCCGCTTCAAACATCTTTTGATGGGCAATCTCGCGAGTCATCAGAAAGTTGAGAGTCTCGCGGCAGCCAGTGTCGTTGCTGAGTTTGATCAGACGCTCATAAACCAGCTTGGCACGGGCCTCGGCCGCGATATCCGAACGGAGATCTGCCGTTGGTTCGCCGATGGTATCGATATAACTGGACGTCCATGGGTTGCCCATCGAATCGACCAGTCGAGGACCTGGACCTCCGAGCAGGGTTTGGCCGCTAACCATTGAAGCCTCAATGAAGCTCTCATGTTTCCCATCGAGCAAATTGCCGAGATATCCACTCTCGACCTCGTCAATCTCAGCGCCGGGGCTTCCTTTGAGTAGCTGGACCAGGGTTTGACCGACCATCTCCAAATGTGACAATTCCTCGGTGGCAATATCGAGCAGCATGTCACGGCGCTTTACGTCGGCTTCTGCCCAGCCCTGGGTGAAATAGCGCATGGCAGCTGCGAGTTCGCCATTGGGCCCGCCGAACTGCTCCAGGAGCATCTTGGCGAACTTGGGATCCGCCTGATCGACCCTGACTGTGAACATCATTTTTTGGTTATGTAAAAACACGCGGGAAGAACCTCCACTACAAATGCCTTCGTCGCAACCAACAAAGAGGAACACACTGTCAGCGCGACTTGGCCATGGAATCGATCACGCAATCGACATTCCATCGAGCATGTATGACTATATGAATCTCAATCGGCCTTATCGGAACGTGGGTGAGGAGGGGCCGCGTATTCGAGCCGGAATTATAAGCTCGCTTCTGTATGAGAATTGCTTCCCAGTAGATCGATCCGGCAGTTCGGCGGTTTCCCGCGTGGTCGCGATTAAGCCCGAAGACCAAGCTTCTTCAACGCGTCTGATGGAAATTTCCACTCGACGCCAATATGAGCCAGGTGATGGTGAGGACGATCAGATCTAGGACGCGAACGGCTGCAGCGCTGGAGAACCTCCCCCGTCGGGCCAAGCTCCCTTAATGGATGACATAGTGACGACGGATCAGGGGCCGCGATACGCGTCAGGCCTCATCGGCGAGGGGTTTGCGATGGCTCGCAGGCGGCTAGTGTCGAGCGCGACCGGACTTGTGCCTCCGTCGAACGAATCGTCGCCTACCGCAACCTTGGACTCTCCAGGTACGGGGTTACTGCCTGGTTCAACCTTTCGGCAGTCCCAGCACCCGCTCGCCGATGATATTGTGCTGAATTTCGTTGGTACCGGCTGCAATTGTGCCCCGCCTTGCGGCCAACATGCGATGGGACCATTTGCCGTGGTCGATCGCTCCGGGTGCCTGGTACTCAAATTGACCGTACGCCCCAAGCAATTCCATCGCAAACATCTGGAGCCGCAAGTTCAGATCACTGGTGCCGAGTTTCATGATCGAGCCTTCCGGACCTGGCGGGAGGCCTTTTAGCTGCCTCGTCAGTTGACGCAAGCTCGTGTACTTCAACCCCTCGGCTTCGCATGCGAAACGTACGACACGCTGGCGGACATATTCGTCTTCCCAGGCCGGCCGCCCGTTTCGCTCTACCTGTTTCGCCAGATCGGCGAGTTGGCGGATTTCGACCATCATGTCCGTGCGTCCGCCATGAATGGTTCGCTCAAACATCATATTGGTAATCGCGACCATCCAGCCCTGATTCTTTTGGCCAACCAGGTTAGCTTTCGGGACTTGCACGTCTTCGTAGAAGACCTGGTTAAAGGCGCGTTCGCCGGTGATTTGCACCAGCGGACGCACGGTTATCCCGGGACTTCTCATGTCGACCAGCAAGTAGCTCAGGCCTTTGTGTTTGGGCAAGCTGGGATCGGTGCGGCAGAGCAAGGTGGAAAAATCAGCGTGATGCGCATTGGAGGTCCAGACCTTGCTGCCGTTGACGACGAAATGGTCGCCGTTGTCGACCGCCCGGGTCTCTACCGCCGCCAGGTCGGAGCCGTGATTTGGTTCCGATAAACCCTGGCACCAGATTTCCTCGGCCGGCGGAATTTTTGGAATGTAGCGTTTCTTTTGTTCAGGGGTGCCCCATTGCATGAGGGTCGGCCCGACCCGCGCGATTCCCTGGAAATTGACGGTCGGTGGCGCCTTAACACGGTCGAGTTCCTGCTGATAGATAAATTGCTGAATCAGCGTCGCACCACGGCCGCCATATTCCGTGGGCCAATGGATACACATCCAGCCTCCATCGTAGAGCTTGCGGTGCCACGAGCGGCGACGCTCGAATTCGTCCTTCGTATCCGGGTCGTGTAGTTCGCCGTCATCGCGCCAATCACGCGGCAGGTTAGTCTCAAGCCATTGCCGGAATTCCTGGCGAAAGGCTTCGTCTTCCCGACTGAATTTGAAATCCATCGCGTGCCTCCTCCGGCGCCGCTGCTGTGCTTCTAACCTGCACACGAGGTGAGTCTCCATCGTTGTTTCGCAGGAATCTCCATTGACTGTCAATGCCCGTGCAATGGTGGGGTGTGACCGCACTTGTCCAGGTGATGCTTGCATTCAAGGGGCGCCGGATGCTTACATCCGGGTTGCCTAATGCTTAGTGGAGCTCGACTCGCTATGCGCGATTGTTTGCACATGCGCGCTAAGACGCTGAGTTCGGCCGGGTACAGGCGGCCGCAGCGCTCTATAAGGCGAACTGAGCCTGCAAGTTCTCACAACGGTAGATTGGTGAGGAAATGGAATTCCGTAATCTCGGCAAATCCGGTTTGAAGGTGTCGGTCGTGGGACTTGGCTGCAACAATTTCGGGATGCGTATCGATGCCGAGCAGGCGCGCGCAGTCGTGCATAAGGCGCTTGATGAAGGTATTACGTTCTTCGACGAAGCCAATATCTATGGTGGGCGGGGACGCTCAGAAGAGATGCTGGGCAAAATACTAGGCAATCGCCGCCACGATATTGTGCTGGCGACCAAGGTCGGGATGGCGATGGGGGAGGGGCCATACAATTCCGGCGGGTCTCGCCGCCATATTATCGCGTCGTGCGAAGCGAGCTTGCAGCGCCTCAATACCGATTATCTCGACCTTTACTACATTCATACTCCGGATCCTTCCACACCGGAGCAGGAAACCCTGGAAGCGTTCGACTCTCTCGTGCGTTCGGGTAAAGTACGCTACATCGGGTGCAG
Source organism: Candidatus Binataceae bacterium (assembly GCA_024281015.1). Lineage (GTDB taxonomy): Bacteria > Desulfobacterota > Binatia > Binatales > Binataceae > JAMXLL01. The sequence continues at coordinate 4,802 of JAMXLL010000113.1, forward strand.
TAATTACGCCGGCTGGCAACTTGCGGAAGCCCTGGGGATTGCGCGCGAACGAGGCTTGGCATCTTATGTCTGTGCGCAGAATGAATACAATTTGCTCGATCGCAGCATCGAGCGCGAACTGCTTCCCGCCTGTCGCCACTTCAACGTCGGTGTCGTGCCGTACTTCCCACTGGCCAGTGGATTTCTGACCGGCAAATATCGTCCTGACAGCCCGCCTGCCAAAGGCACCCGGCTTGCGACGATTCAGCGCCTGGCCGACCGGGTTCTAACTGAAGGCAATTTTGCAGTCCTCCGAAGGTTGGAGGAGTTCGTCAACGAATGCGGCCATAACCTGGTGGAGCTGGCCGTTAGCTGGTTGGCTGCCCAGCCGCAGGTTGCCAGCGTAATCTGCGGTGCAACTAGCGCCGAGCAAGTCAGCGAAAACGTCCGGGCATACTCATGGCGATTGACCAGCGACGAGCTCGCCGAGGTGGATAAGCTCACCCATTGAGCCGCCTGCTCGAAGTAGTTCTCGCCGGAAATCCTGGGTTAACATTTTCGGCCATCGTCACTGCTTCCGCGAAGCATCGCAAATTGTCGAATGCATCGGCTCTCCCGAGGGAATAATTCAGATATTAGGGTATCGCCGTAAGTCTTTGTGTTACCTGCTGCCGCCTGGAATCGCGGACGTTACATAGAATCTCAGACATGGCGGAGTCGCTCGAGTTGAACCTGGCTGGGCGGTTCGTGGCCAGTCCCCGTTTGCGAGTGCCGGCTCTTCCGCTGCACTAATGAGTCTTCCAGGAAAAGATAGTCAATGCCGCAATTGAGAAATGTTTCCAGCGCCTGTTGTGGCGTATTGACTATTGGCTGTCCCTTCACATTGAAACTGGTATTGAGTACCATCTCGCGCCCGGTTGTCTTTCCGACGGCTTCCAGTAATGCGTGAAAGGCGCGATTGTCTTCAGGTGAAACAGTTTGCAGCCGCGCGGAACCGTCGACATGGGTGACGGCTGGTAGTTGCTGGCGGTAGTCTTCCCGCACATCGACGGTGGTAATCATGTAAGGCAGTTCGGTACCAGAAGTGACCTCGAACCAGCGTGACGCCTCCCGCAGGCTCACCGCTGGCGCAAAAGGCCGAAAGGCCTCTCTCATCTTGACCATTGCATTGATGCGGCTGCGCATCTCAGGATGGCCCGGGTCGGCCAGAATGCTGCGATGACCGAGCGCGCGCGGACCGAATTCCATCCGCCCCCGATACCAGCCGATCACGTACCCTGCAGCGATAAGACGGGCCGCTTCCTCACAGGTTTCGACCAGACTTCCGAATTCTGTGTGTTCGATTTCTTCACCAAACTGCTCGGCAGCTCTGGCTACAATGCCTTTGCTATAGGCAGGACCAAGAAATGGGACTGGAATCCGGCGATTGCGAATTTCGCCGTTGACTGCGGATCGAAATGCCGCGGCACCCAATGCCGCACCGTCGTCACCGGCGGCGGGTTGAACGAAAACATCATCGAACGCTCCGCAACGCAAGAGGCGCCCGTTTGCGGTGCAATTCAAAGCGACACCGCCCGCTAATGCCAGCCGCCGTAAACCGGTTTTTCTGCCAAACCACGTGCAAATATGCAACATCACACGATTAAGGCATTCCTGAAGTGCGGCCGCGGCATCACGATGATCGTCGCTGATATCGTCCTCTGGTGAGCGGGCTTTCACCAAATACTGTTCGAGGTGTTGGCGGGTACCCGCGTACGTTTCTCGTTCCAGGCGCGAGCGGTTGATGTGCAGGAGCGGCACTGAAATCGTACCGTCAGGCTTGAGCTTAACCGCTTCTTCGAAAAATGAACCGAATCGTGCTGCGTCGCCATAGGGCGCCAGCCCCATGATTTTGTATTCGTCGGAATTAAAATCGAAGCCAAGGTGCAGAGTCACCACTGAGTAGAGAATGCCGATCGAGTCGCGGGCCGGTATCTCAGCCAGTTTTTGCAGCTTGCCTGCGCAGGCCTTGTATATTGATGCGCCCTGGCTTTCGCCCATGCCGTCGATTACCAGCACTAGGCATTCTTCCCATCCCGAGCAAAAGTAAGCACTGGCGGCATGCGCCAGATGGTGATCAACATAATGCGCACGTGACGCAGGGAGGCCATCGAGTCTTTGTTCAATTTGTGCAGCGACTGCCTCAGGTGAAAGCACTTCCCGATAGAGTCGAGCACTCACCGGATCGAGTGAATATGCTATCTTGTGGGGGCGATAATTAAATCCATGCACTATTTCGTCGATCGAGCCGAGCGCCAGTCCCGCCTCAGCGAGACAGTACGAAATAGCACCTAGCGGAAAAGCGGCGCTATGTTTGCGCCGATCAAAGCGCTCCTCCGCAGCAGCCGCAACTAATTGGCCGTCCACAAAGAGCGCCGCGGCAGAATCCAAGCCCTGAACGATGCGGTACTCGCGTTCCGACAAACCGGGCCAATGCGTCTCTTTGAACTGCATCGAACCCTCGAAGCCGCTGATACCCAGGATATTCATAATCCTCCCGTTGCCGGCTCAGCATCTGAAGTCAGCTGATGGCAAAGTGCGCAAATGAAGAATTTTGGGCTTAACTTTGAACGCATTCAGCCTTCGGCTGCGCTGGAGCTGGAATCGATTAGATAGACGCTGAGGTCACGGCGCTCTAGTGGCTTCAAGTTAAGGTAGAAGGTCTTGAGTGGCGTATCCCGCGTCAGCGAGACACCGCAGCGGGCCACAGGCTGTGCTGGATTTCCCTGCACCATGGTCTTGGGAGCCACGGACCGGCTAACTACACTCCCGGCGGTAACCACTGCACCGCGGCCCACGCGGACGTAGGGCAGAATAATGGCACCCGGCCCGATATACACATCATCGTCGATGCGAACCGAAACAGCATTCTTTGGTGAGCTGTTGCGTGGCGACAAAGTAGGTTTGTCAGCCAGGATCATGCATCGCGTCCCTAGTTGGACGTTGTTACCGATGGAGACTCGCTGCGGATGCCGGGTTTCAATCATAACGCCGGCAGAGATATGCACCCCCGTGCCGAGTGTTACTCCGCGCATGCGATGAGCCCACACCCGGAAACTAAACCCCCCTGGCATCCTGCGAACGAGTCCCTGTAAAAGGCGGCTTACCATCCCACCCACAAGGCTGCCCCCAGGCGTCTCGCCGCGTTGATTCTCGCTGTCACCGCGCTCGAACGGACTCATTACGCGATTCTCCTGAGAATTCATCGTTGGCAACTCAGGCAATACGGCGAGCTTGCGCGGAGTGGAGGTACTGCATCTCAATATAGCGGGAAAGAGGGCCTAAAATGGTGAGATTTTCGGGATCGAGTTCAGACAAATCGAGGGCGATGCCCAGTTCCTGCTCGATTGCTCCAATCAGCTCAACGATGCCTAATGAGTCGATCACCCCTGAAGTCAGCAGGTCAAAATCGTCGTTAATGTCAGCCGGGACGAGCCCCATTTCCGTTATTGATGGTCCTAGACGGGTAAGTATCAGAGACTTCACCGATCCGCAGGAACCGGATATCATAACCTTCTCTCCAGCATTTTCAGGAGCTGTCCACGATCGATTTTGCCGTTACTGTTAAGTGGCCAGTCATCGATCAGGTGAATCTTACGAGGTACTGCGTACCCCGGCAGCTTGGCCTTGAGCCGTTCCCGAACCGTATCGAGGTCGACCGCTGCAGCGGTCAGGAACGCCTCGATTCCGCCGGCGCCATTAGCTCGCAGGGGCCAACCGACTGCAATGGCAAGGTCTACACACGCTTCCTGCTTCAGCAGCGCCTCCACCTCCTGCAACTCGACCCGGTAACCTTGCACCTTAATCTGGTGGTCTAAACGTCCGCGGAATTGCAAGGGCCCGTCGGCCAGGGGCCGGCACACTCGATCCCCTGTCCGGTAATAGATTTCTTCCTTTCCGGGTGGAACTACGAAAGATTCGGCGGTTTTTTGCGGATCGCACCAGTAGCCCAGTGAGACTTGCGGGCCCGCCATCAGCAGTTCACCTTCTTCCCCGGTCCGCACCTCTCGCAACAGCTTATCGACCACCAGCGCCCTCATCCCGGTCAGTGGCTGACCGATCGGCACTATATTTCGTTCGCTCTCCAGAGCGGATTGATTACCATTCCAGCGATAAGCTGTACACGCGATTGTCACTTCCGTGGGGCCGTAAAGATTCTCAAGGCTACTTTGAGGAGCAGCTACGGCCCATGCCGCTGCCAAATTGGCCGGTAAGGGTTCTCCACAGAATAGTGTCCAGCGGAGCGAGGGAAAAACTGCGGGTTTCAACGCTCCCAGCTGCTTCATTATCAATGCGACCGATGGTACCGAGAACCAAACGGTCAAGCGTGAGTCGCGGATGAACTGCGTCGGATTAAGCAGCGCCTTGCGAGACGGGCAGCAAACGCAGGCGCCCTTTTCCCAAGCCACAAACATGTCGAATGCCGAAAGGTCGAAGGTCAGGTCGAACGTCTGAGAGAAACGGTCGGACTCGTCGATTTGATACCGCTCCACAGCGGTCTGAACGAAATGCCTGACATTGCGATGGGCAACTGCCACACCCTTAGGCACGCCCGTCGAGCCCGAGGTGAATAACAGGTAAGCTACCCCATCGCCAGAACAAGATGGTGGCAGCTTGGCGGGCTGGTAGTTCAAATCACCAGCATTCGTGAATTGGTGCTGCGGCCATCTCGCTGTGTACTCGCCGGCATCAGGACATTCCGGCAAGATGATGAGCATCGGCTCAAGGAGATTCGTAATTACCTGCTCGAGCTGGGCTTCTCCTGCGGCATCAGCGATAAGCGAGCGGCACCCCGAGCGTTGCAGCATCGCATTTGTTCTCTCCGGTGGAAAGACAGGATTTAGCGGAACGTAGCCGTTTCCGGCCATCAGGCTGCCCAGAATTCCCGCGTATGCTGTGGTGGAACGGTAGGCGAAGACGGCCGTCAGTGGCGGACCACCATCCGGCGTTTTGTTCGCGATAGTACTCGCGAGTGACCTGGACGCATCATGCAGAGCTCGATAGCTAAGGGCTAGATTACTGATTTCAACAGCCGGACGCTCGGGGTAACGCTCGGCCGAGCGTAGGAAACCCCCGATTAGCGAGGCTTCATCATCCGTCATGACTGGACCGGTCTGCAAACCATAATGATTGCCGGCAGCAAATAATTAAGCGTTCGTCGGCTGTCGCGAGCTGCCGGCGCCGGAGCCCAGCAGCAGCGCAGCACTCTTCGTATACTTCTCCGCCGCGAGCGCAAAAGTTTCGGCAGCCTGATGTAAATCGGATTCCTCCGCCGGTATATCCAGGATGTAGGTGCTGAATCCGGCTGCCATATATTTTGCAAGCTCGTCCGAAACCTGTTCCCGGTTGCCAACCAGGTATGGACAAAAGGTGTTATAGTTTTTAAAAGGCCATAACCAATAGATGCCGCGCACCGCCTCAGACGATCTGGACATGCTCGACAGTTGCTTGTGCCACTGCGAATCAGACACCTTCATTGCAAGCAGATGTTTCAATTGTCCTGACCGGTCGCCAGGGAAACGTCGGTGTGCTACCCGCCAAGCCTCCTCCTCGTCGTCCGCGGTTAAGATGCCTATCCGGATGCCGCAGTTACTGCGTGGCGGCGCATGGTCATAGCTGGTGCCGGGTTCCGGATACTCTACGGTTACTGCTTCCAGCGCCCGCGCCGCGTCGCGACCCGCTTCCGAGGAGCCCGACATGAGAAGGCGGGGAAACAACCCGGGTGCGAGCCGAGGCTTAAGCACCAGGTTTTTAACCTTATAATAGTTACCCGAAAAAGTTAACGGGCGCTCATCTGCCAGCAGTCCCTTCAGGATGAGGGTATACTCGGTCAGGCGACTATAGCGTTGATCGTGCGGGGTTTCGTCGCAAAGCGCCAGCAAATCATTGCGGAAACCTCCAGCAATCATATTTAGGGAGATTCGGCGTCCGTACAGGAACGAGAGCGATGCCACCATTTTCGCCGCACTAAAGGGATGCATATAGGCGGGCTGAACAGCAACCAGCGGTGAAAGCTCGCTGGTCTGCTCGATCACAAACTGCGCAGCCAACCAGGGATCGATCAGTGAGTTATCAGAGTAGATCAGGATGCCGGTGCAGCCGGCCTGCTCGCTCCAGCGTGCCACTTCGCCCAAGCGAGGCGAAAAGTGCTCAGGAGCGTACTCGGCTGATTGCGGTGCTGTCGAGAACAGCTCAACCGGTAAGCCTGGACGCGTGTGAAATTCAGGTTCCGACATAAGGCTCTCATTCCCGCAGCATCCATTTATGGGCCGAGCCCGTCGAGTTGCCCTGCGATTACAGCAAGCTCAACTGCCCATACGTGAGCGCAAAAGGGACTTGCAGAGGGGCAATAGCAACATGTTTCCAGGAATGTTGTAGGAGCCGGTTGGAACCCTCCGCCGCTTAATCATCGTTTGCGCGCTTGTGATAGCAAAAAGTGAGCCGTGCAAGCTTTTCAGCAATTGCGCCATGAAATAAGCATTGATGGCGATATGGCTGCTTATTTGAAGCGAGTTGAATGTATTTTTTTTTACAGACGAGCAAGCCGCCGAAGGAATAGGGTAGCTATCCACATACTAGAGTTCAGCGCCACAGCCGTATCTTGGCAAGGCTAGAAATGCTTTGGTTCATGCTCTCGCCGGTTATCCCGCTCAAGTTGCACCGTCATGTGACGGATTTTGAACTTGCGCTCAAGCAGGACAGAGATGTCGGACAGTACCCTATCCTGATCAGCATCCTCAGCCACGACCGCATGTGCCGATAAGGCGAACTGACGGCTCGTGAGACACCACACGTGCAGATCGTGCAATTCCCGGGTTCCTGCGACCGCAAGCAGGTCGCGTCGTAGTTCCTCAAGGTTCACCCCTGCTGGAACAGACTCCATTAGAATATCAACACCCTCCCGAATTAACCCCCATGAGCCGTAGATAATCAGCCCTCCGATCAGGAAACTCACGCCCGAGTCGGCTTGACGCCATCCCAGATACGTGAGGGCCCCTGAAAACAAAACCCCCACTGAGCCGATGAGGTCGGACACGACATGTATAACTACGCCACGCAGAGCCATTCCAGCTGACCGGCTACGAGAGCCGAGGGTTATCCATGCGAACCCCATATTCATTGCAATCCCCACCAGTGCGATGATGATAACCGGCAAGCCAGCGACCGGTTCGGGGTTGCGCAATCGCTGCACGGCCTCAACCCAAAGAAAAGCAACAGCCAGCCAGAGCAGTAATCCGTTGAGAAGCGCACCGAGAATCTCCGCACGCAAGTAACCATAGGTTTTGCCCGGCGTAGCTGGCCGGGATGAAACCCACAGCGTAAACAATCCCAGGCACAACGCTGCGATATCGGTAAGAATGTGTACGGCATCGCTGAGCAGTGCCAGGCTGTTAGCTAACCAGCCGCAGGTCAATTCCGTAACGCAATACAGGGCCGTTATGGCCAGCACGATCTGCAGTCGCGATCGTTCTTCACTATGCAGATTGTGAGCGTGTGTTGATTCCAAGTGCGCCTCAGAACCGGTACATCTCTGCACTGCCAGACGCGAATTTCTCGCCGTCGACCTGCATCTATGTCGGAGGCCACGTCAGTCGTACTGAACGAGCGAGGAGCACACGACAGGTTCGAGCCGTTGACGCCCGCGCAGGCCTGACAATTCTATTACGAACGCACAACCGGTGACTTGCCCGCCCAGTTTTTGCGCGAGCCGGACTGCTGCCATCGCGGTGCCGCCAGTTGCGAGAAGGTCGTCGACGATCAGGACTCGCGAGCGGCCTGCAAGTCCGTCCTGATGCACGTGAAGGGCTGCGGTCCCATATTCCAACTCGTAATTCTCGGCTACGGTCAGATAAGGCAGCTTGCCCGGCTTTCGTGCAATCGTTAATCCGACGCCCAGGCGGTACGCGACGGGGGCTCCGATAATGAATCCGCGCGACTCGATTCCTAGCACTTGGTCAACTTTACCCAGCCAGGGTTCAGCGACCTGGTCGACGATCGCGGCCAATCCGTGCGCATCGCTTATTAGCGGGGTGATGTCGCGGAAGAGAATCCCCGGCTGAGGGAAATCGGGAATATCGCGAATCAGCTTCTTGATCTCGTCAACGCTCATTATCAGCCCCAATTAAGTTGTTGTCCTACTCGAAAGAACCTGGTGCTAAGCGCCCACCCTTGTATCGCCGGCGCCCGGCGATGGTTTGCGCAAAACTGCCTCTCTCAACTGTTACCGAGCAAAGAATACTATGAGCCGCCGCTGCTGGCGAAGCTTATGCCACTGCTGGGGGACGGTTGCCGGAGGTAAGCTAAAGGGTTCTGCGGCTGGCCCTGAAGCCGTACCTCGAAGTGAAGGTTGGGGCCGGTTGTTCGCCCGGTGGAGCCGAGTTGGGCGATTACTTGACCGCGCGCGACACGCGCCCCGAAGGTCACCAGATTGCGTTGGTTATGGCCGTAGACCGTAACGTAACCGCCTGGATGCTGTAAAAGCACGGCGTTACCATAGCCGTGCAGGCGGCCGACGAAGATCACAGTGCCGTCGTCGGCGGCCCGAACGGCAGTGCCAGTCGGCGCGACGATATCGATCCCGTCGTGCATAACTCCGTTTCGCATTCCGAACGGCGACGAGACCAAACCAGCCGTTACCGGCCATGCGAATTGCCGATCGGTGCGTGGCTCGGGCCAGGGGGAATAACTCGCCATCCGGATGATTCTTCGATGTGAGGGGATAAGCAAATTTGATCCAACTGGCAGCTGGCGCGAGTCGGTAAGTCCATTGACTGCCATTAAGCTTGCCGCGCTGACCCCGTAACGATGGGCGATGCCGTAGATGGTTTCTCCGGGTTGCACAGTATGGCTCAGTGGACCGACGGCTACTACCGTGCGCGGGGAAAGCGGAGACGGACTGGCGCTAAAGCAACCTGCCACAACTAACAGCATGAACACTGCTACCGCAGCAGATAATTCAGCTCGTCGTCCTTTTGATCTTTCCGCCACTCCACCTCCGCACCTCCAGCATCGGGACTGGCGTTTGTCGATTCAGCGCACGGTTAAAATCCATGCTTGCCGGTCATTCTGACAAAACGACAATCGCCAAAATACTCTTCCTGCCATGAGCCGTTGATGCGCTGAAGTCGCACCAGCGTCTGCAAGTCCTCCTCTCCGACGGGTGCAACGAGTCTTCCGCCCGAAGCCAATTGCTCAACCAGCGGACGTACAATCCCGGGCATTGCCGCGGTCACGAGAATCACATCGTACGGGGCCGCTTCGGGCCATCCCACGGAGCCGTCGCCGCAGCGTAGATTTACGTTGTCAGCGCGCAAGGCTTCTAGGATCAGTCTCGCGTGTTCATGCAGTGAGCGAATTGACTCGACCGAGAAAACTTCCGCCGCCAAACGGGAGAGAACAGCAGTCTGATAACCGGAACCTGTGCCGATTTCGAGCACCCGCTCGCTGCCACCAAGCGCTGCTACCTCGCTCATCAGGGCGACAATGTATGGTTGAGATATAGTCTGCGAAGAACCTATCGGTAGCGGCCCGTCATCATAGGCGTGCTCGGCATACTCAGCGGGAATAAAGCGGTCGCGTTCAACCGAGCGCATTGCAGCCAGCACGCGGGAGTCCTTAATCCCTCGCCGTTCGAGCTGCTCGACTACCATGCGTTCCCGTGCTTGATTTAAATCCACTCTACATACCGCACCTTGCTATCGCTGATGTCTATTATAGTCGCGTAGGTCAGATGCCGGTAGTCGATGGAGCTCGCTCTCAATTAGCCTCCAGCGCGTCGAGCACACGTTCCATCCCGATCGAGCGCGAGCCCTTGATAAGAAGCACGTCGCCGGGACGAGTGACACTCCGCACAACACTCGCCGCTTCCGCACTGTCGCGCACGACGTGCAGGCGCGGCGCGGTGGTCCCGGGCAGTTGGCTAAGCGCCGCTGCGAATTCGCGGCCGACTGCGATAAATTCCGCCGGTTCCACAGTTAACGCTTCGCGCACCGCAGCGGCGTGCATTATTGGGGAAAGCTCACCCAACTCGAGCATGTCGCCTAGCGCTATTATCAGCCGGGCGTGCAATACGTCTGCCGTTTCGCGTGCGGCAGCGAGTGCGGCCCGGACTGAACGAGGATTCGCATTGTAGCTGTCGTCTATGATTACAACGCCATTCAGCTCCCGGGTTGAAAGCCGCCCCGATTCCCCCCGGGTCGAAGACAAGGCGGCGCCGATCGCAATGATCTGATCTCGTCCAAAAGGTCGTGCCCATGCGGCTGCTGCCGCAGCTACGGCAGCGGCAGCATTTTGGGCAACCGCTTCGCCCACCAGATTCAAACTCGCCTCTAAATACGGGGATTCCGCCGGTCCGATCATCCACGGCGCCAGTTCCAACTTGATTTCCTGGCGGCCGGCAGTAGTTACCGAGCGAGAAACAACCCGAACGTCTGAAGCGTTATCCGAGCCGAAGGTTACCGTTCGCATTCCGGCCGGGATTCGCGTGGTGAGTAATCTTTCGGCCAAGGGTACAATCGCGCACCCAGCTTCATTGAAGAGCGCAGATTCCTCGTCCGCCACTCCAACAAGCGATCCAAGCCCTTCTGTATGTTCAATGTCGATGTTTAATACCAGTGCAACCTCCGGCGCCAGCATCGCAGCGAGCTGGGCAATTTCTCCGGGTCGATTGGTGCCGCACTCCAGCACCGCCGCGCGGTGATGGCCGGTCAACGTCAGCAGGGTCATCGGGACGCCGATCAGGTTGTTGAGATTCCCGGGCGTGGCAAGTATGTCGCCGAACAGGGCCCTCATAACCGATGCTGTAAGCTCCTTGGTCGTCGTCTTGCCCGCAGCGCCACCGATGGCAACAACCGGGAGCAGGGAGGCAGAGCGGACACGTTGGAGATGGCTGTGGGCGACAGCTGCCAACGCGCGCAGCGTATCGGTAACTTCGAAGCACGGCAGCAGCTTATGATCGCGACCGTGCTCAACGATTGCGGCTGCTGCTCCCTTGCGGGCGGCAGCATCCAGGAACTGGTGGCCGTCGCGAACACCATGTAGCGCAATGAAGAGCGCCCCGGGCGAGATATTGCGCGTATCAATGCTGACACTATTTGTGAGCAGGTTATGGTCGCCCGCAAACCGCGCTCCTGTCGCGCGAATGATCTCGGTCGCGTTGAGAACGCATCTATTCGAGGGAATACTGGTTGCCATTCGGGTTCCTCGATCACGCCGCCGCCAAGCGGGGTCGCCGCGAAAGCAAGCCTAAAGGACTGTGTACTGTGAGTTGCCGCGCCAGATGTGGTTGCCGCATCCGCCCCTCCCGTTCTCCTCCGTATGGCTCAGTTGACCTTGTTGCAATAAGCTGTTGGCATGTCCAAGCAGTCAGCTTTCGACTTGGACATTCAATGATTGTAGCAAGTTCTCGGGAGGTGTGTGCGTATGGCTACGGGAGCCGTGGCTGTAGTCGGCGTCATAATGGGCAGCAGAAGTGACTGGGAATATATGGCCTCTGCGGCTGAGATTATGGACGAGCTCCAGATTCCATATGAGCGTCGGGTGTTATCGGCGCATCGCACCCCCGAACAGACGCTCGAATATGCGGCGAGTGCCGGGAGTCGTGGGCTCAAGGCGATAATTGCCGGCGCGGGCGGGGCGGCGCATCTGGCTGGAGTGGTCGCGGCGAAGACGATATTGCCGGTGATTGGCGTACCCATCCCCGCCACATCTCTCAACGGTATGGATTCGCTGCTTTCGATCGTCCAAATGCCAAAAGGGGTTCCGGTAGCGACGATGGCCATCGGGAAAGCCGGTGCGGCGAATGCGGGACTGTTCGCCGCCGCGATTATCGCTATCGGGGATGCTGCGCTGGCGGAGCGGCTTGGACAATGGCGTGCCACCCGGGCGCGTGAAGTGTTGGAGCAGAAGCTCCCATGAACAACCACAGTCGCCGTCCGCTCACGGGTCTCGTTTCTTCTTCTGGCTCGTGGCAACGTCGACCAGACGAAACAGCGCCGCCTTGGTCCGAATCTGACTATCGAGCCAGAATTCCGTTACCGGCACCGTGGCTGCGTTTGGCTTCAAGTTGTGCCCTGATTCTGCTCCTGGTTGCACCGGCGTGGAGTTGGGGTTTTGAAATCAAGCAGGCCGGAAAGATTCAGGTTCCACCCGAGGCACAACTTTTCGCATTTTCGACCGATCCAACCATCCAGCAAACCCTTAGCCAGGATTTTAGCGCGGCATCGAGGAGTTCCTTCAAAACACCGGCCTCAACTGTCACGGTCTCTGTTAATGTAACTCAGCAGATGCTCAGACCCGGGATTTCGCTGGCGCAACTCGCGCCGGGGGATCCCCAGGTCGCAGATCTGATGAGGGCGGCAGGGGCAAATCCGCCCCCGCTTGGCGATACCGGCAACCAGTATGACGAAGCGGCCCTGGCACGGAGGATAGCTGCGCGCGACTACCTGCCCAACGATACCCAAAGCGAACGGCTGATCAATTCGACCTCAAATCCCGGCAGCTTTACGGCTGGTTTTGGGCCACCAATTCCAATGCCGTGTTCAGCCCAGAGCGTGGCGCGTCCCGGATGCCCGCCGGTTCCTCAAAGCACCGCTGCCGCCACCCCCGATCGGTCGCTTGGGGACGTCCAGGGATATTTGCAGCGTAGGAAGCAGACGCAAGGTTTGTTCAACTCCGGGGAGAACGACGATTACGACACGGTCATCGTGGCGCGAGCCTCGGTGAGCGGCGCGCCTGAGGAGATGACACTCGTGGCTGTAACGCATCCTGGCGAGGACCTGAACGATGCGAAAAAGCATATAGCCGAGCGAATCGCCAACAGCATACTGCGTTGATTGTGTCACCTCGTGCCGGCTCAGCGACGAGAGGCGCGCGTCGGCCCAGAGCCAGGAATTGCCCGAATCTTTATCTAGTGCGGCGAATCCTCAACGCTTCGGGCCGCCACTGACTTCCTCAGGTCCGGCAGGCTGGATCGGAACTCGCCGCGTTTTGGACTGCTCTGGCATTGGAACTATCAATTCCAGGATGCCGTTGCTGTAGGATGCTTTGATCTCGTCCGGATTAGCCCCGCCTGGCAACTTCACGATTCTCTCAAAGCTGCCATACGCGATTTCGCGATGTATGAAGTCGCGTACGCGCTCTTCACGTTGTTGCTCGCGCTTACCGCGAATAATCAACTGGTCACCGGTGGCAGTGATCTCGACGTCTTTCGGATCGATGCCAGGCAAATCGGCCCGCACTACAAGTTTGCCGTTCTCTACGTAGGATTCGAGAGCGGGGCCGCTGGCCGCTTGGCGAGAAAGCCGCCCGCCGAGGAAGCGGTCGAAAAGTTCGTCAAAATCCCGCCTGAAGCGATCCAATTCGCGGAACGGCGACCACGCCTGAGGCTGATTTGCCATAATACTCACTCCCTCAATGGAATCTCTCAGATGAAAACTTAACCACCGCGTTCGCATCAGCAAGAGCTCGGCGGGCGCGCGGAACCCGAAATCGGGATTGGTAGCGGGATCGAAACCGTTATGGCCCGGCAATAATGCCGGTCGGGAGGGAGAAGCGAGGTTGTATCGGTGCCCTTATACGAAAATCGTGATACGAAACTCGTGCGGGAGAGCAGCCTTATTTAGCAACGGGGAGACGCGGGGCTTGCCACTGCTATCGCACGCTCCATTACGACCGAGTTACCGGACCTGCGCCGGCTGACCAGGTCTCACACTCGATGTGTCTTCCGAGGCAAAGGTCGATGACGGGGTAAGAACCTGCGACGACTGAACTTTTGCTGGTGCGATCGTATCCATATCGTTATGGTGCGATTGCACAAAATAGGCGCCAATGATCACCGCTACCAGCGCCCCGAACATTATCGGTTTGGTCCAGTTGCGCCGCCGGGAGCGCCGGCTATCATCGAGGCGCTCGTCGAGGCGAATGGTTGGAGGACTATTGTCGACCCGTTGGACCTCGCGCAGCAAACGCATCGCGCTTTCGTGCTGGTCTATTTCAAGAAAACTCGCGTACTTGCGCAAGAACGGCAGCAAGTAAAGCTGATCTGAAATACGGTGATAATCGTCATCCTCGAGCATCTGCACATACTGCGCAGGAATATGGGTCCTCTGAACGACCATCTCACGGGAAAGTCCGCGCCGCTCACGCGCGGTTATCAGCAATTCCCCGAGACTTAATTTATGGGTTTCGTTAGCGCTCGTTAGTTCTATCTGGTTACCGCCCACACTCCTGCTCCTCACCTTCTTCCAGTAGACTGGCAGGACAAAAAACCGCCTCTTTAATAGATATCTTATAGGTGCAAGTGGCTCGAACCAAGAGGCTTAGCTGCGTCAGAATTTCTGTCCGCAGCTATCCGCCACCGGGGTATTTTGTGCCGATGATGCTGCCGGCCGGTTGTAAACCGCGAGCTTCTTGCCTTCGCATCCAATCACCGTTGGCATGGGAGAGAGCATCTTGGTGAGCGAGGGAAGGTCCGAGCGGTTAACAACAAGCACAGTACATTGCTCTCCACCCCAAATCTGTTTCAACTGCCGGATAGTAGAGAATATCCGTCCGTCAGGGTCATGAACCGGGCCAAACGGGCCCAATTCGCCACGATAGTTCACCAACGTTTCCCGCGTGCCCGTATAAAAAGGCAATGCCTGCTCGAAGTGTCCATATGACATCAACCTGCATCCGCGCTTTACGTACGGATCAATGAGGCGGGCGAGGTTGCGATACGAAACCATCGGAGCAACTCGCTGGCGGGCATCCATTGCCGCGCCTATTTCGATAAGCACGCTTATGGCAAGCGCTACTCTAACGGCGCCGGCACTATAGCCGGCAAGAATTGGCGAAATTAAGCCGACCGTCAGCAACCCGCCGGCAATCACCAGCGCATCACCGCTCACGGCCTGCGTGAAGCGAGGATAAGACATGCGGGTATCAGTCGTAATTATCGTGACACAGGTGATTGCTGTCGCCGCCACGATGTTAATCGCGGCAAAGATCAGCCAAATGCGTCGGCGGCGCATCGTTGCCAACTGTTCAATGCGCGCGAGACCATAAGCCGACAGCACGGCAATTGGTGGCAGGCCCGGGAGAATATATTCGCCGAGCTTGGCGCGCGGAATCGAGAAAAAAACCAGGACTACAGCAAACCAGATTATCAGGAAACGCAAGGCGTCACGGGTGTGCCCCTCTACCGGATCGGCCTTCGGCGGCTGTCGATTGATAGCGGCTGGCCCTGTTAGGGGCATGTTTGCCCGAGCCGGCGACAGGGCTGGCCGGCAGATGGAGGCGCCCACGGCAAAGGGCACGAAATAGAACCATGGCCAAGTGCCGGCTATCGCAATCGGAATGTAGAACCATGGACCCCAGCCATGTTCCGTGTCTTGCAAATAGCGCTGCAAGTGTTCGTGGATGATAAAAAACTGCAGAAAACCCGGATTTCGCCGCGCCACGACGACAAACCACGGCAAGCTAAGGGCGAGGTAGAGGCCAATACTTCTGAGCCACGGCAACTCAGCGAGGATGCGGGTCCGTGCTGTCAATATAAGCCACAGCAGCACAATGATGCCGCCGAGGAACAACGCCACGAGTCCCTTGGTTAGCGTACCCAAGGCTAACATTGCTGCCCCCGTCACTATCCACCAACCACTGACAGCTCCGGCGACCTCTACCGATTCCGCACCGATGTAGAAGCACGCCATCGCTGCAGTGATGAATAAAGCGAGTGCCGGATCGGGGGTAGCGAATCGCGCGAAGGCGAAGAACAGTGGGCTCAACGCCAGCGCTACAGCGCCCAGCAAGCCCGTAGTTGGGCCGAACATCCGTTCGCCCAAAGCGCCAGTGATAGCGACCTGACCTGCACTGGCAACTGCTGCCTGAAGTCGAACTGCGAACTCGTTGTGGCCGAAGACCCGCAGCGAAGCAGCGGTGATCCAGTAAACCAGCGGGGGCTTTTCGAAATACCGTACAAAGTTATTTCGGGGCGTGATGTAGTCATGATTCACTACCATCTCGCGTGCGATTTCCGCGTAGCGGCCCTCGTCGGGTTCCCATAATGGTGGCCGCCCTAAGCCGATCAGGTAAAGCACCAGCGCCATCCCGGCGCAGACCGGCTGTCGGTGCTTCCACAACCAGCAGCTCAATGCCTTGCGATGGCCACGCACGGAGTCAGAGTATCGTTGGCGGACACGAATGAGAATTCGCCAGGGCAATAAATATTCCCCTCCGCCTCTCGAAGCGGTGAGAAACGCACGCCCTCTCGCTCCATCACCGGGTATCACACGGATAAACTGCGCGCGATTGGCATGGCGTAGCCGAGGCTGCGGGACTTGCCGGGGTGAAGGTGTCCCACGGCAAGGTGGCGGCATTCGTCTCCACCGAATTTGACCCGATTAGTGGAGCCCCTGTCCGTCAGACACCGGAAGATGCGGCGTCCCTTGAACCGTGGAAGCATAGACGATATCGTGATATCGAGGAAGTCACGATGGCCCAGCTCGTGGTTCGCCACCTGGAAGATGAGGTAAAGCAGCAGCTTAAGCGCCGAGCGGCCCGGCACGGACGCAGCATGGAGGAAGAAGCGCGCGAGATCCTGCGCAATGCCCTAAAGGATAAGGGAGTACCGCTTCCTCAACTTGGTTCGCGGATCGCCACGCGGTTTGCCCGCCACGGTCTTACTCAGGACCTTCCCGAACTGCACGGGCATGTGGCCCGGCCCGTAGACTTTGAGTGATTATCCTCGACACTAACGTGCTCTCAGCGCTAATGCGCAGCAAGCCCGATCTTGAGGCGGCAGCATGGCTTGACCGGCAACCCGCGCAGTCGGTTTGGATTACTAGCATCACAGTGTTTGAGGCCCGTTTCGGCATTGCGCTTCTATCGCCCGGCCGTCGCCGACGAGAGATTGAAAGCGCGTTTGATAAAGTTCTCCGTGAAGACCTCGAAGGACGTGTGCTGGACTTCGACCAGGCTTCCGCCGAACGGGCGGCAGAGCTGGCCGCCGAGCGGCAGCGGAGCGGACGGCCGGTCGACTTCCGCGATACCCAAATTGCAGGCATAGCTCTGGCGCGGCGTGGAACTCTCGCTACGCGCAACACCAGACACTTCGAGGATCTGTCGGTATCGGTCATAAACCCATGGGAGTCCCATTGATGTCTCGAAGCCCGGAGCTCCGTGGCTTTGACCCGGCGCGTGTTTGCCGGCACTAATATTGCCCGCCCAGGACGAATGAACATTTGGAAAGCCGCTGGGACGCCGGCAGTTTGCCCGAAGTACCACAGAGACGTGACAGGCGGCGAGCGCGGTCTGGCCAGCACGAAGAACTAGGCCGGCCGTTTCGGCTCCACATCCTTTATGAGGCGATGAT
>JAMXLL010000114.1 GCA_024281015.1 Candidatus Binataceae bacterium
AGGCCCGCGGCAAAATCAGCCACGCTCGTGGCCAAGTCTCCGATATCGAAGCCGACAAAAAGATCCGGCCCGAGGATGGAGCGAACCGCGGGCGCAGACTCTTCGGGGGTCGATGGCTCGACTTCCGAAACCTGCGAGCCGGGCACTTCAAGCTGTCGAATTTTTGCCGCTTCAGCTTCCATGTTGCACCTTTGCTGATGAAAAAAGGATACCGGCCGCCATACGTGATCCGAACATCGGCGACCTCACACGACGCGATTAGTATCTGTGAATGATAGTATACGCTGGCTCTGCTCGCACAGAGTCTGCCTCAGCCCCAACGGTGATTTACGTCAAATGCGTGACAGTTCAACTACCGTAAGACGGCGGTCAAACTAACAAGAATGGGCCGCTACCTACGCCACGGACAGGCGCGGCTCTCGTACGTGCGTCCTGGTCCGTTTAGTAACGCGTGCCAAGGAGATGCGATTCACTCAAGGCTCAAATCCCAACCACCTCATGCCCTGCGCAGCGCCAGTATGCTGCCTTCTCCGTCGGCTGACAGGTAGATTGTGCCATCGCGGCTTTGCGCTATACCCGCGAACATAGTCAGCGGACCCGGCAATAATCCAGGAATTCCCATCAGCGGCTTTGGCACTACTCCCGCTGGTACACCGACCGGGATATTCGTTGCCACCGTCTCCCGATGCCGAGTTCTGAGTGAATATGAAATGAACTCGTGGGCACCTGCGTCGACCACGTACAGTTCGTCGCCTGCCAACAGCAAGCCATGCGGCTCCTTCAAACCTTCGAGGAGAGGCGACACACCGCCGTTAACATGAACGACGCGGCCCCGTCCGGCTTCCGCGACGTAGCAAGAATTATCGGCGGCCGCCGCGATGCCGGTTGGCCGCGCGAGTCCTTGGGCCGCGACCGCGATCTCTGTGCCGGAAATTACCAGTGCTCGTCCCTCGCCACCCTCCGCGACCAACAGCGCACCGTTCGCCGCAACTGCGACCCCGTAAAGCTCGTTGAGCCCCTTCGCATGCTCCGTCATTTCGTGCGTTACCGGATGGTAAGAAGTCACGTCGCCGGCAGAGGTTGTAACTACCAACATCCCGTTGGGCTGCGCGCCCAAGCCGCGAACAAAACCTGGAAAATGCCCGTCAAATAGCATTCCCACCCGCTTTTGGCTGCCATCGCGCTCGACCGCTGCCATGCTGATACCATCGGCTGCGTAGAGGACGCCTTCGGTGGAGATCGCGAGCCCTGCAGGGCCGCAGAAGCCGGGCTCGACCAGCCGCCGTTCGCGGCCGTCCTGCATAATCTCGGCGACGCCGCCATCGACGAAATGCGATACAAAGAGCCGGTCATCGGCAGTAAGCGCGAAATTGTCAATTCCCGGCCGGACCTTTGACACGACAGTGCGGTTGCGGCTTTGCAGGTCAAAGCTAAGAATCTCACCGGTGCGGCCTTGCGTGGAGAGCACACGGCCTTTGCTGTCGAGCTTGACCGCAGTGGGTACTGCCAGATCTCCGACGAAACGCTCCGGACGGCCGCCGCTCACAGGCACTCGCCAGATCTCATTAGCACCAATGACTGGAAAGTAGATATTGCCATCCGGGCCGAGCTGAAGCGCATTAGGCAAAGGCAGGTTGTCAGCGAGCAGCCGGGGCGCCCTTCCATCGGCAAAAAGCTCGAACAGCCGCCCACCCGGCCGGCACTCGTCCATGAAGATACGGTCCTGGTGGATAGTGATCCCATTGGCGCCCGTCACGTGGTCGGCGATGATCCGGACTTCGCCGTTGGGTGAACGCGCGCATACCCGCTCGCTCATCACCTCGGTTGCGTATAAGGTCCCGCTCGAATCGAAAGCGAGATCATCCGGACCGACGATAGGGCCGCCGAGAGCGCTTATTACGGAGACCTCGCAGGTACGAGGATCAATCGCGCTAACCTGACTGCCGAAAGCCTGCGCGACATATAGGCGCCCGTCCGGACCGAAACGCATCCCGTTAGCGCCGTACAATGCGCTGGGGGCGGTGAGTCGGGTACATTGCCACCCGGCCGCGACACTTATAGTACCTGGTGAAGATAGAAAGCGGCTCTCCTGAGGCATATTGTCCACCTCGCCTTAATCGAATAAGTCCCCGAAACTGCGCTGCACTCGTCAGCTATGGCCGGCAAGGAAAGGGGTCACCGCAAAATCGCGGATTACAAGTTGTTCTTGTAGTCGTGTTCGACCATTTCGTCGAGTTTGATCGCGGCCTCCTGGCTGAGGCCAATCTTCGAGGCGAAGTATTTCCCCCATGAGATTTTTTGGCGCGCCGGCCACGAATCAGGATGCCAGAGCTGAGAGCGGATGAAAGCCTTTGCACAATGAAAGAAACACTCATGAATATGCACGCGAATTGCCAAATTTGCAGGCGCGCCGCGTTCAGCCAGCCGGTCCAGCAGAGCGGGCTCCCTGGTCAATTCGGCGGTGCCGTTAACCCGCAGGGTCTCCTCGGTCCCCGGGATCATAAAGATGATGCCGAGATGAGGGTTAGCCAGAATATTTTGCAGCCCGAAGATCAGTTTGTTGCCCTTACGATCCGGAATCGCGAGCGTCACCGGGTC
Organism: Candidatus Binataceae bacterium; assembly: GCA_024281015.1. Lineage (GTDB taxonomy): Bacteria > Desulfobacterota > Binatia > Binatales > Binataceae > JAMXLL01. The sequence continues at coordinate 2,599 of JAMXLL010000114.1, forward strand.
TTCGATAGCGACGAAGCCAGCGCCGCCGCCTTTGGGCGATGCGTCCAAATTCCCGTCGGCATCTGCCGTGGCGAGCACCAAAAAAGGCGAACGGCGGATGAAATCTGTCGCCATCTCGTCAAGCGCGTGCATGACTTTCTTCGGTACCAGCTCGCCGGCTTCGCCAATAATCGCGCGCAGCTGTGCAAGACTGCCTATACGATAGTCGCTGCAAGTTTCCATGCTGACCTCGCTTCACCCATACCACGACACCAGGCTTCGCGTACAGCGATGCAGGTGCCGTGGTGGCTTGGAGTTCCTGTAGCGGCGGAAGCGGAGCAGTCTTCAGCGTGAAAGGTGAACAGCAGTGAGGAGCTGAGTCCGAACAGTTCGGCTCAGTATGGACCTTTCCTCTCCGGCCGCTCAGCGGCGAGTATCTCGACTACTAACAGATCGAATGCTGCGCGATTGTTCGGCCAGGATAAGCGCGCCGGTCCCGCAACTGCTCGCCCGGCCAGACCTCGTGGGGTTCCTACCAAAGCCGCATCAGTCCCCAGACGCTGGCGCCGATTAAGAACGCAATGAAAAAGTCTCGAACGTTGCCGCGATCGATTGGGATCATCATATGAAGAATGGTGTCCGTTTGGTTCCGAGCCCGAGAGCACCGGTGGCGATCGTGGCTTTCCTTGCGAAGACTAGCGCATCGTTGGCAATGGCATGAAGCATTGGCAAATCCCGGCTGGATGCGACCATCGCATAGGAGCAATATGGAATAATTTCGCGCCCCCGGCTACGAACCGGCACTGAACAACCTGGCTCGCCAGCGCAATCCGATCCGCTCAGAAGCCGAACGGCTTCAAAAGCCCAATTAGGAGCAGCCTTGCTTTTATGTCTAGTGCCGGTTAGAGACCACCGTTGAAGAGAACGGAGAGCCGCGCCCGCCGAAGGTATGGATCGCGTCTGGCCTCATTAGTTGGACCGCAGACCGAAAGGTGTAATTCTGGTGCCAGCCTCGTCTTCCCGCCGACATAAGCCCGAACCTATAGAGCCGATTAGAACACGGTCGTCCCCATATTACAAGATGTCAGCAGGATCAATCTCGGAGTAAAGAGGCCGTTTAGCGTCGTGTTGCACACACCTGACCCATGGGTGTTGAGCAACGGGGCCGTCCTTCTCCCCGGGTCGTTCAATTCACTTGTCTGCGGGAGGACTAAGCTCATTGATATCGTTGGCTTGCGCACCGTCTTGCTCTGTTGATGCAGGGCTCGGTCAGCTTTGCAGTGCCCTCACATCAAATCAGAGATAGCCGGCGGCAGCGATCAAGTAGCTGATGGCGATCGGAGTTGAAACGCCGGTCCCATTACTCGCCGCGGTAATCCGGCCGTGTTGGTCCACGGTTATATTCGCATTGGTATACGAACCAGCTGTGACCGAGGTCTGATCCAGCGTCAGATTGATACCGTCGGAAGCGAGACCCGAACCGGTTCCCAACGTCGCCAGCGCTCCCAGACCCAGATTGGCGCGTGCGGTTTGGGGCGAGGACAAATCAGACAGGTTGTTGGTCAGTGCTAACGCACCGATATTGTTCGCCGCGATGGCACCTGCGGCGCTCGCCCCGGTCCCGCCCTTGCTCACCGGTAAGACGACATAACGTTCGGCACGCACTGACCAGTTGCCCGCAGCAGTGTCGACCAGTTTGACACATTGGTTCTGGATCGACAGCACATAATCCGACGGCGCACCATCGATCGTGTCGTTGCCGTTGCGATGTAGAGTGACCGTGTTCACCGTCGAATCAGTTTTGCAAGCCTCAACCGGAGTGAAGGTCGCGGTCGAGGGCGGCAGATTGGCCGTCACGTTGCCGCTCGAGGCATCACCGACGACTTGCCCAGCCGTCACGGCGCACGCGCCGGTGCATATCTGCCCGGCATGGCTCATTGTTATCTCAATCATACCGCGCTCGTCAGCAATCGACTGCTGCGCTAACGCCGAATGCCCCGAAAACAGCAGGACACTGGAGAGCCAGAGCGGCACCACACTTCGGATCATCCTACGTCTCATTTCTTCCTTTGCTGTGCAACGAACGGGCGTTAATAGTTGATTCACGGGCGGCATACTCAGCTCTTCAATTCACTCCCAATACGGAATCGTTTTCTACCGTACAGGAGTGGCTAGTCAGACTAGTAACAATTCTTTCACTCAGCTGTAGCACCTTGCCAGGCGGCCCGTTCGGCCATTAAGCTCCAGAATACAGTCGGCGAATAGTGTTGCAACGGATGACAATGTCACACAGCGTCCACTATTGCCGGGTCAAGAAATCACTCACAATTTCCACCCTAAGCGGAGCCTTCAACGCGAGCACGAAGATGTGGGGTCCACCATTGTACATAGGGTGGGCGAAGTGTAGGACTCGTAGGAGCCGGGCTGCAAAAGGATCAACATCGTGTCTGACGGCTATCTGATGGACAAAATCAGCGAGTCGCGGTTTAAACATCTCCGCGAGGCATTAACCGAAAGCCTGCTAAGCGCTGGCGGCCCTGGTCGAACTCAAGAGCCAACAAGGCGCGGGCCAGCAGCGCTTATCCCGCCCCTGGCGCTAATGCTTGCGTTGACGATAGGCGCGAGCGGCTGTACCGGCATGGGCGTATCCGGCGGTCGTGGAGAGGAACGCACCACTCCCAGTGGCGAGCCATTGGTGCGCCTTCAGCATGATCGTCCAGAGGGTATCGACCTGAGCAAGGAGCATGACGCACCGCTGGACAAGGTAATTCCGTTAGAAGTGGAATTTGCCACTCGTAACAAACAGGAATTTGATGAGCTAATGAACCAGATCGCCGACCCGCATTCAACCCGCTACCATCATTGGCTCACACCTGAGGAGATGCACGCCCGCTTTGGCGAATCCCAGAGCCAGTTTAACGAGGTATTGGCTTGGCTTCAGGAGCAAGGCTTCACGATCACCGATAAGAGCTACGGCACAAACGCTGATTATATTCGCTTTAAAGGAACTATCGGTCAGATCGAAAAAGCCTTTGATGTGCAATTGGTGTTGCCGGAATATGATCACTATGCGGCTAAAAATGATCCTGCGGTCCCGGCAAGATTCGCAGGGGTCATCTCGCGAATTGTCGGCCTGGAAGAGGTCGGACCATTGTATTAAGCACCACCTTAAACCCAGGCGGCCGCAACTTGAGAAAGACGCAATAGTGGGAGTACGCGAGCAGCAGAAAATGGAGCTTTTCTATGCCTAGCGAATGGCGTTCAAAAATTACTATTCGGCAGGGCGACATAACAGAGGCGCAGGTCGACGCAATAGTCAACGCTGCAAACAATGACCTTAAATTGGGCGGCGGTGTGGCAGGGGCAATTCGCACCAAGGGTGGTCCGTCAATTCAGCAGGAATGCGATGCGGCGGGTCCGGTGCGGATTGGCGAGGCAGCAATTACAGGTGGCGGCAACCTGCGGGCCCGCTACGTGATCCATGCCGCCAGCATGCGGCTGGGGGGCCGCACCACAGAACCCAGTCTGCGCGAGTCAACCCGCAACGCGCTGGTACTCGCAAAAGAGAAGGGCCTTGAGTCGATTGCCTTACCAGCTATCGGAACCGGGATCGCCGGCTTTCCGCTGGATCGTTGCGCAGAGATTATGGGCGCCGAAGTTCGTGACCATCTCAAGGGCGAGACCTCACTGAGACGTGTAGAGTTCGTATTGTTCGATAAGCCCTCGCTGTATGTATTTCAGCACGCATTCGCCAAGGTCCCGGACTGAGACGTGCTGGTGGGCTTGTCGACTGCGGGCGAACTTTTGCCAGCAGCGCATGGTTCGGGACTCCTAGTCTTCCCCAATCGTCCTGCCGATTGCGGTTGAGGGACCATTACGCGAGACTCGGCCCATGGTTGTAATGTTCTGACGGACGGAGGACAGCGATGAAGTTCGGCCTTCATTACCAACTGCCCTGTCGTGACTTTCAATCGCCGGTGCAACGGTATCGTGACACCCTGGAACAAGCCGCGCACGCAGAGGACTTGGGATTCGAGTCGGTCTGGCCGGTGGAGCAGCATTTCGATCCGGAATTGTCGATCATGCCTGCTCCACTATTGCTGCTCGCGGCGTTGGCCGAACGCACCAGTAAGATGCGGTTGGGCATTGCCATCGTGTTGCTCCCGCTCTCGCATCCGGTGCGCATAGCGGAAGAGATCGCAACTTTAGATGTCCTCAGCAATGGCCGGGTGGAGTTCGGGATCGGGCGCGGTTCATTGCCCGAACACTTTAGGGGATTCGGCATTCCGCAGTCCGAAAGCCGCGAGCGCTTTATAGAGGCTCTCCATATAATTCGCCAGGCTTGGACCAATCAGCGCATTTCGCATCGCGGCCGTTTCTTCCAAATAGGAGAAGTGGCCGTCGTTCCCAAACCGGTGCAGCAACCGTATCCTCCTATTCGCGTTGCGGCCAACAGCCCGGATACCTTCGAGATGATGGGACGACTTGGCCTGCCGATCTTTGTTGCCTCTCAGGTCAACCCTTTTCCACGCATCAAGGAATATTTGCCCCTTTACCGAACCGCGCGCACTGCCGCCGGACATGGCAACGGCGACCCGGAGGATGTGACGATTTTGATGCCGACCTATGTCGCTGAAACTCGCGCTCAGGTACGGCAACAAATCGAGGAAAGCATCCTGCGGTGGCTACAATCAGTCACTGCACGTTACAAGAACCCCGAGGCCGGACCTCCCCTGATGAGAGAACGCCTCGAGCGTGTCCGGCGGATGACGTATGAGCAGGCGGGGGAAATGATGGGCGTGTTCGATACCCCCGATGGCTGCGTCGAGCGGCTGCAACAATTCCACGCAGAATTCAAAATGGGCCGCTTGATCTGCTGGTTCAATCAGGGAGGCCTCGTCCCCCATGACCAGGTGATGCGGAGCATGGAGTTATTCGCCGCGCAAGTAATGCCTCATTTTGCCTGAACGCCGACGGCGCGGTTAACGATTGGAATGAGGAGAACTTAATGAGCCCCTGCCGGAGCTCGACCGGCCGGACGCGGCAGCAAAACCGTAAGCACGAGGGCAACTATCATTACACCGGTCAGCATTCTGTAAATGTTGTTCAGCGAGATCATCGTGGCCTGGTTCTGCACCGCGCTGTAAAGCGTGAGCAGCCCCTGCTTTTGGCCCGTCACTAGCTGAGTCATGTAGTTGAACGGGGTTGCCCCCGGCATATGAACTCCACTGACGCTCATCTGCCAGGCATTGAAGACGGTTACGTGCTCCGACAAATGGCTTTGCTGAATCTGTTGTTTTCGCACCAGAATTGTGGTTAACACCGAGGTCCCAATCGAACCGCCAATGTTGCGCGTCATCGAGTAGATGCTCGCCGCGTAACCCATCTGCTCACGCGGGATCGAACTCAACGCTGCCGCTGACAGATTCGGGAATACCAGACCCATCCCGACCCCCTGGAAGACGGTGGGCCAAACAAAATTTGATATCGCCATGTTCAGATTGAGGCTGCCGAGTTGCCAGGTTGCGCCGGCAACCATAAGAAATCCGAATGCTACTAATGGCCGGGTATCGTAGCCGCGTCGCGCGATGCCGCCGAGCAGAAACATGGCGGCCATCACTCCCAGGCCGCGCGGTGCCATTGCCAATCCAGCCTTCCAGGCAGTGTAGCCAAGCAAATCCTGGAGAAACACCGGGTTGAGAATCTGCATCCCATACGCCCCGAACGTCAGCACGATTAACAAGAGTGTTGGTATTGCAAATTTGCGATTAGCCAGGAGGCGGACGTGAATAATCGGTTCAGGGGTACGCCATTCATGGATGAGCAAGAGCACGAAGGCCGTCACGGCGATGCTCGAAAAATACCATACCCATGGAGTCGCGAACCAATCTGCACGGTCGCCACGATCCATCACGATCTCTCCCAAACCGAGCGCCAGCACCATGCAACAAATTCCAATCCAGTCGGCGCGCCCCTGGCCCTTGAGTTTCCGCAGATAGGCAGGATCATGAACGAAGGTAGAGACCATAAAGCCGGCCGCGATTCCTATCGGGACGTTGATGTAGAAGTTCCACCGCCAGTTAAAATTGTCAGTTATATAGCCGCCGACCGTCGGCCCCATGATCGGCGCGACCATCAGGCCCAATCCCCACACCGCCATCGCGAGAGTTTGCTCGTTAGGCGGAAACGTCTCCATCAGGATAGCCTGGGAAAGTGGCTGCAAAGCGGCGCCGGCGATTCCCTGCAAAAAACGAAAGGCGACCATCTGATCGAGTGTCTGCGCGGCACCGCATAGGGCCGATGAGACGACAAAGGTGGTGATGGAAATCAGGAAGTAACGTTTGCGCCCAAACTGGCCTGCGATCCATCCCGTCGTTGGAATCATTATCCCGGCTGCGACGAGGTATGTCGTCACGACCCAGGTCACCTCGTCAACGGTGGCCGAAAAACTGCCCTGCATGTGGGGCAACGCGACATTCACGATCGAACTGTCGAGGACTTCGAGGATCGTGCAGAGGATGACCGAGGCTGCAATGATCCATTTGCGGGCTTCTTCGGCTGCATTAGTTTGCAGCGCCGGTGCGGGAGCCGCTTCAGGACTGACGCTGGGCTGTGGGCTGGCCTGCATCCGGATAAGGAGAAACGCGGAGCGACGTGGGTTTTAAGGCTAACATTGCCCCAATGCGAAGAAAACCTGCCGGGAGCTTTGCATCGCAGCGCGTTCCGACACAAACTGTTTGTTGTCGGATGCAAATACCGGCTGACGGCCAACCCGCCCAACAACCTAACGAATGGTTCGCACGCATCATGTTTACATCATCCAGCGGCCAGCCATGTCACAACGCTAACATGCTCAAATCAGTTGCGGAGCCGGCCCCTCGCTATCCGCGTTCTCAATGGACGCAGCGACTGCCCGACCTGATTCGGCTCCTGAAGCGGTCTGAAAAAGCCACTGCGGCGTGGCGCGTAATCGCAGGAGGTACTCGGCCCGGCGAAGCTCACGGTTTATTGAAAGCCTGGCCTGCGTGGGAGCGGTTTGCCAGATATCTTTGGCCGGTGTGCGATATTCCTGGTGCTCCTTACGGTTTGCTCTGCCTGCGCATTACCAGCTATCTGGGCGAACCAGTGGTGCTTCCGGACACTACGACAATCAGGCGCGGCACAATAATCGGCGAATTACATTGCAACAATCGTGCTGTACTAGCGCTGGTCAAGCAGCGCGGCAATGCCTTTGCCGCTTGTCGTCAGGATCTGAAAAAACTCAGTGATTGGATCCAGCAAGATCCGCTCGCTCGCCGCATAGAAGCGCTCTACGCCTGCACGATTCTGAACAGGGCGGCGGACCGTCTTGGCTTCACCGTGCTCCCGAAGCCCGTTACACTGCGCCGCAGGCTTGAAAAATTCTTCTTTAAGGGTTTGTTGCTGCTCTACAGCCGCGAAGGCTTGACGCGGATTGAGCACGGCAGAACCACGGATGCATATCCGGTGGACGTGTGGCTTTCCCGCGGCGAATTTCTACGCCTTTATGGCAAGGAGCGTCGGCTGGGGCGAGCAGCGGCTCGGCGGGCAACGAACGGGCACCGCCGAGCTATCTGACCTTAGTTGAGCCTCTAGTCAGCTGCTTCAACAGGCGGATGCGCACCTGCTTGAGCTCGTGCCGAATCGGCCTCGACCGGCCGCCGCACTCCATCAGGCCGCAGCACCTGGCTGAGCACATCATCAACCGTATCGACAAAGATGATTTCCATTTCGTGACGAAGCTCGGCCGGTATATCGTCGAGGTCATGCTCGTTGCGCCGAGGCAGCGCGACAGTACGGATTCCTGCGCGTCGGGCAGCGAGTACTTTTTCCTTTATGCCGCCGACCGGCAGTACTTTACCTCGTAGAGTAATCTCGCCGGTCATTGCAACGTCAGAGCGGACCGGCCGGCCGGTCATCAGCGAAGCTAGCGAAGCGGCAATAGTTACACCTGCAGAGGGACCATCCTTCGGAATCGCACCGGCAGGAACGTGCACGTGGATATCCGATTTGTCATAGAAATCGGGAGCAATGCCAAGGCCCTCGGCTCGCGTGCGGATATAAGAGAGCGCAGCCTGTGCAGATTCCTTCATTACGTCTCCGAGCGAACCGGTCAGGGTAAGTCCTTTTTGGCCGTTCATCCGGGTACATTCGATAAAGATGATATCACCGCCATTCGGTGTCCAGGCCAAGCCGGTAGCTACACCGGGTTCGTTGGCCCGCTCCGCGACTTCGGAGAAGAACCGCGGTGGGCCGAGATAGCGCTGGAGTAAAGCAAGTGTGATTTGTTCGGGCGGCGCTTCGCCTTCGGTGATGGAGCGCGCAATTTTTCGGCATATCCGGGCGATTTCACGCTCAAGATTACGTACACCCGCCTCGCGGGCATAGCTGCGGATAATTTCGGCTACCGCTTCGCGGGCAAATTCGATGGACCTGCCGCTCAAGCCATTCTCGTTAAGTTCCTTCGGAATCAAATGGCGATCAACGATATGAAGCTTCTCCTCCTCGGTGTAACCCGGCAGTTCCAGCACTTCCATACGATCCCGGAGTGCATGCGGAATGGTGTCGAGCATGTTGGCAGTGGTAAGAAACAGCACTCGCGACAGGTCGAAGGGCACATCCAAATAGTGATCAACGAATGTGCTGTTCTGCTCGGGGTCAAGCACCTCTAGCAGGGCCGAGGCCGGGTCGCCACGAAAATCGGCGCCCAGTTTATCCACCTCATCCAGAATAAATAACGGATTATTCGAACCAGCGTTGCGCAGGCCTTGGATGATACGGCCGGGCAATGATCCTATGTAGGTGCGACGATGGCCGCGGATTTCTGCTTCGTCGCGGATCCCGCCCAACGACAAACGCACGAATTTGCGCCCGAGGGCGCGGGCTATCGAGCGTCCAAGCGAGGTCTTGCCAGTACCCGGCGGACCGACGAAGCATAAGATTGGGCCCTTGGTGTCGCGCTTGAGCTTGCGCACCGCAAGAAATTCCAGGATGCGTTCCTTGACCTTTTCGAGGTCGTAATGGTCCTCGTCGAGCACAGCGCGCGCGTGCGCAATATCGAGATTGTCTTCGGTCGAGGTACACCAGGGCAGGCCGACCAACCAATCAAGATAGGTCCGAACCACGGTATGTTCTGCAGATTCGGGCGGAATCATCCGCAAGCGCTCAAGCTCTTTGTCGGCCGCCTTGCGTGCCTCCTCGGGCATGTTAGCCGACTCGATTTTCTTTTCGAGATCATCGATTTCGGCGGAACGGCCGTCGGTTTCGCCCAGTTCTTTTTGAATTGCCTTGAGCTGCTGGCGCAGAAAGTACTCGCGCTGGTTCTTGTTAAGTTCAGTCTGGACCTGCGATTGAATCTTGTGGCCGAGTTCAAGCAATTCAATCTCGCGGCTGAGGATGACGATCAGCTTTTCCAAACGCTGCCGCACGTCGAGTGTGGACAGCAAATCCTGTAGCTCTTCAATCGCGATTTTGAGATAAGAGGCCACCAAATCGCTAAGCCGGCCCGGATCCCGCACCTGCATCGCCATCATCTGGAGCTCGTCGGGCAGGTACGGCACCAGCGAAACGAATTTCGAGAACTGGCTCACCAGGTTGGCTTGCAGGGCGTCAACTTCACGATCGGCCAGCAGTTTTTCGGCCATCCGGCTGACACTTACAATGAAATAGGGTTCCCGTTGGATAAATTGCTGAAGCTCGACTCGTGCGATACCCTGTACCAACACCCGCACGCTCTTGTCCGGATACTTGAGCATTTTCAGAATCCGGACCGCTGTCCCGCGCTGATACAGGCCTTCGGGCGCCGGACTTTCTTCTTCCGGATTCTTTTGTGCCGTCAGTGCAATGAGCTGTGATTGACCCACATCCTCAAGCAGCTTGAGGGAAGACGGACGAGATACCAAAAAAGGATGAGTCTGGTTGGGGAAAATAACGATGCCACGCAAGGGCAACAGCGGCAAAGTTGACGGAATCTCAGTCTGCGTCAAGTCCTCTTCGGTTTCGAAGTGCTTCTCTCCCTGGCCTTTATCTGCCATAGCTTACCTGCACACACCGGTTTTAAGAGACGTCTGCCGCGCCGATGCCCGCCGCGGGCCCTGACTGTAGCCGCCGCTTTCCCGGCGGCGACAGTTTAACGTACTATTGGATCCGAAGTCTTCAAACATTCTAACGCAAACTTAAGCACGATTCTCAACGTCGCCAGGGGCAGCGGCGGAGGCCATTAGAGTTGTCAAGCTATCAATTTGATAAGATTTTCACGCCCGCCGAGGCGAACGAGCTCATCCCCAGGCTTGAGGTCGCGATCCGTGAGCTTCAGGCGAGTGCCAGCGCACTGCGCGGCCGTATCGCCGAATTGGTCAAGCGCGAGCCTGGGGCTCGCGGGCTTCCGTTGCCGCAAATCATCGAACGTTACCCCCAATTGCGCGAAACAGCCGCTCAATTGGCTCGAGCGGCGGAAAAGGTCGAGTCATATGGATGCTTGCTGAAGGACATCGACCAAGGGCTGGTCGATTTTCCTTGGGAGATGGAGGAGGGCCGGATGGTCTTTCTTTGCTGGCAGTTTGGCGAACCTGCTGTGATTGCCTGGCATCCCATCGACGAGGGATTTGCCCAGCGTCAGCCGCTCTCGGGAGCGCCCAAGCATTACCTGAATTGACGTAGTCCATAGCGTCTGATTTGACGAGTTCGCGCACTAAGATGGTTGCACTGTTTATCTACCTGCTTTCACTGGTCTGTTGGTTGGGGGGAATGATTTTCTTTTCGATTTTCACGGCTCCAATCATCTTTCGCGTGCTTACCCGTGCCGAGGCGGGCAAAGTAGTAAGTGGCATTTTCCCCCGCTACTATCTACTCGGCTATATCGCGGGCGGGATCGCTCTTGTGCTGGCGCTGTACTTTTGCCTGCTCGCGACGGGCCGCCTATGGTGGTGCCTCAGCGCTCTAGCCTTGGCGCTCGCACTTGGGTTGACGGTTTATGCCGGTGCGGTGGTGCGCCCCCAAATTGATGCGATTCATATTAGTGACGAGCCCAACCCCGACCCCGCTCGCAAGGCCCAATTTGATCGCCTGCACCGTCTATCGGTCTCACTTAACGGCGGCGTGATGGTGCTCAACCTGCTCGCAGTCCTCACCACAGCCGCAGCGCTCACACGGCCATAGAGCGATCTGAATCGGCCTGGATGGCGTGAATAGAATGATCAATGCTGAATTTCGGGCGATTGTAGTCGACCTGTTCGACACCTTAGTCAGATGGGAGCCTGAGCGGTTGCCGCTGATGGAAATTAATGGCCGGCCGCTACGGAGCACCATGCCGTGGATTCTGCCCAGGTTGCAGCAGCGTCTGGGCAGCGCCTTCGACCAAAATGTCTTCATCGAGAATTATACAGTGGTGATTGAGGAAATCGCGCGGGAGCGCCAATGTGATGGTATCGAGATTACCTGCCGCGAACGCTTTGCACGCACCCTGGCGCGGATCTCCGCGTTGCCACCCGGTCAGGCCGAAAGCTTCGCCGAAGAACTGACCCGAATACACATGAGCCAGGTGCGCGCGGTTACTACTGCTCCTTTGCAGCGCGCTGAGGCAATACGGCAGCTCAGCCGTCATTATCGGCTCGGTCTGCTGTCGAATTTCGATGATGCTCAATGTGGCCGAGAAGTATTGGCTGACACCGGTGTCGCAGAGTTATTTGAAGCGGTGATTATCTCTGCCGAGGTGCGACTGCGCAAACCCGATCCGCGTATTTTTCGCCGAATGCTGGAGATGCTCGGTCTGACGCCAGACGAAATTTTATACGTCGGTGATACGCCACTCGATGACGTGTGGGGTGCCTACCAGGTTGGAATCCCAACAGCCTGGATCAGCAAGGGTGCTCCGGGGCTGCCCGAAGGTATTCCACAGCCGCGTTTCACCATTACCGACCTGTCGGAATTACCGCGCTTGCTCGGGCTCTCGGTCTAGGGACCACGAGTTTTTGTCCTCTAACGGTTATCGGCAGCTCAAAAAAGCTGACCCCCAGCTTTACGCAGCGCATGCACGGACAAGTTGTTTACCGGCGGAAAAACAATGAACACACTCCGCAGGGCCATCGCCGTAGTCGGTGCCGGTGATGCTCCCACATCGATTTGTGACCTGGCGTACAGCGTAGGGCTTGCCGTCGCGCGTCAAGGCGCATCCCTAATCTGTGGCGGGCGCGGCGGTGTTATGGCAGCTGCCGCCCGCGGCGCGCAATCCGCCGGCGGGCTCACCATCGGCATTCTTCCTGGCTACAACCGTCACCAGGCAAACTCCAACATCGAAGTTGCCATCGCGACCGGAATGGGCGAGGCGCGTAATGCTATCGTGGTCGCGAGCGCTGACGCAGTCATCGCCCTCGAGGGCGAGGGCGGCACCCTTTCCGAGATTGGTTTCGCGATAAAACTCGGGCGACCGGTAGTCGCGTTGCGAGCCTGGCAGCAACTCGCGATGCTCGCCCATACTGATGACCCCGATGCGGCCGTGAATCTCGCATTCGAACTGGCGAGCGGCTTACCTGAGAAGATCTAAATGGCGGATGTATATAAAGAATTTCCCACCTTGCGGCAATTGGCTGAGGGTCCATTCTCGGCGCTGCTCGGACTCGATGTCGAAAGCGCGACCGAAGGCAAGGTGGTAGTGCGCATGCCCTTCCACCACCGCCTGCTGAATTATGGTCCGCCTGATGTTCCGGTGCATGGCGGAGCAATTGCCTCGCTGGCTGATTTTGCAGCCTGCGCCGCCGTTTGGACACTGCCAACAACTCAACGGAGCGCAACCATCTCGCTGACCGTCAACTATAGCGCTCCGGCGATCCAGAGCGAATTATTGGCGAGCGCGGTAGTTCGCCGAAGCGGGAAGCGAGTAGCCAGCATCGGAGTAGAGATCCGCGATACTCAAGGTGCATTAATCGCCGATGCACTCGTGACTTACAAGATCGCCTGAGTCGATCCAATACGACCGACCGACTGCCGCATTAACTGCGTACTCAACTTTCCTTTGCCGAATTTACGCTATGAAGGCCAACGGAGCTTCACATCATCACGATTTTGCGCGGCGCAAACCGAAGTAGAGTTGGGGGTTCCCATCTATCGCCTTAAAGGGTGTAACCACTTCACGTTTGCGTCGGCATATGCCCCGGGCTCGTTGCGATGACTAGCCGCAAATGAGCGCTGAATGGTGGAAAAAGCTCCTTGGCATAAGGGTTGCGGCTAAGCCAAACGTGACTGCAGGGTAGTTGCGGCTTTCACACGCTGCTCCACCCGAAATCCACCCCGCGACAGGCGGCCATCCCGTCGAGAAAAGAGCGGCTCGGCCCGCAGTCATCTTGTCGTGGAAAAATCTCCCAGGAGGAGCATTATGCGTTCGATGAAGCGTCTGAGTACCTATTTGGTTGGTGCCGGTTTGGCCCTATCGGTGGCTGCGTTCGCGCCAGCAGCGTTTGCGCAGACCGCCGGTGGCTCCAGCGCCGGCAGTTCGGGAAGCAGCATGGGTTCGGGAAGCAGCATGGGATCGGGCAGCGCCACGAGTCCGAGCAGTGGCTCAGCAACCGATAACAGCAACGCAAATAACCCGAGCAGCGGTTCCGCAACTGATAATAGTGCGACCTCGCCGTCCGGTCCGGTCAGCGGTTCGGATACTTCCGCCAGCAATCCAGGTTCAGCAACCACTCCTCCGACCTCCAGCGGCAGCATGGGCTCCAGCACTACATCTCCCGGCGCTGGCAGCTCCGCGGGCAGCAGCAATACTGCTCCGTAACCGTCTTCAACGAGAGCGTCGCTCGGTCCGGGTCGGCGCGGCGCTCTCGACTTACGCAATGCCGGTCCGGTTCAGCGATGCCGATGCTGCTTGCGCCGGGAGCTCATGCGAAGAAGCTACGGCGCGGGCTGCGGTAGCGTGGCGCTGGACAGGTTGGGTGGAAATGCGTGCGCGCCGATTGCCAGCGAATGTCTTCTGGAAGTTGATTCACCTCATCACCTAGGCAAATATCGGCCGGTTACCTGTTGAGGGTAAATCAATGGTGATCGTGCTAATGGGGGTGGCTGGGAGCGGCAAAACAACTGTAGGCGAGGAGCTGGCGAGATTACTCGACTGGACGTTCTGCGACGCTGATGATTTTCATTCGCTCCACAACCGTGAAAAGATGAGCCGTGGAATGGCGCTTAATGATAGCGACCGGCAGCCTTGGCTCGAAGCAATTCGCAACTCTATCCTTCGCTCAATCAGCAACAAGCAAAACGCAATTTTTGCCTGCTCGGCTCTCAAAAAGTCGTATCGGCGGCAGCTGCGAGTCAATGCCGAAGAGGTCAAGTTTGTTTATCTGAAAGGGTCTCCCGCCCTGCTGTCCCAGCGTGTGGCTAATCGCCAGGGCCATTTCTTTGCCCCCTCCCTGCTCGAAAGTCAGTTTTATGATCTTGAGGAACCAACCGATGTGCTCGAGGTTGATGTCTCGTCGCCGCCGGACGCTATCGCCCGGTCGATAATCGCCGCGTTCAACCTCCACTGAACTACATCAGCCCACCACAACGGCTATCGCTTTGGCTATTGTAAGCCGTGAAGTGAAGTGACGGACGACGAACAACCTCACTTGCGGTTAGCTTCGGAACAACAATCCTGCTGACCTTTGGCCGCTGAAGTTCTGTTACTTCTTCTCCTGCTCCCACATCCGCTGCCAGCTTCGGATGCCCTCGGTCAGAATCTTCTGCACACCCTCCGCCTGCTTGCGAGCTTCCTCGCTCCAATTGCCCGTGGTGAAGGCGTCGGTGGCCTTGCGCCAGCTCTCGGCCCATGCGTCCATCGGATTTGCCGTTTTAGCCGAGGCGCTACCGGTGGCGGAGCGCCGGATCTCGCGCTCCCAGTATTCGTATGCCTGCTCGATGGCCGTGATCATGCCATCCTTGCTCATGCGCGCGACGCGCAACCAATTTTCGACCAGCCGGTCGCGGTCGCCGCCGCCGGCCTGAGCAGCGATGTTCTGGAGCGCCTTATTCACCGCAGAGATGGCCTGCGCATAAGCCTCACTCGCCTTGCGTATAGCTTCACCAATATCTGAGAGATTATCGGGCATTTTCTTTCACCAGTTTTGAATAAAGAACTACCTTTTTCGGAACATGCTGGCACCGACGCCAGTCTTTCTTCCTGCAAAATAGGCTAGAATCGCTTCCGCTTGTTTGGGTGAGAAGCAGACGTTCCGCCCTGTTCCGACCACCTCTAATCCCATTGTGATCATGGCTACAGATCGACGGGCAATTCCAGAAACTCGTGGTAAATAGCGTCGCGATGCGCCAACAATTGCCGACCAACTTCGACTGTAACGATCGGATCGGTACATGTATACATGCGGCGAAAGCCAGGGCTCATCCTGCACAGTTCCTCGGGTAAGGGTTGGATCAGGGCGGCAAACGCTGCCCAGTAAATGTCGAGTGCCGACAGACGATCGCCGACCAGAAACCTGCTGCCAACCATGCGCTGCGATTCGAGTTGGCGGTTGAGAACCCGTAAAATCTCAGCGACCCGTTGCGGGGCGGCAGCTGCCGCTGCCGGCGAATAGCCGTATTTCCGGCCGAGAAAGCTGGCCCCTGCTTTGGCTGCCTCGGGCGCATTCGTATTCGACGAGGTCGCATGCAGCATCATGAGGCGCCGCGACCATCCAAAACCGTTCTCACCGCATAGTTCATTAGCCAGCCCGAACATGCGCGTGCGCTGTTCAAGCGAATCCGGAATCAACGGCGGATCCGGTGCCAGCCGCTCGGCAAGATAAAGCTGATCGTTCCACAAACTGCGGGGGCGTTCGTTTTCATAGACAAAGACTGGAGCGGTGGTCTGGGCGCTCCATCGCATCAGTGGTAAATTCTCGCCGCCGAGTTCCTGGCGCACTTTGGTATATGGTAGCTGCTTAACATGGAGAATCCCCTTGGCGGCTTCGCTCCACGGCCCTGGCACGCCAGGCGACAGGACGACACGCAGCCCGCTCATCGTAACTGCCTGTTCTACTTCAATATATTGCGCCACCTTCATTTACCTCGGCGTCAATGTATGACACAGTCCATCAGCGTTCCAGGCTGACTGTAGTGGAACATTGCGCCGTTTTTCGGCAGCATTTTTCTTCATGGCCCAAAGCAAACCGGGAATCTGTCTATGGATGTAGCAAGCAAATCCTCGATCCTGCACGGCATGATGCGACGGCTTGGAGCCGGCGGAGCCGATATAACGCTCAACGATTGGCTCGAATTCGTGCAAGCCCAAAATGACGACTACAGAACCGGTCCCGCTATCGGCGAAAGGGTTCCGGATTTTGCGCTCAAGGATCAGCATGGCCAAACCCGGTCGCTTGTCGAGCTGATGGGACCCAACGGACTGCTGTTGGTCTTCAGCCGCAGCGCCGACTGGTGACCTTACTGCCGCAATCAGCTCGTCGAGCTGCAAATGTCGCTTGCCGCCCTCAAAGCTCAGGGAATTAACGCTGCATCAATAACTTACGATTCTCGCGACGTTCTGCAACGCTTTTCGCAAAGCTATGCCATCGAATATCCGATGCTGTCGGACGAAGGCAGTCGGGTAATTCGCGCGTTCGGAATACTGAACAGTAATATTCCCGAAGACCATCCGATGCTCTATGGAGTTCCATTCCCTGGCGATTATCTAATCGCGCCTGATGGGACTGTACGCGACAAGATGTTCTTACCTACATACGAACATCGTCCCTCGGCGACGCAAATTGCACTGCGGCATGGAAACGACAGGCCAGGTAATTCCGTTGAGATCAAGACCGACACTCTCAGGGCAACAATTGGCCTGTCGGCTGACAAATGTTTTCCGGGGCAGCAGCTCGGCGTCACACTCGAAGTGCATCTCGAACCTGGATGGCACATTTATGGTGAGCCGCTGCCGAAAAGCTATCAGCCCACGGCTTTACAGTTCGAGGATTCGCTAGTCGGCGATTACGCGCTCGAAATGCCAACCGCGGACCCGATACTGCTCAAGGCGTTGGGTGAGACTTTACCGGCATACCGCGGGGAAATTCGGGCATTTGGCAAAATGGGTATCCGGTGGAGTCCGCCGATTCGAGCTAAATTTCTCGAAGCATTAGGCCCACCTGTTCAACCGGGGCTTCACCAGATCAATGGCATGTTTCTATTTCAAGCCTGCAGTGACGAGGTCTGCCAGGCACCTCAAAGCATCAAGTTCCAATTGCCACTCACTATCGAACCGGGCGTTCCAGCGCCACCGAAGAAATCCCCCTAGAGCGATGCCTCCGGGCTACGCGATCGAGCTATGGGTGGCCTGAAAAGCAGGCAGGCAAGCGGTCAATTGACGCGATCCAAGGCTGCCGTCGGGACTGGACGCCGCCGCCAGCCAATGGTCATTCGTATCACGCATTGGTGCAATCTCCTGTTTTTAATCTTGATGGCGGGCAGCGGACTGCAAATATTGACTGCATATCCGGCCTTGGGTCCGCGCGGCTCCCTGTACTCCTGGTATCCTTTTCAGAACATGCCTCCTCCCCGACCGCTCACCTTGGGTGGATGGCTGGCCGGTGGCCGCCATTGGCACTTTGCGATTGCCTGGTTTTTTATAGCCAATGGACTCGTGTACGTTATCTACTTTTTTTTCAGCGGCGAGTGGCGCCGACGGCTGTTCCATCTGAGGCGGGATGGTGGCAACGCTCTCCGTCAACTCGCCTATTACCTCAGGTTCTCTACATCAGCTCCGCCCGAGGACTTCTACAACGGCTTGCAGCGGCTCGCATATACCGGTGTCCTATTGCTAGGGGTTGTAATGGTGTTGTCCGGACTCGCTATCTACAAGCCGGTCCAGTTTCATCCACTGACGCTAATCTTTGGTGGTTACGATGGGGCGCGCGTGGTCCATCTGCTGGGATTGTGCCTGTTGGGCATATTTGTGGTGGTCCACATCGTATTGGTCTCGTTGCATCCGCGCGAGTTGCTGAACATGCTGGGCGGAGGAACGCGTGACTAGTTTAGTCACAAGGCGCCGCTTCCTTGCCGGCCTCGGGGCAGCCTCTTTGATCACGGGTTGCCAAAGCCATCCGCTCGCGCAGTTTCTTGTGGCGATGCAAGGCTGGAACGAAAAGGCGGAAGGCCTCATTTTCTCCCCCAACCGCCTTGCTCCCGAACTGCCTCCCTCAGCGGCGACTCCGGAAGAGGCTTTTCCAGCCTACTTCATCTCCGACTCAATTCCGGCGGCGCCCGCAATCTGGACGCTCAAGGTGGGGGGAATGGTAAAGCGGCCGATGGTGATGACGTTGGACCAACTTCGCACAATGGCGCGCACTGACATGCGCGTACAACATCACTGCGTCGAGGGTTGGTCGGCGGTAGCTTCGTGGCATGGCGTCCGCCTGAGCGAGGTCGCCAAGCTGGCTGGCCTCGACCCGGGGGTGAAATTCGTTGAATTCAGATCTTTTGACTCCGGCTATTGGTCTTCGTGGGATTTGGCTAGCGCTATGCACCCTCAGACGTTGCTCGCCTATGGTTTCAATGGCCGCCAATTGCACGCCAACCACGGGGCTCCGCTGCGTGTGTATTCGGCAGTGAAGCTGGGTTATAAGAACGTGAAATACTTAACAGAGATAAATTTCCTGCCGAATCGCACTGGCGGCTATTGGGAAGACCAGGGCTACGAATGGTTCGCGGGCGTGTGACACGCCGCGCTCATGTCGCCACTCGAGATGAGGCGCTCGCTGCATTCACCAGCCGCTTCAGCGAGCAAATTAGTGTCAGCCTGCTTTGCTTGACAAATACGAGGTGCTTACTCTGCTTCTGTCATGCCGAGCAATTCATGTAGAAGCCGCCGGCACGCATGTCACGAATGGGTGTTTGCACGAGGGATATGCGCCAGGGTAGTAGGATTTTCTAGCCCGGACAGATCACCGGGTTCCTGCCCCAAGTGGACGGCCCGCAATACACGCCGCATTATTTTGGCATTGCGGGTGCGCGGCAGGTCGGGCACAAAATAAACCGCTTGTGGACGCAATGGCTTGCCTAATGCTTCAGCCACCTTGTCCGCGATAGCGCCGCCACGATTTTCCGATGCTTCACAACCCGGCAGTAGCACAACGAACAGCACTGGCGTTTCGCCTTTGGTCGTATGGGGCACCCCAATGGCCGCCGATTCCTTGACCCCTTCGCACTGTCCGGCGGCGGCTTCGACCTCGGCTGGCCCAACCCGTTTGCCGGCAATTTTCAGGGTGTCGTCGGAGCGGCCAAGAAGATACCAATGGCCTTCACCATCGACTAACGCCCAGTCGCCGTGTACCCAAACGTTCTCGAACCGGTTCCAGTATGTATCAAGGTAGCGCTGCGGGTCCTGCCAAAAGCCGTTGGTCATTCCAGGCCAAGCGTTGCGAACCGCGAGTTCACCGACCGTATCGACCACCGGGACGCCGCTCTCGTCCAGCGCTACGGTTTGGACTCCGGGCACGGCGGTGTTGAAGCCGCAGGGCTTGATGGGGCGAAATACCGTACAGCCGAGCAAGCCGCCGGCAACCTCGGTACCCCCGGAATAATTGATAATCGGCAAACGGCGCCCGCCAACCTCATTGAAGAGCCACATGTATGCTTCCGGGTTCCACACTTCCCCGGTGGAACCCAGAACGCGCAAGCTTGAGAGATCATGGCGGCTAATCGGATCAGTCCCCGACGCAATCAGCGCTCGGACGAGAGTGGGCGAAATCCCCAGGTGAGTTATCCGATGCTGCTCGATCATTCTCCAAATGCGGTCCGGCTCGGGGTAGTCCGGCGCTCCCTCGTACATGAACGCGGTCGCACCGAGGGTAAGCGCACCTAGAACTAGCCACGGGCCCATCATCCAGCCCATGTCCGTGAACCAGAACATCACCTCGCCGGCGCGCAAATCAAATAAATGCGCCATATCTTGTGCTCCCTTGAGAGGAAACCCGGCATGGTAGTGAACGGTGCCCTTGGGTTTGCCAGTAGTACCGGAGGTGTAAATGAGCATGAACGCGTCCATGCTTTCCATCGGCTCGGGTGAACTGTTGTCTCCTGGCGAGCGGCCCTGAACTGCTTCATCCCAGGCAATCATTCCATCAGCGCGGAAGTCCTGGTCCATGCGGCGGACAACGATAATCTTCTCGACGCATGCGGCTGCATCCGCTGCTCTGCGCGCGTGTGCCGCGAGTGGCACTTTCTGCCCCCGGCGATAAAAGGCGTCAGCAGTGATTAACAGCCTGGCGCCGGAATCACGCAGTCTCACGGCGGCGGCTTCGGCTCCGTAGCCGGAGAAAATCGGGATAAAGATTGCCCCAATGTACGCTATGGCGAGAGCGGCAATCGCTGTTTCGGGGACCATCGGCAAGAAAATTCCCACCCGATCGCCCCTTGCGATGCCGAGTTCGCGCAGCATTTGCGCGGCCCGCCGGACCTCTTCCGCCAGTTCTGCATAGCTCAGATATACTACGGCTCCGTTTTCGCCCTCCCAGATAATAGCGGGTTTGTCCGCGCGACTGCTTTTTAGATGGCGGAGCACTGCATTATGGACAAGGTTGAGTCCACCACCCGGGAACCATTGCGGTCGTTGAATTCCATTGGACAGATCGGCGAGCCTGGTAAAGGGCCGCAACCATTCAATTCCGATTTCTTCGAGGGTTGCCCGCCAAAACGCCTCCGGCTCCGCAACACTGCGGCGATAAAATTCCTGATAGGCAACATCTGGATCATTTATATCAAGCTGGATTCCCATCATCCGCATCACATTCGCGACGTGGCTTCCGCGGATGTAGTCAGTTGAAGGAAACCATATTGGGGCCGCTCGCCCCAGCTCATGGTGCTGATTCATTTGCAATCACCCCGGTATTTCCCCACAGCCGAATCTTACAACTTCTGCGCTGCTTGCTATGGACGCAAAACAATCCAGACGTTTCACCAGAACCGTGCTGCTTGCAGGTTAAGGTAAGTGGTGCCTCGTCGCTGCGTCAGTCACTCCAGCCGGCGCAGCAGTAACAGCGAACGTCCCTCAACTCGCACCGCCTCTCCGGCCCGATACGTCTTGCCGCCGCGCCATGAGGGCGTCTGGTACGTATCAAGTATGGGCGTCCAGCGGCGGCCCCATTCAGCACCCGGGAGGATAAAACCCAAAGGGTTATGGTGTGCATTGAAGATGATATAAAAGCTGGCATCGGTTATGGGTTCGCCCATTGCGTCTGGATTGGTAAAACTGCTGCCGTTCAAATAAACTCCGAGCGATTTGGCAAACCCCATTTTCCAGTCTTCCTCGGACATCTCGCCGCCATCAGGCTTAAACCAGCCAATATCGCGAATCCCGCTGCCATGGAGCTGCCGCCCTTGAAACCATTTGCGGCGCCGGAAGGCTGGGTGGCGTTTGCGAAACAGCACGAGGCGGCGGCAGAACTCCATCAATCGCTGGTCGGGCAGCTCCCAATTCAGCCACGAAATCTCATTGTCCTGACAATACCCATTATTGTTGCCCAACTGGGTATGCCCAATTTCGTCGCCGGCGCGTATCATTGGGACACCTTGCGACAACATCAGAGTCGCCAGGAAGTTCCGTCTCTGCCGCGCACGCAAGTCGATTATTGCTGGATCGTCCGCTGGCCCCTCATGGCCACAGTTCCAGGAGCGATTATCGTTATCGCCGTCACGGTTGTTCTCACCATTAGCCTCATTGTGTTTCTCGTTGTAAGAAACCAGGTCGGTCAAAGTAAAGCCGTCATGCGAGGTAACGAAATTGATACTTGCAGTTGGCGAACGCCCGCCGGCGCGATACAGGTCGGAGCTGCCGGTCAGGCGATAGGCGAATTCCGCCAGCGTCTGATCGCTTCCTCGCCAATAGTCTCGCACCGTATCGCGGTATTTGCCGTTCCACTCCGACCACAGGGGTGGGAAATTACCTACCTGGTATCCGCCTTCACCCAAATCCCAAGGCTCGGCGATCAGTTTGACCTGGCACAGCACTGGATCCTGGTGGATGATATCGAAAAATGCGCCGAGACGATCGACATCATGCAGCTCGCGCGCCAGGGCGGCGGCCAAATCAAAGCGAAAGCCATCGACATGCATTTCCAATACCCAATAGCGCAAACTATCCATTACCAATTGCAGCGCGCGAGGCGATACCATGTTCAGAGTATTGCCGCATCCAGTATAGTCGAGGTAATAGCGGGGGTCGTCGGGCATAAGCCGGTAATAGTTTCCATTGTCGATGCCGCGCATGCACAAGGTCGGCCCAAGGTGATTCCCCTCCGCAGTATGATTGTATACTACGTCGAGAATTACCTCGATTCCGGCCCGATGGAAGGCTTTGACCATCGCTTTGAATTCACGCACCTGCTCTCCCAGGCGGCCGCTCGATGAGTAGCGAACATCCGGAGCGAAGTAAGCAATCGAGTTGTAACCCCAATAATTCACCAGCCCTTGTTCACTGAGATGACGATCTACTACTGCCTGGTGAATCGGCATTAGTTCAACCGCGGTAATCGAAAGCGAACGAAAATATTCGATTACCCACGGGCTGGCCAGGCCTGCGTATGTTCCCCGCAGATTCGGCGGTACGAATGGATGGCGCGCAGTGAATCCCTTGACGTGAAGCTCGTAAATCACCGTCTCATGCCAGGGAGTATTGAGGCGCCGATCGCTGCCCCAGGAAAACCTGGAATCGACTACCACACTCTTCGGCATCAAAGCGCTATTATCACGGTCGTCCCGGCTGAGATCGCCGTCGGGATTTCCAACCTCGTATCCGAAGAGGCGATCGTCCAGGTTGAAGTCACGATCGATTGCTTTCGCATACGGATCGAGAACCAGTTTCGCCGGGTTGAAGCGCTTCCCGAGACGAGGTTCATAAGGCCCATGAACCCGATATCCGTACCGCTGGCCAGGACCGATGTCAGGCAGATAAATGTGCCAGACCTGATCGGTTTGCTCGCTGAGCTGGAATCGCCCTGTTTCTACGTTACCGTCGCCGCTGCCGAATAGACAAAGTTCGACACCGGTTGCGTTTTCGGAAAAGAGGGCGAAATTCACCCCGCTGCCGTCGTAGGTCGTCCCGAGCGGGTAAGAAACTCCCGGCCGCGGCTTCATGTCGAGTGCGCAAACAATCTGGTGGCGTTATGGTTCGCGATCTGTTCGATTGCTGCGCCAGCTAAGCCCGCCAGTTGGATATCGGAACCCGTCTCGCCATAGCTCTCACAGGCGAGCAGCACTGGACAATAGCTGCCGCTCACCGCACCGAGGCTTCGCCAGCACATCGCCTGAAGCTCAACTGCTAATTCTAAAACGCGACGGAAATTGCAAGGGAAAGTAATGGTCAGGATGGAGCGTGTGGGCCCGTGCGATCAATGCCTCTTCAGACTCGGGGATAGCTGGATCGGGAATGCAGCAGTCCACGGGGCACACCGCCGCACATTCCTCGCGGTCGAAAAATCCAACACACTCGGTACATTTGTCGGGCACAATGTAATAAATGTCGTCCGCCAGTGGCGGCCGCATTTCACCACCAAGTTCGGACGCCTGGCCCCCTTCATAGATCGCGTTATTGGGGCATCGCGGTAAGCATGCCCCACAATTGATGCATTCCTCAGTGATAACGGTCGCCATTCTTTCACCGACTCGCGTGCGCGCGTCGCGCACCCTGTGATTCGCTCCTGCCAGGACCTGCTAATGCCCACGCTTGCAGGGTGTCGCGGCTGTATAGTGCAAGCGCGCACGATTGAAATTCGCGTGGAAGATTAATTCTGCGGCATCGCCGTGGCAACTTGGCGCGCCAACTCCCTGAACGCGGCGCTGGCCGGATGATTTGGATAGGCTAACACGAGTGGCATACCGTTGTCGCCGGTCTCCCGGATTTCCGGGTAGATTGGCACCTGCGCCAGGACCGGCATCGCCTCGACCCGGCTCATTTTTTTGCCGCCGCCCCCCCCGAATGGTTCGTCGCGCTCGCCACAATCCGGGCATTCAAAGTAGCTCATATTTTCGACCACGCCGAGCAGAGGGCAGTGCACCTGGCGAAACATGCGTACCGCTCGCGAGGCATCGGCCAGTGCGACGTCCTGTGGGGTGGTCACTATCACCACCCCATCGAGTGCGACCTGCTGGGCGAGCGTGAGTTGGGCATCACCAGTGCCGGGAGGCAGGTCGACGATAAGGAAATCCTGGCTGCCCCAAAGCGTGTCTTTGAGGAATTGCCGCACTGCACTCATAACCATCGGGCCACGCCAGATGATGGGCGCGTTATCGTCGAGAAAAAACCCGATGGAAATCAGCTTGAGGCCATAGCGATCAATCGGGTAGAAGTTTTGGCCACCCGCTGAGCGCGGCCGCTCACTGCCTGTGCCCATCATCATCGGCATCGATGGGCCGTAGATGTCGGCATCCAACAGGCCCACCTTGTAGCCGCTTTGACTCAAAGCCGCCGCCAGGTTCGCCGCTACCGTCGATTTTCCCACGCCGCCTTTCCCGCTGGCGACGGCCACCACCCACCGAGTGCCCTCCAGGCGGCTGCGGCCGGTCTTTTCACCCAGTTCCGGTTCAATCTTGCGCACCTTGAGTTCAACATTCGGGACACCTAAATCATGGGCGAGCACATGATGGATACGCGTACCGATTTCGCGCAAGCTTTGTTCCTTTGCTCCTGGGTGACGCAACGTTATGGCAAAGCCGCCACCACCAGCAGGCGCAACGTCCTCGACGATACCTAATGCTACGATGTCAGAGGTGTATCCGGGATAGTAGATTTGTGAGAGCGCGGAAAAAATGTCCTGCTCCGATATTTTGCGGGCCATGAAATCAAATTATTTCAAAAGAGGGGTATTGGCGAAACCGGCAGTTCACGCCTGCGGTTGTTGCTCGCAGGTCACCAACAAACTCCGCGAATTTCGCGTTTGGTCATCCGCGTCTTGCCACCTCGCGCGTACTTCTTCTGGCAGAGACTTCGGTCTTTCTGGATGAGAGTTGAGCAACTTAGTCGCCCGCTGCTGTAACAGCACGGTCCGCTGATACCTCTAGAGGCATGCAGCGGGTTATGAATGCGGGCCGGCGCCAGGCGATGTAGGCCGGCAGAATCAACACGCCGGCAATCATGTTGGTGGCCATCAGGAAGATTAGCAGCACACTCATCTCATTGTGAAACAGCAAAGGCGAAAACGCCCAAGGCAGAATGCCACCAACCATCACCGCGAATGTGCTAAAGACAGCCGCCCCCGTAGTATGCAATGCGGTAGTAATTGAATCCTCTATGCCAATGCCCCCGGCTACTTCGTCTCGAATGCGTGCGACAGTGTAGATGCCATAATCTACTCCCAGACCGATACCCAATGAAATCACCGGTATAGTATCAATCGTGAGACCGATTCCGCGCGCGTTCATGTACACGAATGCACCAAAATTCGCCATTACGCACGAAATGATAAACAGCGCTCCGGCCGTCAGGGATCGGAAAGTAAAGGCGCAGCAGATATAGATCACCAGCAGTACAAAGGTGATATTCATAAAATCGAGCTGCTTCAGAACATCGTTGGCGGCAAGAAAGAGTCCAGCCTCACCGCCGAGGTATTGTAGGTGCACTTTAGTTAACCTCGGGTCGGGTTCAATGCGCTGAGCCACGAATCTGCGAATGTCATCGCGCAGCCGATTGAGACGGCTGTACGTATGATCGGGCAACAGCAGGCGAATACAAGAGCTGGTCACGTGCGGACTGTGGGCAAAAAAGCGCTCCATTTCCCCCGGCGCGGTGCCGCCCAGAAACATGAACCATAAGTTGCCGCCCAACTCGATTCCGACCGAGGTTTTTTGGAAACTCGACTGATCAAAGCCGGTGGGAATCGCGATAAACTTCGGGTAACCATTATGGAAACTCGAGTTGAGGGGCTTGATAACAGAAGCGAATGGGACCGCGGCAAGCACGTCGCCGTGGCTCACGAGGTAGTCACCAAGGTCATCGGACATACGCAAGACTTCGGGGCCGAGCCCGGATTGAGGATCGGGGTAGTCGGGTGTACTCAGCACCACCCAGCCCTCGTCAGTCGGGAAAAATCTGCCAATTTGAGCCGTGTCGAGGTTTACCTTGGCATCGGGGCGATACAGCGGCGTGCCCGGCGTTTCGTATCCAACGTGGGCCCGTTGTCCGGAAATCACCCCCCAGATAATGAAAGCGCCACCCGCGGCCAGCAGCGTCGCGCGGGCGGCGCCCGCTGTAACCGGCACCCGGATCAACCACTCGGTTAACCAGTGCATGCGCTTCACCCGAGGCTGGCCGGCCGATGAAAACCATCTTTGCCGGATACGCGGCCGGGGCAGAAAGCTCATGAAAATTGGTTGGAAGACGAACACCATTGTCAGACTCGAGGCCAGCCAGACTGCTCCGCCCAGGCCGATTTCCTTAAGCACCGGAATACCACCGAAGGAAATGAAAATGATTCCGGCGATGTCGGCCAGGATGGACAACAGACCGGGCGGCAGCATCACGTCCGTCGTGGTCGCGCAGGCGAGAATTTTGTCATCCAAGCGGTCGAGTTCATCGTAGTAACGCCCCTGCCACTGGATACCGTGGCTCAGGTCGCGAGCGGTTAGAATAAACGGAATAACCAGCATCACGGGGTCAAAGTTGTACCCCATCAAGCTGACGAACCCGAGTCCCCACAAGGCCGAAAAAGATCCTGTAACGATCGGCGCCCACCAACTGCTCCGATGCCCCAGGCTGAGATACAGAATAGCCAACATCAATGCGAGCGAGGTGACAAAAATAGTGGTGATACGCGGTAGGTAGTAATAACCCCATCCCGAGATAACCGGCTGTCCTGCCACATAGATGTCGGTGTTCTGGTCCGAGTACTTATGCACTAAGGCCTGGATCCTTTCGAATAGATCCTTGTAATCCAGTGCGCCCTCGTTGAAGCTGGCCGTGACCAGCGCTCCTTTGTTGTCATACGTGATAAGGCCGGCGACCGGTGCACGATGAACAAATACGTTCTGTTTCAGTTCATCGAGTTGCTGCTGATTCTGCGGAATCTTCGGATACATGTAGCAACGGGTGATAATCGCGCCCGGCACTGCACTGGCGAAGGCCACCCGATAAGAGGCCAGCGAGAAAATTTCATTATGATCAACCCCCGGCAGGATATTCACTGCACGGGTGATGTCCTCGATTTTTTGCAGGGTGGAATAGTTGAAGATGTCACCTTCTCTTACGCGCAGCATCAGCGCCAATGTCTGAGCGCCGCCATAATGGGTGTGGAACTTGCGATAGAGCAGGGTGTTCGGATGATTGCTGGGAAAGAAATTTTCGAAACGAGTCGCAATCCGGACGCGCGCAGCCCAATAAGCCATGAAGATGGTTACGGCAACCAGGATCAGGCCTATAGGAACCCTGAACTGGAGGATCGACCGGCCGATACCTAGTTCATTTCTGGCGTCCGATTCGTTCATCGCTCCGCCCGCTCCGATTAGTCTCCGACGCAGGTTAGCAGAAGCGCCGGCTGGACGTCACCGCCCATGGGTTCGGGCCTGGTCCTGAGAAACCCGGCTCGGGCGACATTAGATAGGGAGGCCCGCCTCTCGCTGGCTATGGTGTTGCAGCGAGAGGCGGGGCAAGGCTAGGTTAACAGGCGCCTGAGCGTAGTACCTCGCCGTGTAGCAGTTCGTTAGTTTTGCCGCGGTCGTATAGCCAATCGCCGTTGACGAACACGTACTCGATGCCGCGGGCCGGCATCACCAGACGACGCCCGCCACCAGGCAGGTCGTTGCGCATCTCGCCCCGTTTGTCGGAACCCACCGTGTTGTAATCAAAGACCACGATGTCTGCTGCCATTCCAGGCAGCAAACGCCCTCGATTTGCGATTCCGAAAAAGTCCGCAGGTTCGGAGGTAATGCGTTTGATGGCGTACTCGAGCGGGATGGCTTGGCGTTCTCGTACCCAGGTGCCGAGCAGATAGGTGCAGTAGCCGGCGTCGCAAAGCATGTCGACATGGGCCCCACCATCGCTCAGGCCGACCATGGTGCGCGCATCATTGATCAACTCCGGAATGCGATCCTCGTTCGCGTTAAACAGTGCCATGGTGAACTCGATACCGAGATCATCCTCCAAGCCGAGGTCCAGGAACGCATCAACTCCGTCGCATCCACGCTCGCGCGCGATATCCGCGACATTGCGGCCAATCAGCCGCTCCAGAGCCGGGTTTTTCACTTCTTTGATTTCGAGCCGCTCCCACTTGCCATTGAAGACAGCCGGGCGCTTGAGCGCCTCGCGGAAATCGCTGCGAAACTTGCGGTCCTGGTAGATCTTCTTCTGCACTTGCGGCGGCTGATTGAAGACGGGATTCCAGCTGTCAAGATTCGCGAAGATAAAGGGGTCGCGGAGATTAATTTGAATAGTCAATGGACGACAGGTTACTTGCGGAATGCCGCCACGCCGAATCAGTGGCTCGGCCTTGCGCAGCGTTTCCTGGCATGCCTCGGGCATGTCATCACGGTTAAGCAGCGCCAGCCACGTGACCGGGCGGGTGCTCTCGCGCAACAGCATGTCGAGAAATTCATATTCTTCATCCGCCATTAGGGCGACCGTTTTGGTCAGCGCTAGTTCGATAGCTCCGCGGCCGAGTTCTCGGAGCGAACCACAGTACGCCTTGAACTCATCGCGGCTGGCATTGCGGCAAGCGATCGGCCGGCCTTTATAGCCAATATGCTGAGGAACTGCGGTGGTGGTGAAGCCGAAAGCGCCGGCTGCCACCGCTTCCTTGATTAAGGCTGCTATTTTGGCGGTTTCCTCCGGGTTCGCGGCGCGTTCCATCGACTCCTCACCCATCACGTAGTGGCGAAATGGGGTGAGCGCGGCCATGAAGCCCAGGTTAATTCCACATCCGCGCTGCTGCGCCGCATCGAGATACTGGGGGAAAGTTTCCCAATCCCAAGTGACACCCTTTCCCAATACATCGAATGGAATCGCTTCGACGTTGACCAAGTCCCAGGCAGCGATCTCACGAACCTTGGGCCGGCACGGTGCAATGCCAACCCCGCAGTTGCCCATGATCACACTCGTGACACCATGCCATGATGACGACGTGAGGTAGGGATCCCAACAGATTTGCGCATCATAATGGGTATGCGGATCAACGAAACCGGGCGACACCACGAGATCAGATGCGTCGATCATCTGCTTGGCGCCGGCACTGATGTCACCGATTTCAACGATTTTGCCATCCGCGACGGCTACGTCCGCGCGGCGTGGCGGCGTGCCAGTACCATCGACGACCGTCCCGTTCTTAATCAACAGATCATAAGCCATTAACCAAGGCCTCCTCAGGTCTGATTCTTAAACCGCTCGGCTGATGATGCCCGATCGGTGCTCCGCTCTCAGCCCTTTATCTTAAATTGAGACTTGCAATGAACTGCTTCACCGCGGAGTTGAATTCCATCGGTTTTTCCAATTGATAGAAATGGCCGACATCTTTAATCACGGTCAGCTTGGCCCCCGGAATATTGTCGGCGAGCAATTTATTCGCGGCCACCGGGGTTGCCTGATCTTCCTCGCCCGCTAGCACAATGGTCGGCTTGCGAATCTCGCCCAGCCGGCTCGTGATATTCCAGTTGAACACGCCACCTGGATCGGCAACGGCGGAATCAAAGACATGCTTCGGAAAATTGGATTGCACTATGAAATGCGAGCGCATCACCTCGAGGATTTCCGGACGCTCACGCTTGGTCCGTGCCGAGACCGCTCCTTCGAGCAGGGCTGAAAAGGTCGCCTCAAAATTGTTCTTGAAGGCCTCTGCGGCCTCCTTGGGCATATTCTCTCCAACTCCGGTTCCCGAACTGAGAATGATGTTGGCAAGAACACGATCGGGATAGTCCAGGTTGAACTGCATCGCGATCATTCCGCCGATCGAGTTACCGATTAAGATAGCTTTGTCTATCCTGGCAGCGTCCAGCACCGCGGCAATGTCACGGGCATGCTCCGGGATTGAATAGCCAGTGCGGGGCTTGTCCGAACGGCCATGGCCGCGCTCATCGACCACTACCACCCGGTTTGTGCGCGCGAAAGGGAAAACCTGGAAGTACCAAATATAGCCGTTGGTCGTCCACGGATGCAGAAGGACGAGAGGGACTCCTTCGCCATAAATATCGTAAAAGGTTTTAACTCCGCCGTTATCTGCAAAGGGCATATGGATGGCTCCTGGAGAAGAGCGATGCGGTCCAAAACCGGCAAGCGTCCGGCTAGGTATCGCGGGCCTTTGAGGAGAGCCACGCGTGCATCGCAAACGGATACAAATTCGACGCAGGCGAGCCGCTAGGGCCGGCTCGCCTGCTTACCAGTTTACGCCGCTCCGCCGCCCCGCAGCAGAACGCCCGGGGTCGCCCCGGTACAGCCGCCCTCTTCGAAGGTGAGTTGGCCATTGACCAGGATCGCCTGGTAACCATCGGCCCTCTGCACGCGCCGCCATTCACCGCCCGGAAAGTCGTGGACGATCTCCATCGGCCGGATGTTCAGCCTGTTGAGGTCGTACACCACTATGTCGGCCCATGACCCTTCGTTGAGCGTGCCGCGGTTCTTGAAGCCCGCGCACATGGCCGGATGGGCGCTCAAGCGCCAATGTGCCTCCTCCAGCGAAATGACGGGGTTGTCCCGCACAAACTTGATCAGAGCTTCGGTCGCATATCGCCCGCCGGTAAAGAACTTGGTATGTGCACCGCCATCAGAGACGCCGAAGATCGCCAGCCCGTCGGATTTGATTAATTCGGCCATATGATCGACGCGCACGTTGATGGGCGGCGTGTAGAACTCGGCATTCAGACCGTCGGCTGTGGCAATATCCAGCATCGCGTCCACCGGATGCTTGTTCTCTTGCCGTGCGATCTCGCCGATGGTCATGTTCTCGTACTTCTTGAGGCTCGGGTCTTTGCACTCCAGAACGAAAATATCGGCGACGTTGTTGGTGATGAGACCGGTCTGCTCTACCTTACGCAATTCAGGCCGGCGCGTGGGATCGGAAAGCTTCAGCAATCGGTCTTCGATAGAACCAACCGTAACTTCGCGCCACGCAGGCATATCGTCCCACAGATTCCAATCCTTGAAGCTGAAGGCAAAGCCAACTTCGAGAGTTGCGCTCTGCCCGTAAACCCGGATGCCGCGGCGAGCGCAGCTTTCAATCCAATGCAGTTGCCGGCGGAAGCGCTCGGGGTACGCATCATTGACCGCGATCGCGTTGTAAAGGATGGGGCGCCCGCTGACCAGCGCGAGTTCTTCGAAATGGCGCTCGGTATGATCCTGGGCGTCACCTTCGTACTTGCTCGCATCGGGTATGTACGACATCTGGATGAAACCCTGGTTGCGTTCACCAAGCACCTTTGCCAGCGAAATCGCGGTTTCATCGGCCATCAGATCGGTCACCATCGGCGTCCCGTCGTAATCGGCCTGGACGCTGTTGCGGCCAAATCGCTGGGCCGACCAGCCGCAAGCACCCTGGTCCATCGCCTCATTGATGATCCGGCACATCTCTTTGGTCTCGGCTTCGGTCGGCAGCCGGCCCGACTTGGCATCTTCGAGCCCCATGACCCAGGTCATTACCGGCGCCATTGGGACAAAGGGCAGCATGTTTATGCCCTTGGGATGACGGTCGACGCTGTTGAGAAACTCCGGATAGGTGACCCAGTCCCAGGGTAACCCCGCCTTCATCGAAGCATAGGGAATTGCCTCCGTCCGAGTCATGGTCAGCATGGCGCGGTCGCGCAATTCCGGCTTGACGGGGGCGAAACCGAATCCGCAAT
This sequence comes from Candidatus Binataceae bacterium, assembly GCA_024281015.1. Lineage (GTDB taxonomy): Bacteria > Desulfobacterota > Binatia > Binatales > Binataceae > JAMXLL01. The sequence goes on from JAMXLL010000114.1 coordinate 34,360, forward strand.
TGCCGATTACAATCGAGGTTACACCGTGCCAGCTCGAAATTGTGCAATACGGATCCCAGAATAACTGCGCATCGTAATGGGTATGCAGGTCTACAAAGCCGGGGCCGACGATCATACCACCAGCATCAATCACTTTGTCGGCCTGATGGGCCTTGAGATTGCCAATTTTCGCGATCCGGCCGCTCTTAATCCCCACGTCGGCCTGGTATCTCGGCATCCGCGTTCCATCGACCACCATTCCGCCTCGGATTAGCACATCGAATTCAGCCATATTGATCTCCCAAGTCTGAGGTCCACGCGATTAGGATTGTTGCGCAGAGTTTAAAACCGCGCTTCCACATCGCCCGACCGGTTTAAAGCGGCAGCGTTCCCGGCCTACGCCTTTTCGAGCCCCTAAATTGAGCCGGTTAACTGTTGCGCCGGTTAACTTACCAGCAGGTTGGCTGGACACGGCGGAATTGTCAAACGGAAGTACCCTCGTTGAAACAAGCTGGCCCGCGACGTAAAAAGGTTCAAGCAGGCGCGGTGCTTGACCACAGAATTCCCCAGCCAATGATACTGGGCGTTATCGGGAGAGTGCAGAGATGCCGAGGGTGACGCCCGCGTTTCCTTCACGATGGGCTTCCGTGGGAAGCTGAGCGAAGGATGGCAGCTCCAGCTACGGTAGTTCAGCTTGAAGCACAGCGAGGGCCATCGCATAAATGGCTGATCGCTCTAGCCGTGATGCTCGGCACGGCGCTGGAAGTCCTGGACAACTCCATCGTCAATGTTGCCTTGCCCCATCTGCAAGGCTCGTTTTCTGCAGGGGTAGACGAGATAACGTGGGTCGTGACCAGCTATCTAGTGGCCAACGGCGTCATGATCCCGATGACCGGCTGGATTTCTTCGCATTTTGGCCGCAAGCGTTATTTTCTCACATCGGTATTGGTCTTTGTCACCGCCTCGGGCTTATGTGGCGCCGCTCAATCATTAACGGAGATCGTGGTTTTTCGCCTGCTCCAGGGGGCGGCAGGTGCAGCGATGATTCCGTCGTCCCAGGCGATCCTGATGGAGACGTTTCCGCCTGAAGAACAGCAGCTTGCGATGGCCCTTTGGGGGGTAGGCCTGATGGTGGCGCCGATTGCCGGCCCGACCTTAGGTGGTTGGATTACTGACAATTGGAGTTGGCGCTGGAATTTCTACATCAACGTGCCGATCGGAGCCCTGGCGTTCGCAATGGTGTCGGCCTTCGTCCATGACCCACCCTTTTTGCGGGAACGCCGTGCCCGTGGCGGGCGAGTAGACTACCTGGGAATCGCACTACTCGTTCTAAGTCTTGGTCTTCTGCAGATTGTGCTGGATCGCGGCCAACGTGCCGACTGGTTTAACTCCGCCTGGGTGGTATATGCAACGAGTTGTTCCGCCGCCTCGTTTGTACTGCTCGTTTTGCGCGAATTGCGTTTCAGCGAACCGATTCTCGATTTGCGGATTTTCCAAAAGGGCGTCTTCATCGTAGCTACCACCCTTACGGTTGAGATGAGTTTCGTGCTGTTCGGCGTGATCTTGATGACGCCGCTCTTCCTCCAGGAACTGATGGGCTACAGCGCCTGGCGGGCAGGACTAATCCTGGCACCACCGGGCTTCGGCGCAATGTTCTCGATGATGCTGACCGGACAATTGGCACGCGCCGGGATCAACACGCGGCCGATGGTGGG
>JAMXLL010000115.1 GCA_024281015.1 Candidatus Binataceae bacterium
CTGGAATGAATCGGTAGTGCCTGAGCTGGTTGAATATGTGCGGATTCCCAACAAATCGCCGGCATTCGATCGCGAATGGCGTGCGAGGGGCCATATGGAGCAGGCCATCATCCGCTTCGCCAACTGGGCGCAAGCACAGTCGCTGAAAGGTGCCACAATCGAGATTCAGCGGCTGGAGCAACGCACCCCGCTGCTACTGATTGATATACCTGGGGATTCGGACGATTGTGTCCTCCTTTACGGACATCTGGATAAGCAGCCGGAGATGACAGGATGGCGTGATGGGTTGGGCCCCTGGCAGCCGGTGATTGAACAAGAGCGGCTCTACGGCCGCGGCGCGGCCGATGATGGTTATGCGATGTTCGCATGCTTGACAGCGATCGGCTCCTTACGCGCGGAATCTGCACCTCACGCGCGCTGCATCGTGGTCATTGAGGCGTGCGAAGAAAGTGGTAGCTCGGATCTTCCAGCCCACCTGGAAAATCTCGGCCAGCGCCTCGGTAGGCCGAGCCTGGTGATCGGGCTGGATTCCGGCTGCGGCAACTATAATCAGCTGTGGTGCACTACCTCGCTGCGCGGGCTGATTGGAGGAATATTAACGGTTGAGATTCTCAGCGAGGGAATCCACTCCGGCAACAGTGGCATTATTCCGGACAGCTTTCGAATCATTCGTCAGCTACTCAGCCGTATTGAAGAAGAGAACACCGGTCGAATTCTAGCGGCCGAGCTTTACCCCGAAATCCCTCGCGAACGGGTTCAACAGGCGGCTGCGGCGGCCGCCGTACTCGGTCATTCCATACGGGACGAATTCCCGTTCGTTTCAGGCGCGCGGCCAGTTAGCGATGATATGGCTGAATTGATTCTCAATCGCGACTGGCGGCCGGCCTTGTCAGTGCTTGGCGCTGACGGTTTGCCGCCCGTGGGCGATGCGGGAAACGTTTTGCGCCCGGCGACTTCGCTGAAGTTGTCGCTGCGGATTCCGCCGAGGGTTGATCCGAAAGCTGCCACCCAGGCCTTGAGAAAGCTACTGGAGATTAATCCGCCCTATGGTGCAAAAGTCAACTTTACAGGAGACTGGGGATCGGCGGGATGGAACGCGCCGCCATTAGCACCATGGCTTGAGCGGTCGCTGGACCGAGCCTCACGCGAATGGTTCGGACAACCCCCAGGCTTCATGGGAATTGGGGGTACCATTCCGTTCATGAGCATGTTGGGCGAACGTTTTCCTGAGGCCCAGTTCCTGATTACCGGAGTGCTAGGCCCACATGCAAACGCGCACGGACCCAATGAGTTTCTCCATCTGCCGACCGCGCGCCGGATTGCGGGATGCGTGGCGCAGGTAATCGCTGACCACTTCGAGCGTCGATTAGAATAGAGGCGCATAGCGGCGTACATTTGGCCCGGAAATAGCTCTGTTATCCAATGGGAACACTTGCGTGCGGAGCTTGGGCTGGAGCGTGCCATGACATGGTAGAAACTCGGAATTGCCCTGAATACTGCTATTAGGTGTTATCAGGGTAGTCCTGTTTCAGGCATAATGCTCGAATCGAAGGAAGCACGGAGGGCCGGGAGGGGACAACTCTGATGTCACGCGTACGGCAGCCAGTTCACATTGAGCCTAAAGGGTGGGGGCGTGAAATTTGGATTGCTAACAACGAGTTGTACTGTGGCAAGATCCTGGAGATCCGCCAAGGCCACAAATGCTCGCTTCATTTCCATAAACTCAAGACCGAGTCGTTTTTTCTTCGTTCCGGGCGGCTCAAGGTACGGGTTAAGGAGTCCATCGACTCCGACACCATTGACGAATTCGAGATGGAGCCCGGGCAGTGCATGGATGTGCCTCCCGGCCTGGTCCACCAGATGGAAGCGCTTGAAGATGCTGAACTGTTTGAATTTTCAACGCAACACTTCAATAGCGATTCACATCGCCTGGTAAATGGCGACTAAGCCTGAGCTGACGCGTGGTCTCGCTGGTACCGGCCTCAAACACCGACTGTGGCTGTTCGATTTCGACAACACCTTGGCTGCTCTGGAAAAGCAGGTAGATTGGGCTGCCAGCCGGCGTGAATTGGAATCGTTTCTGCGGGCTGAGGGCATCGACCAGGCGCTCTTTCAAGAATTCCCCTTGCGCAATTTGCCTCTCTATAACGCGCTTGTGACCCGGTTACCTGCTAATTCGGGCCACGTTCAGGCATTAATCCGTCGAGCTTCGGCGATCATCGAAGCGTATGAACTCCGTGGGGTGGACAATGCGATTCCCCTACCGGGCACTAAAGAACTGCTCCTGTCATTGATCTCCCGTGATAAACGCATTGCGATCGTGACATCCAATTCTTCCCGCACAGTCACGCGCTGGCTTGCCCGGCATTATCTTGTCGATCACGGAGTTACGACCATAGTTGGACGTGACAGCTTATTGCCGCTCAAACCGGCGCCCGAGATGGTCAACCGCGCGATTGAACTGAGTTGCGGTTCGGCGGAGGAGACCGTGCTGGTCGGAGACAGTCAGGCCGACCTGGAAGCGGCCCGGCGCGCGCACATAGCCTTTTTCGGCATAGCGGGAAATCTCGAGGCCCGGACGCACCTCGAAGGCTTGGGCACGCGCGAGATCTTCTCGTCTCCCGGCGACCTCGCGCGTCGTGTTTTCGGACTCTTGCCCGAATTTGAAGAGCGAAACTAAGGCGGCGGGAGAATTAGGGTTGGTGCCGAATCTGATCGTGAACGCATCCTTATGGCTATCGTGCGGATTCGGAGCGGAACCCATGCTTTTGCGATGAATACGAAACGGATCGCCCGTTTGTATTCAGAGTCCCAATTGTCGGATTCCACGCCTCCTGAAGCTCAACGCTCGAAAGACTCTCACCCTCGGAATTCTTAATCGCGCCCGTTGGCCGCGGTCGAATCGACGACCTTAAAAGCCAGGCAGGCTCATGCAACAGTTCAGTCAACATGGCTGTTTGAGTGGGCGCCTCGAGCGGCTATTCTTGGGACCCTGATGCCTCAACTACGCGCGCGCCACCTGATTAATGGCACACTTTCGTTTCTCGCGCTGGCAGCGATCGTTGCTCTGTTTTTTGCTTACCGGCGGCATGCGATTCTGCTGCCCCGGCCGCGGCTCAGTGTATCGCTGGAAAACCTGCCGTATTACGGTTTTTGCTCGTTTTACAGGATGCTGGCAGCGTATGCCGTGGCAGTCGTGTTTGCGCTGTTTTACGGACCGGCTGCCGCCTCAAGCCGAAGGGCTGAGCGGGTGCTGCTGCCCGCAATCGATATCGCCCAATCAGTTCCGGTCGTTGGATTTTTCCCGGCCGCGATTTATTTCTTCATCGCTATCACGCACGGTGGAAGGCTCGGAGTTGAGCTGGCTGCGATTTTCCTGATTTTTACCAGTATGGCATGGAACATGGCTCTGGGGGTTTACGAATCGGTGCGGACGATTCCGGCCGAATCGCTGGAGGCACTTGAGGCCTTCGGTGCCAGCCCGTGGTTGAGGCTCCGCCGACTGATTCTGCCCGCCTGTGTACCCAAACTGGTATACAACTCGATCCTTTCCTGGATGGCTGGATGGTACTTCCTGATTGCCTGCGAGATAATCACGACCGGACCGGCTCACTACCAACTGCCCGGGCTTGGCAGCTTTCTTATGTCGGCGGCCGATAAGGGCCGATCCGGAGAAATGTTCGCAGGCCTGATGCTGCTGTTGGCCATCATCGTGCTCATGGACGCGATCGTATGGCAGCCGTTGTCGATCTGGGCTGAGAAATTCCGGTATGAATTTGCCGCCTCGAGCGAGCCGATGCGCTCACTGGGAATGCTCGACGCATTGAGCGCGGTGGGACCGACGATTACGCGCTTCATGCGTTCGTTATTTCATCCGCTGTTCCGAGGTTTTCGGCGCGCGTTCAGCTCGACGCCACCGTTTAATCCTGCAGCCCACCCCGCAATAGCAAGGGCCGCCGCTTATGTGCGCATTGCGGCGATCACAGGCTTCAGCCTGCTGTTGATATACGCTGTCGCTGAAGGGATGATGGCGCTGGTCCGCGAGCTTTTGGAGCCCTGGCCGGCAGTCGCCAGGTCAATACCCGCAGCGACAGGCTTTTCGATCCTGCGGCTGCTGGCAGCTTACCTGATATCGCTGGCTTGGACAGTGCCGTGCGCTCTCGCCGCCAGCGAGAGCCAGCACTTCGCGCGTCGGCTGACGCCGATCGCACAGATAGTGGGTTCGATTCCAGCGACCGCATTGTTCCCGCTCATCGTGGTGTTCGTAATACAGATCACCGGGGGAATGAACCTCGCTTCGATCCTCCTGATTCTGACGGGAATGCAATGGTACTTGCTGTTTAACCTGCTCGCCGGGGTCAGCCAGATTCCCGAGGACCTCAAGGAAGCGGCTCGCGCATTCGGCCTTGGCCGCCTCGCGACCTGGCGCAAGCTCATCATTCCCGCGATGATCCCTTCCTTGTTGACCGGCAGCATCACCGCGTGGGGAGGAGGGTGGAACGCCCTGATTTTATCTGAATACTTTGTCTATCGGGGGCGCACGTACCAGGTCTTTGGGCTCGGCGCCCTGTTGGACGATGCGACCTACCAAGCCGGGAGCGGTGTTATGATACTGCTGAGTCTGCTCTCGATGGTTTTAGTCGTGATCCTGCTCAATCGCCTGGTTTGGCGGCGCTTCTACGATCTTGCGACAGAGCGTTATAGAATTGATTATTAGGCTGCGACGATGGCCGACCCAGTGTTCGAACGAGCGTTGGAAATCAAACCCGCCATAAAGGGCTCCCCCTTAAATTAAGCATTTATGCACGAACCGGATCCTGCTGACCCATGCCCCTGCTTGAACTGCGTCATGTTTCCAAGAACTTCAAGCATGCCAAGGGGAATCTACGCGTGCTCGAAGACATAAACTTTACTGTCGAAGAAGGGGAATTTATCGCGATTGTCGGGCCCTCCGGTTCGGGAAAATCGACCTTGTTGAGGATAATGAATGGCCTGATTCCGCCCAGCACCGGCCAGGTGCTGTATAAAGGCAGGCAGGTAGACTCGATTAATCCGGAGTGCGCGCTGGTGTTCCAGTCCTTCGCCCTGCTCCCGTGGCTGACCGTTAAAGCTAACGTAGAGTTAGGTCTCGAGGCGCGTGGGATCCCCCCGAGTGAGCGGGAAAAACGCGCCAGCGTCTACATCGACAAAGTCGGTCTTGATGGTTTTGAGGAGGCTTACCCGCGGGAACTGTCTGGCGGGATGAAACAGCGGGTGGGGTTCGCCCGAGCGCTGGCGGTGGAACCGCGCGTGCTGCTGATGGATGAACCTTTTTCGGCGCTGGATGCCTTGACGGCGATTACCTTGCGTGAGGAATTGCTGGATCTTTGGCAATCGCCCGACATGCCCGTTCACACTATCATTATTGTTACTCATGTTATCGAGGAGGCGGTAGAACTGGCCAGCCGAATTGTCGTGATGTCGGCCTCGCCGGGGAGGATTGCCGCGGAGCTCAAGGTTGATCTGGTGCGGCCGCGCGACCGCCGCCAGGAGGCCTTCAACACGCTCACCGACAAGGTCTTCTCGCTTATTGAGGAGCGCGCTTGATGCCGGCCGCCGGGATTAATCCCATTCCAGATTGTCAGTTGACCTGGGTCTTTGGACTGCTTGAACTACTGGAAGATCGGGGCGGGCGGGAAGATGGCTATAAAATCGCCCGCGACTTACAATTCAAATTTAGCGACCTCCTCAAGGTAATGAAGACCGCCGAGATCCTCGGGTTCGTGTCCACCCCCGATGGCGATGTCGTGATCGAACCGCTGGGTAAGCAGTGCCTCGAGAGCGACGTCAACCAGCGCAAGCTAATCGTGCGCGAACAGTTGAAGACGCTGGGTCTGTTCGCCTATTTTATGCGCCTATTGCATGGGCAGGAGGATCGTTCCGTCCAGAAGGAGCTCATACTTGAACACCTCGCCATGCTGCTGCCAGATGAACCACCTGACAAAGTCTTTTCTACCATAGTAAATTGGGGGCGCTTCGCTGAATTGTTCGGCTATAACAAGGACGAAGATCGCTTTTATCTGGACCAGGAATGAGCCGGCTCACCAGAGCCGGTTCCGAAGCCAGCCATTGAATATACAGTCCCGGCGTATCTGCCGGAAGGGTAGGAGGTACAAATCCCATGTCGAATGAGGCTGAAAACGTTGTGAGCGAATTCTGCAAGGCCTGGGCGCGTCTGAACATCGACCAGATATTGGATTTCTTCACTGATGACGCGGTTTACCACAACATTCCGCTGAAACCAGCCAGCGGTAAGCCGGCTATTCGTAAGACCATAGAGGGATTGCTCAAGGGGACTACCTGGCTGGAGTTTAAAATTCTCCATACCGCCACCTCTGGCAACCTGGTCTTTAACGAGAGGGTCGATTCCTTCGAAGTCAATGGTAAGCGCATGTCGCTGCCGGTCGCAGGAGTATTCGAAACCGCTCCCAACGGCAAAATTAAAGCTTGGCGCGATTATTTCGACATGAAAAAGTTCACCGACCAGATGAAGAGCTGACCTGACGGGTTTTCTCCCATAGTCAGCTTCTGAATTTCTTTGCCATCGCGCACCGGCAGCGAGCCGCGCCGAGCTTAGAGCAATGGCGTCCGAGGTCATTCATGCGATTGTCGGCACAGCTGGTCATATCGACCACGGCAAGACCGCGCTGATCCGAGCGCTTACCGGCCAGGAAACAGATCGGCTGAAGGAGGAGCAGGAGCGGGGGATCTCTATCGATCTGGGTTTTGCCTACTTTACTCTCTCCGATGGCACCCGTGCCGGGATCGTTGATGTGCCGGGCCATGAGCGCTTTATCCGCAATATGCTGGCCGGTGCACATGGAATTGATCTTGTCCTGTTCACCGTCGCTGCTGACGACGGCGTTATGCCACAGAGTGAAGAGCATCTGGATATCCTTCATCTGTTAGGCGTTGGCCGCGGCATCTTCGTGATAACCAAGGCCGATCTGGCGGATGAAAGGCGGCTGAATGAAGTCCATGAGGAAATCCAACTGCTGGCCGAGGCGACGGTGCTTGAAGGGTCGCCAATTATCCCCGTCTCGTCGCTCAGTGGTGTAGGCCTGGATGATCTGCGGGCCGAGATGACCAGGCAACTCGCGGGTTTTCAAGCACGTCGCGCAACTGGTCTCTTTCGTTTGCCACTCGACCGGGTATTCGTGGTCAAAGGTCACGGCACGGTTGTGACGGGGACCGCGATGGGCGCGACGGTCCGTGTGGGGCAGAGGCTTCGAGTGCTGCCGTCCGAGGAGGAAGTGCGCGTTCGTTCGATTCAGGTGCATGGTGAGCCGGTCGAAACAGCGGGGCTCTGCCAACGCGTCGCACTGAATCTCACCGGATCGGAAAAGCTCGAGCTCAAGCGTGGTGATCTGCTGGCCGATGAACGCCTGCGGCTCGTGACCACGCGGGTCGATGCCCGGCTTGAGATCCGTCCGGGGGCCAAGCGGGCGTTAAAGAACAACCAGCGAGTGCGGTTTTATATCGGTACCTCCGAAACACTCTCCCGCGTCACCATCCTGGATGACGCTGTTGAAATTGCTCCGAAAAAATCCGCGCTGGTGCAAATTATCCTGAATGAGCCGGTTACCGCACTGTCCGGCGATCGCTTCGTTGTACGCGACGAGACCAACGTCCGAACACTGGGCGGCGGACAAGTGTTAAATCCGATGGGGCGCCGCATGCGTAAACCGCTGGCGCGTTACGTGCACCATCTGAACGCGCTAACCGGGTCCTTTGGCCCAGCGGTGGTCGAGGCAATGTTGAATCTCCAGGATAGCCTGGCGCTGACATCGGCGCGCATCGCCCAGCTCTTCAATCTACCGGTGAGCGAAGTTGAGGCAGGGTTGCGCGATGCGCGCTTTCTGAAACTTTCCCTGGGCGACGAGGAGGGTTTCGCCACCGCTGCCAAATGGAATGAACTCAAGGCGGTGGCGCTCGAAGCCGTCGCTGCACATCATCGCACCGAACCTCTCTCGCCCGGGCTTGACATGGAGTCATTGCGCACGCGCCTGCCGTACGAAGTAAGCGCGCGTGCCTTTCGCGCGGTGATCGATCGCCTCACGCGCGAAACGGAGATCGTCCGCGAGGAGAGCACGCTCCGGCTTAAGAACCATCAGGTTCAACTCGGCGGAAAAACCAGGATGATAGCGGATCGTGTTGAGCAGCTGCTGAGCGGCGCCGGCTACCATCCGCCCGATCTGAAGCAGCTCGCCGCAGCACTCGAGCTGACGCCCGGCGACGTGCCAAATCTGAGGGCAGTTTTGGCCGCGATGGAACGAGAAGGACGCGTTATCAAAGTCGCAAGCGATCTATATTTCAGCAAGGCCCCATTCGAAGCTGCCAAATCGCACCTCATCGAGCGTCTGGCGGCAGATGGTGAAATTACCGCCGCCACCTATCGCGATCTGCTCAATGCCTCGCGCAAATACGCCATTGCACTGCTCGACCATTTCGACCATAGCGGTGTCACGACCAGAGTGGGTGACGTGCGACGGCTGCGAACCCGCTGATTACGCTCGAACCCTGCTCATAATGGTTGGGCGGCTGTCGGCTCCACCTACTTTTTAAATTTAAGTCGCGCCCGACCAGCTCGGGCTCGCTCTGCTGAGGGGTGCTATCGCTTTCTGCGAGCGACTGCTCTACTTGACGTGCACAATCGGGCAGCATTCTGCATAATGCGTCAGTGTCAGGGAGGCGAGGCTTGTGCCAAAGTTCTACCGTGCCGAAGTCATTGGTTCGCTGTTAAGGCCTGCTTACCTGAAACAAGCGCGGCAGCAATGGGAGAATGGGCATCTTAGTACGCTTGAATTTAAGCGCATTGAGGACCGCGCTGTTGACGAAGCCCTGGCTTTGCAGGAGCAGTCCGGACTCGACGTGGTGACCGATGGGGAAATGCGGCGTACTCATTTTATTGCACCGCTGACTGACGTGCTTTCGGGAGTCAAACCAATCCCGGCATTCACGCGGATATGGAAACGGCCGCATCAGCCCAATCAACCGGCCGAGCAAACCCAAATCCCGGTTCAGTACGGGGTGGTCGACAAGATCCGCCGGTTACGCAGCTTGACCAACGAGGAATTCAGTTACGCACGTTCCCGCGCTGCCAAACCGCTCAAAATCACCTTGCCCAGTCCGCTGATGATGGCACTCAGATGGTCGCTTGAGTATTCGCGCGAGGCTTATTCAGACCCCTTCCAGCTCTTTGCAGATGCAGCGGAAATCGTTCGCCAAGAGGCGCAGGAGCTGGCCGCGCTCGGCTGCGAATATATCCAGATTGACGCCCCGGAGCTCGGGATGCTGTGTGACCCGAACCGCCGCCGGCAGGACTTCGCCGACGTTGGCATCGACCCCGACAGGCTCTTGAGCGAGGGGATAGACCTGCTCAACTCGGTTGCTACCGTGCCGGGCATCATCTTTGGTCTGCATTTGTGCCGTGGCAACAATCGCGGTTACTACGTCGGGGAGGGAGGGTACGAGGCGGTTGCGCGGCAGGTCTTCAAGCGCGCGAGTAATTTCAGGCTGATGCTACTGGAATACGATGATTGGCGGTCGGGCTCATTTGAGCCGTTGCTTGAGGTGCCGCACGACAAGGGAGTAGTGCTCGGGCTCGTCTCGACCAAGCGCCAGGAAATAGAATCGGCTGAATCACTCATTAACCGGATCGGTGAAGCCGCCCAATACTATCCGCACGAGCAGCTCGCCCTGTCCACGCAATGCGGCTTCGGTACGGTGTGGGAGGGCAATCCGATTAGCGAATCGGCCGAGGCAGCAAAATTGCGGCTGGTCGCTGAGGTCGCTCATCAGGTATGGCCGCAAGGTCCGCGCTCCATCTGAGTGAATTCATCAGCTTCAATCTAAGAGCGGTTGCGGATTGTTGATTTCTGAGCTTCTGCGCGGAGTAGCGGCGGAATCTCCTTAAATCCAAACTGCTGCTCGCACCATCTGGCAAGCGCGAACAGGCGGCCTTCGTCGAAGGCAGCGCCGACCAATTGCACCGCCATCGGCAAACCTTGCCCGCTGAGGCCCGATGGCAGGCCGACCACGGGATTTCCGCTCATACTCCACGGATTGTTGAACACTGGATCGCCGGTGGACTCTAGGCCGGCTGGCGCTGTGAAGTTAGTTGATGGTACCAGGATAGCGTCGCAAGAGTGGAGAATGGCCGTCGTCTCCCGGCGAAAACGACGTTGCACTTCGAGCGCATCCAGATATTTGATGGCCGGTGTCTCGAGGCCCTTTCTGAGGAATTCCAAGGTTTTGGGCCTGAAACTGTCCGGCCGGTTTTGCAGCGCTTCGCGATGGTATGCCGCCGGCTCGGTGGTCAGGATCGTCCAGAATGCCTTGCCCAGCTCTGCGAAACTGGGCGGTGGGTAGATCTGCTCCACGCGTGCTCCGCCGCGCGCCAGACGCTCGGCCGTAGCAATGACGTTCATGCGAATCTCCTCGGCGGCTTTATCAAGGAAGTCGCCGGTCATCAGCGCAATCGAAGGCTGATCGATTACCGCATTGGATGCCTTCTCATAATCGGCTACTGGCATCAGCGCGGAGGTATGGTCGCGCGGGTCATAGCCAGCTAGCGCCTGCAGCATCAGCGGTATGTCGCTGACTTCGCGCGCCAGTATGCCAGGATGATCGGTGCTGTACGCGAGCGGTATCATCCCGAACGCACTGATCCTTCCGTAAGTTGGCTTGAATCCGACTATGCCACAGTATGCAGCCGGCCGAATGGTCGAGCCGCCGGTCTGTGATCCGATAGCCGCCGGGCACATCCGCGCTGCAACCGCTGCTCCCGAACCGCTGCTGGAACCCCCCGGGGTATGGGTGAGATTCCAAGGATTATGCGTCGGCGTCGGTGCCATGAGCGCGAATTCAGTGGTGGTCGTCTTTCCCAAGATGATGGCGCCGGCCTGCTTCAGACGCTCGGCTACTGCCGAGTCATATGGCGGAACAAATTTCGCCATCGCGGAGTGCCCAGCCGTGGTGCGCAGCCCGGCCGTGTAAAAGATATCTTTTATTCCGATTGGAATTCCGTGCAGTACGCCGCGGAAGCTACCACGACTAGCATGGTCGCCCAGCGACTTTGCCTGCCGCACGGCACCTTCGCGATCAAGAGTGACCCAAGCGGCGATCTTGGGTTCAAGCAGGTCGATTTGTTTGAGGCACGATTGCAGTAATTCGAGCGGTGACAGCCCCGCGCTGCGAATATGCTGCGCAGCTTCGCTTAACGTCATGAAGCATGGTTCTGTCTCCATCGGGAGACCTCCTACAAACTGCATCTCCAGGCCGCTTTACAAGCGCGGTGAGCGCCGCGCTTACTAGACGGTCCTTCCTGTATGGGGTATTTCTGCATCCGATCGCCAAACAAGATCAACGGCAGGAGGTCTCATGCGGCTCTCAGGCAAGACCGCGCTGGTTACAGGCTCAAGCTCAGGGATCGGGCGAGCAATCGCGCTGCGTTTTGCGCGGGAAGGCGCCGACGTGGTGATTAATGGCCGGGACGAGCGAAAGATCGGCTCGGTAGTTAACGAGGCCGATACCATCGGGCGGAAGGTGCTTGGAATCCGCGCTAATGTCGGCAACATGTCCGAATGCCGAGCGATGATCGAGCGCGCCGAGGCAGAGCTGGGACGGCTCGATATTTTGGTGTGCAATGCCGGCGTGTTCCACCACACTCCGTTCCTCAAAATGTCCGAGGAAGAGTGGGATGAGGTGATGACTATCGACCTGAAAGGCATCTTCAACTGCATCCGTGCCGCGATTGGACCCATGGTCGATCGGGGATGGGGCCGGATAATCGCCGTGACCGCAACTTCGGGCGTTGTCGCGCCACCGCAGATGGCCCACATAGCGGCGGCTAAGACCGGTGCCCATGGCTTGATTAAGTCGATTGCCGCGGAGTTTGCCTCCTCGGGCGTGACCGCCAATGTGATAGCCCCTGGATTAGTAGATACGCCGATCCTGGGAAACTTCAGCGAACAGGCATTACAGGATTTTGCTCGCCGAGTGCCAATCGGGCGTATCGGGCGTCCCGAGGAAATTGCCGAGGCTGCACTGTACTTTGCTTCCGAGGAATCAGCCTACGTTACCGGCCAAGTCTTGAACATGAGCGGCGGCGCTGTGATCGCGAACGGCTAGCCTCAGCAGTCATGAGGTCCGGCCTACTATCGTGCGTGCTGATGCCGAGGACGAGGGTGCCATCCGCGCAGATAGCGTTCCGGACTCTTTAAAATGTTCCGAACCAGTCGCACGCAGTGTTTTTAGCCCGCGTTACATCAATGGACTGCAACCATAATTGCCTACCTTCATCGTTGTCGTCGCGCCGGCCCAGGCGAAGCTCTAGACCATCGTGCCCATGACCGGACGGTCGCGCAGTCCGGTAGTGGGGTTTAGGTTGACTAGCGCTTCGTGAGTACTAGCGAGTCGGGGTTCACAACGCGACTGGAAGCGGCCCAGAGGACTGCGATGGTTTGGGCGCGCTCCCTCTCACAATGTACGCAATCTCCAGTTTGAAACCGAAAGCATGACTTCACTGCACCAGCTGGCCGAGGATTCTCGTGTGATAGTGCGCAATGGACAGGCTGCTGTCGATCCTGATGGCAGATGCGTTGTCTACCGGATGCGGCGATCTCAACGAGCGCTCGACAACCCTGCACTTGAGACCGCAATAGCCGCCGCGAATATGCTTGAACAGCCGGTGGTCGTTTTCTTTGGCCTGCTTGAGCGTCATCCCACAGCCAAACTGCGTCACTACGCCTTCATGCTTGAAGGCTTAGCAGAGACTGAACAAGTTATTCTGGGCAGAAAGATCGGCTTCATGGTTCGGATTTGCTCCGGAGCAAACTCGGATCGCCAGTTCGCACGATTCTGCCGTGAGCTCCGTCCTTCGTTAGTGATTTGCGATGAAGATCCAGGCCGTCGCGATTGGAAATGGAAACGGGAGACGGCGCTTTATCCGGCGGCGCCAGTGTGGAGCGTCGATGCGGATGTCATTGTGCCGTCAAGATTGCTGGAAAAAGAGCAGTTTGGCGCCCGCACGATCCGGCCTCGGATACGTGGGCGACTCCCCCAATTCCTCAAGCCAGTTGGAAATCGCCCGGTGCGCGTGCCCTGGAAGAGCGAGCGCAGGTCCAGATCGTTGCCCGTAGCGCCCGAACTCGCCCGTCGGCTCGATCGTTCGGTTGGTCCCGCGACCGGCTTTCGTGCCGGGACTGGTGCTGCACTGACGGCGCTACGCCGGTTTATTCGCGACCATCTGCCGGGATATGCCACCAACCGCAGCCATCCGGAAATCGACGCCACCAGTCAGCTCTCGCCCTATCTTCATTTTGGTCAGATAGGGCCGCATAGTGTCGCGCTCGCAATTAAAGACGCGGTAGCGCCTGCCGGCGATCGCGCGGCGTTCCTGGAAGAATTGATTGTGCGTCGCGAGCTGGCGGTTAACTTTGTGCGTTACAATGGACACTTCAGGAGCATCGCGAGCATCGAACCATGGGCGCAGCGTACACTCGAGGAACATGCCCATGATAAGCGCTTGCATCTCTACGTTGAACGGCAACTCGCCAACGCCGAAACACACGATCCCCTTTGGAATGCCGCACAACGACAGATGGTCACTTCCGGATGGATGCATGGGTGCCTGCGAATGTATTGGGCCAAGAAGATTCTGGAGTGGAGCTCGTCGGCCGACGAGGCGTACGATGTTTGTGTGAGACTCAACGATCGCTACGAGCTCGATGGTCGCGACCCTAACGGCTACGCCGGCATTGCATGGGCTATCGGCGGTAAGCACGATCGCGTCTGGGGCCCCGAACGGCCCATATATGGCAAGATTCGCTACATGTCGTTCGCCAGCACCTCGCGCAAGTTTAATAGTCGCGCCTACATCGAGAAGTGGAGCGGATAGAGCGCAGAAAGCCCCTGTATGCCGCCGAGGAACCGATCAAGATCGGAGTCTCGTGGTGCCTGCTAGGCGCGGCCGTCCGCTTCGACGGTGGGCATAAGCGCAGCGATTTCCTGGTCGATACGCTCAGCAGTGTCGTCGAGTTCGTTCCTGTCTGCCCGGAAGTGGAGATTGGGCTGGGCGTGCCGCGTGAAACGCTGCGGCTCGTCCGGGACGGCGGAGCTCAAGCAATAAGACTGGTCTCGAACCGCAGCGGCATCGACTATACGAAGGTGATGAACTCATACGCCGATCGGCGGGTTGTGGCGCTCGGGGACGAGGAACTTTCCGGCTACATAGTAAAGAAGGATTCGCCGAGTTGCGGCATGGAGCGCGTGCGCGTCTATGGATCCTCAGGAATGCCCACCGGCGACGGAACGGGTCTGTTCGCGGCGGCGTTGATCCGCCGATACCCCAATTTGCCGGTGGAAGAAGAAGGACGCCTCAACGATTCGCAGCTGCGGGAGAACTTCGTCGAGCGGGTGTTCGCCTACCGGCGGCTGCGCTCCTTTTTCTCATCGCGATGGACGCTGGGCGGCCTGGTTCGGTTCCACACCGCACACAAGCTCAGTCTGATGGCGCA
Organism: Candidatus Binataceae bacterium; assembly: GCA_024281015.1. GTDB lineage: Bacteria > Desulfobacterota > Binatia > Binatales > Binataceae > JAMXLL01. Next base: position 14,559 of record JAMXLL010000115.1, read on the forward strand.
TTCGCCCAAGGCCTATGGTGAATTGGGCCGGTTCATCGCCACTGCGAAAACCATGGCCCGCCACAACGTACCGGCGCGCTACGAGTCCGCATTCATGGGCGCGTTGAAAAAGCTTGCCACGACTGCACGTCACACCAACGTGCTGCAGCACATGCTTGGCTATCTTCGGCCACATCTGGATCAGGATTCACGCGACGAGATCGCCTCACTTATCGAAGACTACCGGCGCGGACTGGTGCCGCTAATCGTGCCAATCGCACTGTTTAAGCACTACGTGCGCAGGTTTGCCGTGCCTTATTTGCGCGGTCAGATTTACCTCGAGCCGCACCCGAAAGAGCTGATGCTTCGAAACCACGTCTAATTTGGCTCTTTTAAATGTGTGACATTGGAGGACCGAATCGTGCGTGGCGCTAAGCAGGCCGAGAAATTCGCCTCAATTTGTCCTGATCCGCCACTGCAGGTCGCCTGAATGGTTACTGGTGACGAGTTTTGATGCGCCGCTCAGCACCTTTAAATCCGATGCTGCTGTCGTCTGCCTCTCGGCCATGCTAACGTCGCATAAGAGGCGGCGTACCCAAGTGGCTAAGGGAGAGGTCTGCAAAACCTCGATGCAGCGGTTCGAATCCGCTCGCCGCCTCCAGACTTCTTATCGATCCGAATGACGTGTACCCCAGTCGCATCTGTTATCGCAGCGATAAAAGTGGTACGTCGCGGCAGGCTCCTCGATTTGATCCAGGCCGCTCTAAATCGCTATAGATTCGGGCTGTCCGAAATCCTCCTTTAATGGCAGGCACGGGTGCAACAAAGTGATCCGCTTAATCTTCGTTCTGCGGCGTAAGCCGGGCACGTCAATCGCAGAATTCCAGGAGTATTGGCGCACCATCCATGGGCCCTTGGTGGCCCGGCACGCGGCAACACTGAATGTTCTGCGCTACGTTCAGGTCCACACCATCGATGATCCGGCAAATCAGCAATTGGCCGTCGCGCGGGGCAAGATGGAAGCCGCTTATGATGGAGTGGCCGAGTTGTGGTGGACGAGCCGCGAAGCACTCGCATCGGCGTTGAGCAGCGCAGCCGGTCAGGCGGCCGGGCGCGAGTTACTGGAGGATGAAAACAAATTCATTGACCTGCCCAATTCTCCCCTGTGGCTCGCCTATGAGTATCCTCAAGTTAATCCCATTCCGGAGGAATTGGTCGCGCGAGAAAACAGTCCTTTGGTAAAGCTATTTTTTTGCCTGCGTCATCCGGCCAATCTCACGCTCGAACAGGCACAGCTCTATTGGCGCACGAGCCACGGCCCGACGATTCGCGGTGTGGCCGGAGCGATGCGGATGAAGCGTTATCTTCAGGTGCATCGGTTCGAGGACGATATTGAACGGGATCTGCGTGCCAGCCGCGGCACTCGCGCAGCTCCATATACCGGGCATGCCGAAGCATGGTTCGACCGCGCTGATCTCGCACTCATGGGAAGCACACCGGAGGGCAAACGCGCGATGCAGATCGCCGTCGACGATGAGAGGCACTTTATTGATTTTGCGAACTCTGCGATCTGGCTAGCCAAAGAGCGCGTGTTTATTGATCGGCGTTAATTTCGCCGAGGGTATCGATTCGACGCGGGGAGCACTGGCGCTGATCTACTGAATTGCTTTTGAGTAAACTGCTCTTTGAGCTATTCCTCCGAATCTACATTGGCGCTATTTTCACCAGCAGAATTGCCCCGCGCGACTCCGCCGTAGGTGGCATCATATCGCTGGCGCAATTCAGCTTCGGCGGTGGTGGCCTCTTGGGCAGTCGCGTATGGACCAACCTCCACTTTGTACCACCGTTGCCCGGCGATTTCGGTGGGCACGAGGTGCGACGTGTAGCCAAGTTTTTCCAAGCGGGCCATCATCTGATCAGCACCTTTCATGTCCATCGCGGCCTCTATTTGGATGTTGTAGGGCTTGTGACGGATGGGCGCCGGAATTCGGTGGCGCGCTGTCTCGCTCGCATCGCTTGTAGCTGATGATTCATCAACGGCGTCACCCTCATCAGAGTCGGCCGAGGCCGCATCCCTCCGGGCAGGCGAATGCGCGGGGGGTGGCTGCGCTTGCGATGGGCTCGATGCCGCAGCAAACCGCCTTCCCGCCGGCGCTGCATTCGGCTGAGGCGCTCCAAGGCCCGCACTGGCCGGCGCGCCGGGTGAGGTCGCATCACCTGCGGTCACCGGTCCGGTTCTTTCTGCCGCCGGTAAACCAGGCCTTGACCCCGATTGGACGGTCGGATTGCTAGCCTGAGTCGGCGTTTGAGCCGATGGGACTGGAGCAGCAGGGGCGGGTTGTAGCGGATAGCTGGTGGCGAGTTGATTGGTATCAATTTGCGCTTGGCGCCCGACATCGTAACCAGCCAGCAATCCCAATAGGAAGACGGCCCCCGACAACACAGTCATGGCAAACAGAATTGCGGCGATACCACCGCCTTTTACTTCGAACCGCATGCGCGTCCCTTCGATGGCTTATTTTCTGCGTGACTGCCTGGTGTGACACAACGCTGCCCGGCTGGTGGCCAGCCTAGAGATCATATCTAACCTACATGCGCTCGGGAGCAGTTACACCAAGCAACTGCAGCCCCCCTGCAATCGCATACTTCAGCACTCGGGCAAGGAATAACCGAGCCGCGCTCGAGCCACGATGCTGCAGGTCAATTATACGGTTTGCCGGCTTGTTATAGTAGCGATGGAAGTCGCCGGCCAACTCCAGCAAGTAAAAAGGAATGCGGTGTGGCTCCAGTGCGATTGCAGCATCGGCAATTACCGATTTGATTCCCAAGGCCTTTTTGGCGAGCGCCAGCTCCTCGGCGGATAGTATGGAGAGGTCGGCAGTCATGTCATCGTCCGGCGCAAGTCCGGCCTTCTCCGCCTCGCGAAACACACTGGCGAGGCGTGCATGCGCATACTGGACATAAAAGACCGGGTTCTCCGGAGCCTGCCGCTTGGCCAAGTCGAGGTCAAAATCCAAATGGCTGTCGTGCTTGCGAAAAAGGAAAAAGAAGCGCACAACATCCTGTCCAACTTCGTCGATAAGCTCATCGAGGGTTACGTATGTCGCTCTCCTAGTGGACATTTTCACTTTCTCGCCAGCACGGGTCAGTGTCACAAACTGATAGATGATCGCGCGAATCGGCGCGGTGTTGTAACCGAGCGCCTTTATCGCCGCGATAACGCCTTCATGCTCAGCGATATGGTCGGCGCCGAACACGTCGACCACTTCGTCGAAGCCGCGCTTGAGCTTGTCGATGTGATAGGCAATATCGGGAGTGCGGTAGGTCGGCTCGCCGGTTGAGCGGACCAGCACCTGGTCTTTTTTATTGGGCAAGTTCAGCGCTTCGCCTTTTAGCCACAGGGCGCCGTCCCGTTCTATCACCAGGCCCCGCGCACGTAGGCTCTCCAGCGCTGACTCGACTCGCCCGTCACGGATCAAATCGAGCTCGTTGGTATACACGTCGAAGCTGATGCCAAGCCGTTGGCAGGTATGGCGGATATCGCTGAAGATCGCATCGACGGCTGCAACGCGAAAAATTTTCGCCTCAGGAGCTTCATCAACGAGCGCTTCGCCATGGCTCGACGAGAGTGAACGCGCGATTTCACGAATATACTCGCCGTGGTATCCATCTTCCGGCATTTCAGCCCGGCGTCCGAGTTCCTGCAGGTACCGGACGCGAACAGATTCGCCCAGTAGTTTCATCTGCCGTCCGCCATCATTGAAATAGTATTCGCGAATCACGTGAAAGCCGGTTGCCTGACGGAGGCGAGCGATAGTATCGCCGAGCACTGCATTGCGCCCGTGGCCAACGGTCAGTGGTCCCGTGGGATTAGCTGACAGAAACTCGACCTGCACTTTGCGGCCAGCGCCAATTTGCGGGTGCATGAAGCAGGGTCCCTCGCCGGCGGCGTGTCTCAATTCAGCATGCCAGTACTCCGGAGCCATCCGGAAATTGATAAAGCCGGGGCGTGCCACCGTGACCGCCACCTCGGGCGGCGCGCCCATGTACTCCTTAATCACCTCACCAATGACAAGCGGAGGCTTGCCTTCGGCTTTGGCCAGCATCAGCGGGACATTGTTCGCAATGTCGCCGTGGTTGGGGTCACGTGGCGCTTCGAGGGTAATAGCAACCTCTTTGGTCTTGAGCTTGCCGGCATCACACGCACGTTCGATTCCACGGCGCAGAAGAGCTTCTACGAGTTCTTTCATGGATTCCCCAAACTATCGATCGTGCCAGATCGACCCAGTGGACGATAGCAGCCATACTGGAGCGGCCGTTTGCATTCGGAAGCCCGGCTGTATTAACCCGCTGCTCTGAGGACACAGCTAAATGGAACTTGGACTTCAAGGCAAAATTGCAATTGTGACCGGCGGGAGCAAGGGAATAGGACGTGCTACGGCGTTGGCATTTGTCAATGAGGGTGCCTCGGTGCTTGTTTGCGCTCGCGGCCAGCAGGCCCTCGACGAAACTGTCCGGGCGGCTGGTCACGCAGCCCGCGAACGCATCGATGCGATTGCTGCAGACCTGATGCAAGCGACCGCCGTTAAACAGGTGGTCGGGCGATGTGTCGCACGGTTCGGCCGTGTCGACATTCTGGTCAATAACGCGGGTAGCGCCCGGCCCGGCGATTTCCTGCAGTTGACAGATGATGCGTGGGTCGACGATTGGACGCTTAAATTCTTTGGCTATGTGAGAATGTCGCGCGAGGTGCTGCAGCAGATGCAGCATCAACGCAGCGGCGTAATCATCAACGTGATCGGGGCGGGCGGTCTCAATCCAACTGGAGGTTATATGATTGGCGGCGCCGCCAACGCCGCGTTGAATCATTTTACCAAGGCCCTTGCGGACGCTGCGGCCAAATATGGGGTGCGGGCGGTGGGAATCAATCCGGGTCCGGTTCTTACTGAGCGGCTGCTCCAGATGCGCGGCGCGATCCCACCAGGCTCGGCAGGTCAAGCGACCGATGAAGCATTTCGCCGCATGACGCCTCTGGGCCGTGTCGGGATAGCCGAGGAAGTAGCGGATCTGGTGTTATTCCTGGCTTCCGAGCGCGCTGCCTTCATCCATGGTGCCAACATCTCGATTGATGGTGGCACCACCAAGGGGCTGATGGGTTGAGCGGTGCGTCCTGCTAGCCAGCCGCAATACGCCACCCGTTCTTGAACCGCCGTTCTCGTCAATCATGAACTTCGCACACAATCGGTTTTCGAGGCGATTGGATTCTCAAATCGCGCGGACTGAACCTCCGTCCAGCCTAATCATCGTGCCAGTAATGTAGCCGGCCAGCGGACTGGCGAGGAACGCCCCCATTGCACCGAATTCAGCCGCGGTTCCCATGCGGCCCACCGGAATGGTGCGCGCAGCGCGTTGTGCGAACTCCTCTAAACTCACGCCTTCGCGTGCCGATGTGGCACGTTGAATCTGGCGCACCCGATCGGTATCGAACGCACCTGGCAGCATTGTATTCACGGTAATGCCCTCGCGTGCCACTTCGCCTGCGAGGGTCTTGGCCCAACCTATCACTGATGCCCGCAGGGTATTCGAAATTGCAATATGGGGAATCGGCTGAACCACTGATTCAGAGGCAACGTTAATGATTCGGCCCCATTTCCGTTGCCTCATGTCGGGTAACAACAAGTCAGTCAGCCGGAAAAACACCAGAACCATCGCGCGAAATTGTGCCTCCCATACTTCCGGTGCGATGCCGATGACGCGGCTGGGTGGCGGTCCACCGGAATTGTTCAGAAGAATATCTATTGGTCCGAGTTGCTCGCGAGCGCTGTTTGCAGCGCGCTCGACCGTTGACCAGTCAGCCAGGTCCGCTGGTACGGCGATCGCCCGGCCGCCACGTGCTTTGATGTCCGCAACCGCCTGGTCCAGTGCTTCTTTGCCGCGCGCGAGCAGCGCCACCGCAACACCTTCTGCCGCAAGTGCATCTGCCACCCCACGGCCCAGACCTTTGCTGCCACCGAGCACCAATGCTGTTTTACCTTGAAGTGCTAGATCCATTTTGATACCTGCCTGTGGTTTATTGGTTTCAATCCGCCAGCCGTTTATCAGCTTCGGAACGCTTTCCAATCGGAGCAAGAGAGCTGGGATAATCAGTCTGCAAGCGACTCTAGCACGACGCCGTGTCAGCCGAGCAAGCAGTTCTTTCCCATGTAGCGGGACTCTCCCGGCGATTAAGCTGCGGCGTCGCTTCCGTGCTTAGCTACTCTCTTCGATTCAATTTCTCTCACCGGATTAATCACCATTCGCATGCGAAGAATGTGAAGTCCTACTTTTTGCCCGGGACCGGCTCAAACTGGCTCAGTAGCTTGCGCTGCTGAAATACGAACAATCCCGTTTGGCCTCATACTGCTTGTCGCTCGCATTTCACTTTGCGCTGTTATGACTTGATTGTTGCTCTCGTGCAAAGTAAGTACTTAATGGAAATATGACTTTTAGAGTGCTAGCTATTTGCTGTAAAACCCGTAATGTTGAATTAAGTGGGGAGCAATTTAAGGTAAACTTAAGGAGGAAATTAGATGCCACGTTCGACGACCAGCGGAAGCTCGGCCTTTACACAGGTTCAGGCACAAGCCCGCGAACTACTGGCCAAACTCAGAAGTGATATTCGCACCAAAGACGCTGAACTCAAGCGGCTGCGCCAGGAAGAGTCCAAGCTGGCAGCGTTGACCGGTCAGCCAGGTATGGCGGCTACTAATGGTGGGATGGGGGGCGGGCGCCGCGGCGCCCGAGGCCGAATCAATTGGGGTGATGTACTGAGTAAGCTCCCCAAGCAATTCAAGGCGAGCGACATTCGCTCAGTGCGCGGACTGCGAGATAAACGGTCTTCCGAAATCTTCGCTGCAATCACACGATGGATAGAAGCAGGCGCGGTCAAGCGCCGCGACCGAGGGATGTATGAGCGGGTGAAGTAGTTCGCCCGGCATCAGTCAAGGAACGAGTCGCTAGACTTTGTTGACCACTGCGGGTCAGAGATGACGTGGACTCGATTTGACGGCTAGCGTACTTGTAGGCTCATTAGGGTGCTTTGCACGCGCATGTTAGAGTCCAACTTTGTAGCTAGCGCAGATTGAGTTTGAAAATGCGAGTGACACACCGGCTGAAGCGAATCTAAGGCAGTGCAACGAGCCGGCATGGCATGCATTTCAACGGCTGCAGCAGGCCGGTTCAGCAATTGCGCTTTGCTCCCTATTAAAAATAGCATCTTGGTGCGAAGAGTATTTCACTTCGTACGCTCGGCTTTCTTTTTGAAAAGGGCGTCAAGTCGGGCTCGAGCATTGTTGTCCGGCCGGCGGTCCGTTTCACGGGCGCTTCTGGGGACGAAGTATTCGCAAAAATTTGCCCGATCCTTGTCAACCACGCGCTCGGCTTGGGGCTCGCGACATTGGTTATTGAAGGCCAAGTCGTAAAACTCGCAATTAACGCAGACATGAAGAGGGCGATCGCATTTGGGACACAGCTCGCGAAAGCCGATCTTTTCCCGGGACTCGACTTGTCGGCCGCAATGAAAACAGTTCATCATTCACGTCACGGTTTATACCCTACGTTGGAATGCGGTCAGGCTAAATCAATTGCAACCAATGGACTTGCAATCTGCTAATCTATCATAACCGGGAGAAGATGCTGTCAGCTCTCTGATAAGCATCGCCATCGATGATTTTGGAAATCGAGCAGTTCGCGTCCAGCCTGAGGAATGCCGTGCGGGCCTCGCCGCATACGGTCACAAGTTACAGCCGTGATCTTAGGAATTTTTGCGAATACCTGTGCAAGGGAAGGACCGCGCTCGATAGTCAGGGCGGGATCGAGCCGGATTGTCTTCGTGCCGAACACGTCCGCAATTATCTAGCCGACCTGTTGCGGCGCGGATCCAGCCGGGCGACCGTTCAGCGCAGGTTGTTCGCGATAAAGGCCTTCTTTCGTTGGCGTGAACTGAACGCGGGCAAATCCAACCCGGTTTCCACGATGCGGGCGCCTAAGGCCGAACAACGCCTTCCGCAAGTGTTAAATGAACACGATACGCTAGCACTTCTCGAAGCGGATGGCGGGCGGAATCCGCGTACTCGGCTACGTGACCGGGCAATCGTGGAAGTGTTGTATTCCGCCGGTCTGCGGGTGAGTGAATTAATCGCGCTTGATTGGCGCGACATCGACGACCAGTTGGGCCTCGTGATGATTCGTTCGGGCAAAGGCAACAAGGATAGGCTGGTGCCAATTGGCGAACCGGCGCTCGATGCGTTACGCGCATGGCGGGCGGCAATGCCGGGGTCACGGTTAGCCGACAACCCGGTTATCACTAACCTGCGTGGCTCAAGGCTAACGGCGCGAGCCGTCCAGAAAATGGTGGCGCGACGGATGATCCCAGCGGGCATCGACAGCGCGATAACACCGCATGGGCTTCGCCATAGCTTTGCTACTCACATGCTGAATGCAGGGGCCGACCTACGCTCGATTCAGGAAATGCTCGGCCATTCGAGCCTGGCTACTACCCAGCGCTATACTCATGTCAGCGCCCGCCACCTGAAAGAGGTTTATCGCCGTGCCCATCCCAGAGCCTGATTTTGCTTTGCGCGGTAAAATTCGCTCGACCACGATTTTGTGTGTACGCCACAGTGGCAGCGTCGTTATGGCTGGTGACGGTCAAGTCACCTTGGGCCAGACGATTATGAAACGCGGCGCACGCAAGGTTCGCCGCCTGCATAATGATGCGGTGCTGGCAGGCTTTGCCGGTTCCACTGCTGACGCCCTTACGCTCTTTGACCGATGTGAAAGCAAGCTGCAGGAATATAACGGCAATCTGCGGCGCGCAGCGGTTGAGATGGCGCGTGACTGGCGGACCGACCGTGTACTGCGGCGGTTGGAGGCGATGCTGGTGGTTGCCGACGTAGAGAACTCGTTACTGATCTCCGGGGCCGGCGATGTACTGGAGCCCGACGACGGTATCATCGCGATTGGCGCCGGCGGCAATTTTGCGCTCTCGGCGGCCCGAGCGCTGATGCGCCACGGCCAGGGGCTCAATGCGCGGGCCATTGCGGAAAGCGCAATGAGAATCGCGGCCGAGATTTGCGTTTACACCAATGATCAGTTCGTCTTTGAAGAGTTGTAGGAGGGCGGGCGCTGGATCACAATTAAGATATTCAGTGTTAAGCCTATCAGGAGAGTCAAGCTACCATCATGGCAGCCCCGCAGGTAATGACGCCGCGCGAAATTGTCTCGGAACTGGACCGCTATATCGTGGGGCAGCACGAAGCAAAGCGTGCCGTCGCGATCGCCCTGCGCAACCGCTGGAGACGCCAAAACGTCGCACCAGAGCTGCGCGATGAGATTGCGCCCAAGAATATCCTCATGATTGGGCCGACCGGCATAGGCAAGACCGAGATAGCGCGGCGCCTGGCCAAATTGGCACAGGCACCGTTCGTCAAGGTCGAAGCATCACGTTACACCGAGGTCGGTTATGTCGGACGCGATGTCGAATCGATGATCCGCGACCTGGTCGAAATAGCGGTTAAAATCGTGCGCGAGGAGGAACGGGAGCGGGTTGCGGTCAAAGCACGCGAGAACGCCGAAGAGCGCCTGCTTGATATTCTCTACCCGACCCCGCCAGGCAAAACCCGCCGTGCGGCGGCGGTTGATAACGCTGGCGGTGTGCGGATCAGTGAGTCCGATTCGCATGCTGATACCCGCGAAAAGCTGCGCGACCTGCTGCGCCGTGGCTACTTGAACGATCGTGAAGTAGACATAGAGATTACTGCGCAAGCGATGCCGATGGTCGAAGTATTCACACCTCAGGGCATGGAGGACCTGGGGATGAATATGAAAGAACTCTTTGGCCAGCTCATGCCGAAAAAGACGCGCAACCGCAAGGTCAAGGTGCCGGAAGCAATTGAACTGCTGACCCAGGAGGAAGCGACTCGCCTGGTTGATATGGAGAACGTGGCGCGCGAAGCGGTGCATCGCGCTGAACAGTCGGGCATCGTGTTTATTGACGAAATCGATAAGATTGCCGGACGCGAGGCGGCGCACGGCCCGGACGTGTCCCGCGAGGGTGTCCAGCGCGATTTGCTGCCGATCGTGGAAGGCTCGAGCGTCAATACCAAGTACGGTGCCGTGCGTACCGACCATATCCTGTTCGTGGCCTCAGGCGCCTTTCACACCTCCAAACCCTCCGACCTGATTCCCGAATTTCAGGGCCGTTTCCCGATTCGGGTCGAGTTAAAGGCGCTCAACAAGGATGATTTCATTCGCATTTTGACCGAACCCGAAAATGCGCTGACCAAGCAGTATGTAGCGCTAATGGCCACGGAAAAGGTGCAACTGGAGTTCACTGGTGAGGCGATTTCGGCGTTGGCGGAAATCGCCGCGCAGGTCAACGCACGCTCCGAAAATATAGGCGCCCGCCGTCTTCACACCGTGCTCGAACGGCTACTTGAAGAACTTTCATTCGGCGCCCCCGAGATGTCCGGCCGAGGACAACGAATTGACGCTGAATATGTTCACCAGAAGCTCGATCCGATAGTAAAGAACGAAGATCTCTCCCGCTACATTCTCTAGTCACTCTGCTTGTGACGGAGTTGCAGTGTATCCTCAAGCGGGGAACTGCCGTGAACTCTTGCGCTTGCGGCGAACGACAAAACAAACGGAGGATCAAAGCACAGCCTTGGACGATTTGATCGCCCGGACTCAGGTCCTGGTAGAAGCGTTGCCGTATATCAAACGCTTTCATGGCAAAACCTTTGTAGTCAAGTACGGCGGCCACGCCATGCTGACGCCGGAATTACGCTCGGCGTTTTGCCAGGACATCGTGTTGCTGGATTCCGTCGGAATCAAGCCTGTTGTGGTCCATGGCGGAGGGCCGCAGATCACAGAGCTGATCGGCAAACTCGGTCTCAAATCGCGTTTCGTACGAGGTATGCGCGTGACCGACGATGCCACAATGGAAGCGGCCGAGATGGTGTTGCAGCGGCTTAACAAAGATATTGCTGCACTCATTTCACATCATGGCGGACGCGCAGTCGGCCTCTCCGGCAAGGACAGCGAGCTGATGGTGGCGCGCCAGATGCAAATGGTGATGAAAGGTGAGAATGGCGGAGAGGAGCCGGTGGATATTGGCCTGGTGGGT
>JAMXLL010000116.1 GCA_024281015.1 Candidatus Binataceae bacterium
AATTAATCCTCTATTCGATCACATCGTCGGCGTGCAGGCCGGGTTCAGGGACTCTTGGATAACGTAGCGCCGTCCGTTACGTCGCTGCCTGCGCTCTGGCAAGTTCAGCCTCGGTATAGCGATAGGCGCGAAACATCCGATTGATCTGTGGCCTTTTCCCACCAATCGTTTGACCTGCCGAGGGTCCAAACTGGCCGTCTAACGCCCCAAAGTACGGGTTGACGTATTCCCAGACGGTTTCCCCTTCAGGAGTCACCTCAAATAACCGCCCGAAGCAGCCCTCATCGATGAGTTAAAAAATCATAGTAACGTGGACGGCATCTTCGTCGCTGTTCATGCTTACGTTCTCGCAACAACTGCGTGCCAGCTTGACCATGCTTGCGTTGATCGGCAGGATTTCTGCCTGGAAACCGCGAATGCCACGCTTCTTGGCGTGTTCAACCATGCATTTCTGCAAGGAACCGCCGAGGCCTACCCCCTGCCAAGCGGGATCGACCATGAAGGCGGTTTCAGCTATATTGCTCGAAGGATTTACGAAGTAAGAACCGTGGCCAACTACATGACCATCTTCTCGAGAGCCGTGCACGGCCACGAAGGCTACGGTGAGATTGTAGTCCACGTTGCATAGCCTCTGGACATCATTGTTGGAAATCGACCTAACTCGGCGAAAGAAGCGCGTGTAGCGATCGTGCTCCGGCAATCTATAAAACAGTGATCTGATATCGCCTGCATCAGACACCACGGCGGGACGGATCGTGACAGTTTTGCGGTTGCGCAGTTCCACTTTGCGCTCGTCCTCAACAGGATAGGGAAGCACATTGTTGATCGTGCATGAGGCTTCAAGAAAACCCAGCGCTTTGGCCTCATCGAGCAACTTATCGCGAAATTTTGGGTGCGCGACCGCAATAAGCGTGAGGGCGCGTTCGCGAATTGACTTGCCATGAAGATAGGCAATGCCAAACTCTGTCACCACGTAGTGCACGTCGCTGCGAGCAAGACTGGCGGCCTCCCCAGGTGCCAATACCGCGCGTATACGTGACCTGGCACCGTCATCTGTCGTCGAGGTCATGCAGACGATTGGTTTGCCTCCTTTTGAACGAGCCGTGCCACGAACGAATTCGACTTGGGCGCCAAGTCCTCCATACAATTGCCCCTCGAACTGATCGACGCAGACCTGCCCAGTAAGGTCAATAGAGAACGCCTGACTGACGGACACCATCTTATGTTGTGCAGCAATGACCTCCTCATTGGCCACCCACGAAATCGAGTGAAGTGAGAAAAGCGCATTACCGTCCATGGCGTCGTAAAGCGCGCGGCTTCCAAGCGCGAAGCTGGCAACGATTTTGCCCTTGGACTGGGATTTTTCCTGACCAGTCAATATCCCATGTTGCAATAGCGGAAGGATGGCGTCGGTTATGACATCAGAGTGGATGCCCAGATCTCGGCGATCGGCGAGGTACCGAAGCGCCTCGTTAGGTATGCGCCCCAAGCCTATCTGAAGCGTGGACCCATCATCGATGATGCCGGCGATATACCGGGCAATCTGTTGAACCTCCTGTTCCGTGACCGGAATGTGTATGTATTCGGTTACTGGCGTATCCACCGGTACTAAGACATCGATGTCCCTCACGTGGAGAGTGGTATCTCCCTGGGTACGAGGCATGGCGGGATTGACTTCAGCGATTACCCATTTGGCGGCAGCCACCGCCGAGGAAGTGATATCCACCGAAATACCGAAGCTGACATAGCCGAATGCGTCTGGCGGCGAGACCTGAATCATTGCGATGTCGATTGGCAAGGAGCCACGCGCGATCAATTCCGGCACCTGGGAGATCTGGATCGGTACGTACTCCGCCGCGCCCTGCATGACAGCATCGCGAATGTCCGAGCTTACGAAAAAGGTCCGATGACGGTATTTAGTGCGGGTGCGACCGATCTCATCTTGAGTAAAGGCATTGGTCGTAATGAAGTGGACAAGCTCCACGTCCAGTGGTGGATTGGACAGAGCTTCGAGGGCGGCAACCAGAGTTCTGGGCGTCGCGCAAGCCGTGCCGATAAAGACACGTTGGCCAGGTTCAATCGCCAAAAGCGCCTGTTGAGCATTCTTCACCTTGTCGGGGTATTGCGCTTTTAATACTTCAACGACCGGGTTGCTCATGGAAATCCCCGATTAAAATAGCGCATAACTTCACGAAGCTGCGATTGTAGATGAATCGCGCAGCGTCGACGGCTATCAGCTCTGTGCCAGCTCTAATCGCCACTGCCGTTGCCTAACGTGGCTGGTGATCCACCGCGGCCATCTCCCCGAAAAATTCTCGTTGTAGAAGCGCAATTTGCCTAAGCTCATCACCAACGTTTTTTCGAATGGCGACGTCGTCGTGCTCAATTTGCTGACCTCTTCCGGACCGACCTTTCGGGCGGATCATACCGTGATCGACATGGGCCGCCACGGTTGTCGGTCGGGACGCTGAAGCGAGGTATCAGATTACCATAAAACAAAAAACCCCGCGCATCCCTGCGCAAGGCTAACCTCGACAGGCTTCTCTCGCGACAGATCGATGGCATCTCGCGCCGCTATCTCGGCATCGACCGCCAAACGGCAGCCTTCGTCCGAGCATCCTACCTCCTAAACAGATCTAGCTCACGCTCAGAAGCTCGGAAGACATTGCTGTAAAGATTAGCAACCACTGGCGGCCGCTCGATGTCACATTAAGGTAGCGAATTGCCGCCTGGATGTGTGGTGCAATAGTGTTCCAATAAAACTCGGGGTATTGATCGGTGAGATCGGCCGGCGAAGTGTAGCCAAGCTGCCGGTTCATTCCCACCTCCTCGAACTCGTAGTACAGCGCATTCGCCTTGCGAAGGTAGTGCGGATCTCCGAGTTGCCCTATGAGATCTGCCGCCCGCAGAAGCAGGCCTTCTTCATTGTCATTTTCAACTGGATCGAATGATGGTGGGAAGCGAGTGTGCTCTATTGCGCGAGCAATCCTGACGGCATCGAGGATGTGTCCCATTCGGTCCATCACAAACAATTTAGATCTGTCAACGTGATGAGGCAGAAGTGCCGCGTCTGATGATCCGCGCGGCAACTTTATTTTGTCGCCTTTTCCGTTGATTACGTAG
>JAMXLL010000117.1 GCA_024281015.1 Candidatus Binataceae bacterium
GCGTTACCCGATTGTTGCCCGCTATGAGCCTTTTCCGCCGGGAGTAGAGCCGGTGGGCCGTGTTGCCGGGCTGGTCGGACGCTTCCGCCGGCCACGCCGGGCAGCGCCTGGTTTGCTGCGGATGGTATCGCCAACCCTGATTACCCCTCGCGATTTCGACCTGTCACCCTACTTCGAGGTGGTTAAATTCGGTATTCTCGACGGTTCGCGCTTTGATTATCATCATCTGCTTTGGTTTGATGAAGGCGCGGACCGCACGGGCGGACTGGAAAAGACCGCCTGAGGACTTGCCGAAGGATGGTACAGTTTGCGATAACCTTCGATGGAGCGTACCGGGTCAGCATGACTCGCGGAACATTGCTCCGCCGGTAGCGAGAGCGCGGGCTCTCAGGCTGGTGAACTACTAGGCCTAGCTGGGGAGAGCGCAGTTTGGGAAACGAACAAAGAGCGGCCAACCGGCGCGAATCGCTGGAGAAGACCATCGCCAAAATCCTCCACCGTTACTGCAATTTTGGCTGGGCCAATTACTATATTCCCGGGGAGAAATTCCCGAGCCTTATCGAGGAACTGGTGGAAATTGCCAGTCCCGCAGGCCAGGCAGGCTACGAAGAAATCGTGCATTTCCTCCTTCGCACTCAGCGGGCATCGTCCGAGCAGGAACGGGCTGCCAAGCTGATGGAGGAATTCGCTATCTACCGCAAACTCTGACGCCAAAAGCAGAGCAGCTTTTTTGGCTCGAGCATCCTTTGCCTCCTCGCTTGGCAGCGGATTTCAAGTTGTGAATTCTCCGGGTTTCGGCGCGGCAATCGGCTTTCTGGCGAACGGGTTCAGCCGGCGTTGTCGGCGAGGCCCCGGTAAGGAGGACGCAGATGGACGCGATTGAGGCGATTACCACCCGAAAGGCGCTCCGCGCATTTGCGCCCGATTCGATTGAACCGGAAAAACTGAAACAAATCATCGACGCCGGCCGCCATGCGATGAGCGCGCGGAATCTCCAGCCGTGGCAATTCGTGGTAATTCATAGCCGCGACCGAATTCGCGATATCGGTGCTTTGTGCACCACTGGCAGATTCGTCAGCGATGCACCTGTCGCGATCGTCGTACTCAAGGACACCGGCAATTCACGATGGGGCGATATCGACTGTGCCCAGGCGGTGCAAAATATGGCGACGGCGGGCTGGAGTCTCGGGCTGGGAACCTGCTGGGTGGGTAATTTCGATGCGCCAAAAATCAGCCAGATGCTCGGTGTACCTGACCAGTGGGCGATCTTCACGATCCTTGCCTTTGGGTACCCGAATTCGGCGCATCCGCCACAATCCAAGCCATTAAAGCCTCGCCACGAAGTTGTCTATTACGAGCGATGGGGCAATCGCCAGCCCTGACATTCAGCTTCGCGATCCGCGCAGGGGTGGAAGTCGCCCGCCCCCAATCGTGTTAGACTTAACAATGTAGGTAGTCGCGCTGATCCATGCCCGAATGACATTCGCGGCATCACCAAGGTACGGAGATTGCCATGTCGATCAAGCAGATTGAACCTCCTCAGGCGTACGAGATTCTTCAGAAAAATCCCGACGCGGTTTATCTCGATGTCCGCACCGAAGAGGAGTTTGCACAAAGCCATCCGGCAGGCGCCATCAACATTCCAGTAGTTTTCCTCAAACCAGGCGCAGCTCCTCAACCGAACGATTCCTTTCTCACCGTCGCGCAGAAGGTCCTTCCACCTGATAAGAAATTGGTGGTCGGATGCATGGCAGGCGGGCGTTCTCAACGTGCCTGCGAGATCCTCGAACAGGCGGGCTACAGCGACCTTGCCAATGTGCGCGGCGGTTTCGGCGGCGCCCGCGATGCCAGCGGCGCAGTGGTGGTCACCGGATGGCGCGATGCCGGACTGCCCGTATCGCGCGAACTTGGTGACTCCGCTTACCCGGCGTTGCGCCAAAAGGCGGGCATTTGATAGCAGCCGAACGCGACAGGCTAATGATAATAGTGGTCCTGGAAATTAGGCCGCGATTCGGAACAGTCACTGTGCTGGTTTGGTGAAAAATGGCTATTCGGCTGACAAGAATCTACACACGGACCGGCGACGAAGGCACGACCGCATTGGTGGGTGGCGGACGCGTGCCGAAAGAATCGCCCCGGCTTGAAGCTTATGGCACGGTCGACGAACTCAATGCTGCAATTGGTGTCGTGCGTACTTATCTGCGGGAATATCGCGCCCGCCTCGGCAACGATTTCGACTGGTACTCGGAAATGTTGCGGCGGGTTCAGAATGAACTGTTCGACGTCGGCAGTGAATTGGCGACTCCACCCGAGGCTGAGTACGAGGGCATGTATCGGATGGGCACGGGCGAGGCCGCTCAACTGGAACATGAAATGGACAGGATGCAGGAGGTTTTGGAGCCGCTCAATTCGTTCACCCTGCCGGGCGGCGGTGTGCTGAATGCTTTCCTGCATCAAGCGCGAACAGTATGCCGACGCGCGGAGCGTATTTGTTGGGCGCTCAGACGCGAGGAATCCATCAGCGAGCATCTTCTGATTTATCTCAATCGCCTGAGCGACCATTTGTTCGTACAATCGCGGTGGGTAGCCAAGCAGCTTGGCGAACCAGAGTTCCTGTGGGATCGGGGACTACGACTCGACCCCCGTGCCCCCGCGCAAGCGCAGCGAAAAAATTCAAGCGACTCAGGCGGCGGCCATTGAGCGTTATTCATTGCCATTTTTGGTGCTCGCGTCGCTTTCACAGTGTAACGGCCATCCTTTCCGGCGGCGGGTCCTGGGCTGACGAAGGAAACGCGGAGCGCTGTTTTCAATACTAAAATGGAATCATTTATGGCGGATCAGCAAAAGAAGCTCTCTTTAGTTCAGGCCCAATTGGGACCTATGGCTAATTTCGTCTACCTCATAGCTGACCCAGTCACGCACAAGGCCGCAGTCGTTGATCCCGCATGGGATATCAAGCGCATCATCGATTACGCGCAAGCCAAGGGCTACGACCTCGAGAAGATCCTGATAACTCACTATCACCAGGACCACCTCGGCGGGAACATGATGGGGCAGAATATACAGGGAGCCGCAGAGATGGTTGGTCACGTTAAGGCGAAAGTCTATGTCAATAAGAATGAGGCCGAGGGGGTCAAAAAGGTTTCGGGGCTAAGCGAGTCGGATTTGGTCAAAGTCGAAGCCGGCGATGTTTTCAATGTTGGCGGGCTCGAAGTCAAATTTATTCATACCCCTGGCCATACCCCAGGATCGCAATGTTTTCTCGTCGAGGGCAATCTGATTTCCGGCGATACGCTGTTCGTAAATTCGTGTGGCCGAGTCGATCTGCCCGGTTCCGACCCCGAGCAGATGTACTACAGTTTGAATCATACATTGCGTAATCTGGACGATAGTACAGTCGTCTATCCAGGTCACGCCTACGCTCCGGAATCCAGCACCACAATCGGCGAGCAAAAGCTCCACAACATGTACATGCGCTTCAAGGACCTGGATGACTTTCTGATGGCGATGGGATATAGCAAGTAAGCTGTTCGTCGTCATAATTCTTCGAGACCCGCTATAGGCTGCCTCGCCCGAAATGGATCGCATTAACTAACGATGCCTGACGTTACGCTCGAGCAACTCGAAGCTGAGGCCGAATCTCTCCGCGAGCAGATCAACCATCACAATTACCGCTATTACGTTCTGGACGATCCCGGCATAAGCGACGCCGAATATGACCAGCTGATGCGGCGGCTGGAGGAGTTGGAGCTGGCTCATCCAGAGCTCCGGACCCCTGATTCTCCTACTCAGCGAGTAGGTGCTGCTCCGAGCCAGGAGTTCGGGATAGTACGGCATCGGCGAATGATGTTGTCGCTTGGCAATGCGATGAGCGCCGAAGAAATGATCGAGTTTGACCGCCGCATCAAACGCTTCCTACGGAGCGACTCTGATATCGAGTACGTCGCTGAAGTCAAACTGGACGGGCTCGCGGTTGAGCTGGTCTACGAGAATGGGCACCTGATGGTCGGCTCGACTCGCGGCGATGGGCTCAACGGCGAGGACGTCACCCAGAATATCCGAACCATCAAGAGCATTCCGTTGCGCCTGATACAGCATGGCAAGACCGTGCCGAGGCTAGTGGAGGTCCGTGGCGAAGTAATTCTCCCCCGGCGCGCGTTTGAAAGGCTCAACGAGGAGCGGCTAAAAGCCGGAGAGCCGCCCTTTGCCAATCCGCGCAATGCGGCTGCCGGGTCTTTAAGGCAATTGGATCCGCGCATCACAGCCTTGCGCCCTCTCGATATTTTTTGCCACTCGCATGGAATTATCGAAGGAGTTCAATTCAAAAGCCAATGGGAGTTCCTGAACGGGATTAAGCAGCTTGGTCTCCGGACGAATTCGCTCTCTAGGCTTTGCCGCAATGTCGAGG
>JAMXLL010000118.1 GCA_024281015.1 Candidatus Binataceae bacterium
TTTCCGACCTGAATAAGCGGTGCAGCATTCAGCGAGGCTGCAGCGGCACTTGAAACGTGAGATATATGAAAAGGGTAAATCAACTCGGCGAGACGGTAAGAAATCAACGCGAAGCCTTGGGCTTAACTCAAAGGGCACTCGCTCAAAAGCTTGGGGTGGAAGCCAGCCATGTCGCTTTCATCGAGACCGGACGCCGCAAGCCGTCGCTCAAACTCGTCGGACGTCTGGCAAGTATCCTTGGTCTTGATAGTCAGGAGCTTTTGATCCTGGCCCACCCCGAAGCAAAGGATCTTCTTACCGAAGTCAAGCCTGAGAAGCCACGGAAGACCTCGCCGTCATGGCGGCGATTCGTCGAAAACCGAGAGCTATTGCGCCGTTACAATGTAACAGATCGCGAACTTCGCGCCCTCGAAAGTCTCAATTTATTGGGCACGGTGCGTGCCGCAAAGGAATTTCTTGCGATCCTGACGCTGCTCAGAGAGATACCGTCCAGCAAGTAGATCATGCCGAACCCGGTGATTTGGCGATGATCTGGTCGAGTCACCCCGTTTCTCCATAAGCTCGCACACTGCAATCCAGTCCTGCGGGTGAGCGGCCGTTTGATTCGAGCAACCGTCGAAGAGACTCACACCAGTTGCATGCTCGCCGCTAGTTAATCCGGGTGAAAAGCGTCGATATTGCCGCCCCATTGCACGTCTATAGGTCCTGACTGGCCTTGTTTGTTGCCCTGGGGGCTCAGACACGCGAATTTTCAGCCGGCTTCAGAAATCGTCCCACTGTAGCGATCAGCATCCCCGGTTTGAAAGGCTTATTCAGAATCGCATCAGCGCCTGGTGCCTCGGCCCAAGAATCGGCGGTCGTGAAAATGATCGGTACTTTCTTGATGAGGGGATGCTCACGGGCTCGGCGGAGGAACGTATGTCCATCCATCAGCGGCATGACCAGGTCGAGCAGAATCACGCCTGGTAGCACACGTGACGTCTGGATTCTCTCAAATGCCGCGAGGCCATTCTCGCTCCAAGCGACTGGATATCCGCGGCGCATGAGCAATTCACACAGCAGTTCGCGCGTGTCCGGATCATCATCCACGACAAGGACAGCCTTTGCGGCAGGCTCAATCATGTCCCTGCTGATACAGTCATGGGATAAATCGCGAGCATCCATAAACCCGCACCATTATCTCCCAGTTGTCCCGGGAGTGTCTTAATTACAAGTTAGCGAATGCTAGCATTATGTTACCTTATTCGGATGATTTCGATGCCCTAAAATAGCTCATTGAGATGACCCATACTGGCGCACGGTACGACGTCCTTGGCGCCCTGATAATGACCAGCGGGCGCTCCGAGCCGGAATCGCTCTTAGGTAAAGCTGCCACCGCTATTGGAGCGAACTCTCCTTATCGCTGCCGCATTTCGAACAGAGCATACGTGTCCTGCTTACCCTACGGTCCGCAAAGCGGAGACAGTCCATCCGCAGGTCGACGCTCGAGAAAGCCACCCAATCGCGTCAGACCACGTCTTGCATGTCTACCATGCCAAGAGCCGGTTAGCACAAGCAATGCAAGTGTTATCTGGATCGAGCCACTCTTCGAGGCCGCTCGGGCGATAACCGCCGTACGGGACCACTGTTGCCGTGCAGCTCTGCTTATTACAAAATGTTCAACCGGATGAGCTAAAGGTGAACAGAGGCAATATGCCAAACGGCATGAGAATTAGAATGGTTTCGATAAGCCAATTCCGAAAGGCCGTACTGGTGGCTTTTCTGCTTTCGATTGGGCAGGCATGCTCCCACACACAGGTCAGCGCACCACAAACCAGCGCGCAGGCATCCGTATTGAGCCAGGCTGCGGTTGCTGGCCAACCGGCTCCGGGCGACTTGGCCGCCCCGGGCTCAGCCTCGGTGACCATAGTTCAGGGACAGATCGTTTCCGTCGATCAACAAAACAGGTTCGTTACGCTGCAAGCTGCCACCGGTAAACAGGTGATCCTTCACGTATCCAATCAGTACAGCTTGGCCGCCGCTAAGCCGGGCCAACCGCTCATCGCAAGGTTTTATGAAGTCGCCAGCGTCGACAAACTGGTGCCTGGGCAATCACCATTCGCTCGGTCACTGGCAGCAGGAATCGTCAACGCAGCTTCCGACGGCACGTCAGGCACACCCTTCACCAACCCATACCAATTCGCAGTGACTATCAACGCTATAGACAAGACTGGCAAGACAATTTCGATTAAGGGCTCGGACGGAGCGGTCGAAGTAGTCGTGGTTGCCAATCCGCTGAGTCTGGATCAGGTGCACGCCGGAGAAGACGTCGTTGTCACTTTGATTGACGTGGTTGCTATCGCGCTCGACAGGGAAAGCAGCTCTTCGTAGGAGCCCCGCCGGGAACCTGCGCGTGAAATCTCCTGATTGCGGGATGGGAGTCGTCCCTATTGCCTGGTTTGACACCAGCGCACGCCAAGGCTACCTCGACGCCTAACGAGGGGATCGAACCCTCACCAACCCATTCGGTTCCGGCTTCTCACCTAGATAGCCGGTACATTCTGCCAGGTATGTCTGCGGGTCGGACCGTCCGGAGTGGGGTAATTTCCGTCTCATCCAGGTACATGATTGTCGGGAAAGAAGTTTGCATCTTGACACTTCGACCCCATTCGGCCAGCGGAACGTGTTAATAAAGTGCACGCTGCTGTACTCAGTACTAGATGGTTGAGGTCTACATCATAGTAACTGGATCATCGTCCAGATGATTTTAGCCAGGAAGGATATATTCAGAAGGCAAACAAGTCTCAGGCATCGCTCTTGCTCCCTGAAGATACTGCACAATGAGGGAGACGCACTGTCTGATTCGAACGAGAGTGTTGGAAGTTCAAAGTTCAAACGAGTTTAACGACGCATCGACGGTCAAGCCTCTCGTGAAACGCCGAAGGAGATAGATACAAATGAAGGCTACTCACGCTGCTGCGCTCGTGCTATTCGGGTGGTATTTGATGATTCCGCCCACCGGAATCAATGGGTTGCCGAACGCGCACGCACCGATTGTAAATTGGAGCATCATCGATAGCTTTGACACGGCTCAAGGTTGTGCTCAGGGTCAGCAGAATTTTAACTCGGGAGCGAGAGGAGCACGGAAGCTGATGAAGCTGCGACCGCAAAGCGCTTGTGTGGCTACCGATGATCATAGGCTTGCCCCAACCGGGCGCCCATTCGTAGTCTACGGTACGCCGTCGGACTGAGGGATTGCGCTCAACATCGTTATTTAATGACGCTGGTGGCACCGGCGTCATGCGGCCTGCGACTCAGCCGACGCATGAGAGCACGCGTACATACCTTTTTCACCATGACGTCCCCGCCTGTTCACCGTGACGTCCCCGCCTGAGCCTTCCGGCATTCGTTACAAGAACGGCAGCTGCGTCGGGACTCGCTGCCGATAATACGAAGGCTTCCGTTTCGAGCTCGACCGCCGGGAAACGGTCCTCGGCGCGCGCCTTCATCCAAAGGCCCAGAGACATCAGTACCCAACTCCAAGGCCGGTCGGTGTTTCCTGGCGATCTTCGTGGCGCGCGGAAGCCAGAATCGCCGCAGCGATCGGGTGACGAACGAGAATGTGCGGGCCTGTGTTAACGAATCGATGGTTTTGCTTGCGGGTTATTCCCGAGGACCAAAGACGTCCCAGGTGAATCCCGGCCCACCAGGCGAATAAGATTCCAGCCAGCGTTCTTTCGGCGAGAAGATAAGCGC
The DNA here is from genome assembly GCA_024281015.1 of Candidatus Binataceae bacterium. GTDB lineage: Bacteria > Desulfobacterota > Binatia > Binatales > Binataceae > JAMXLL01. The sequence continues at coordinate 3,736 of JAMXLL010000118.1, forward strand.
CGACAAATCACTACGCGCCAGACGCGCCAGACTTGTCATTTCTCTTCTTTAGGTTGACACGTTCGCCAACAGGAGCTAAATGGAGTCACCTGCAAATATTATCCATCGCGTTAGGCAAATATGGGGGCTGGTCGGGAATGCGAAGTTCATACAAATTAGCGATGTTGCTGGTAATGTTAACGGCTTCGTCCATAGCCACGGCCGTACCGGCAGCTCAGAAGAAAGGCCTGACCGAGAATGATCTGCTGCGATTATTGAATGGCGGCGTGTACAATGCGCGGATTGCCCAGCTGATACACGATCGCGGAATCACTTTCGTCCCGAGCTCTCACGACCTTGCCGAGCTGCGACTTGCTGGCGCCAACCTGGCACTTCTTAACGCGGTTGAGAGTGCCCGGCACGTCACCGCTCAAGTACCCGAACCGATACCTGAATCCCAACGACCGGTCGCGCCGGCACCCGTGCCTAATCGCGCTCAGCCTCTTCCTCGCAACACTTTAAATGTTCGACCGTCGGTTTCCGTTCTACCGCAAGCGATTCCGCCTGCAACTGCCAAGCAACAGGAGACCAAACGGCCGCCCATTCCTGCCGCTGCGATTCCGGTCGGAACTACGATAACGGTCAACGACTGGCAACGGTACGCGCAGTATATGCCGTTGGGGATGAAGAAATTGTTCGCGGGTGACGGGTTCTGGAGGATGCCGGCGGCTCTTCAGATAGTCGTTGGACCGACGATCCCTGTGAAACTGCCGGTCGGTTATACTGAAGCGACGGCGAAATATAGTCATAACGTGCGGGTAGTCCATCTTAGTAATGGTCATAACGAGATTCTTAACTACGCAGGGGGTGAACCCTTTCCCAATCCGCAGGAGCCCGACAAGGGCTACAAACTCCTCGCGGATCTGTGGTTCGCCTACGTGCCCCACTTTCTTGCCGGCACCCCTCGCAACCCTTTGACCATATGCTCGGAGACGTCTTACGGCTTTTCAAGCTGCGAGCGACTGTCCTACATCTACCGCCAGGTTGCCTATAACACCGATGGAGAAGCATCTCCTGAAGAGGCTAAGGCGAACGATTATTGGTACACGGAATGGTTAACCGTGGAAGAGCCGGAGCAGTTGCGGTACACAACGCTGCTGATGCTTTACCCAAAGGATACTCAGCGCGACGAAGAACTATTTACATTCGTGCCGTCATTACGGCGATGGTTCCGGGGATCGCTCACATCCCGCTGCAGTCCAGTGATCGGAACGGATTACGTACAGGACGATTTTAAGAGAGTGGGATTCAATGGAGGGCTGGGCTTGTTCGACGCGCGATTTGTACAGCATCAGCAGATCCTCGCGCTAACCGGCGACTATTCGCCTTTGGGGGGTGATTTCCCACTCAATTATTATATGCCGATCGGATGGCCGCGACCATCGTGGGGCAACTGGCAGCTTCGTGATGTTGATGTGATCGACATCCGGCGCGTGCCAACGGCAATGGCAGCCTACTGCTATGGTAAACGCATAATCTACGAGGACTCACAGACTCACTACGCGCTCTGGGAAGATGTTTACGACAAGAAGATGCGCTTCTGGAAAACAGCTCTGGTTGCTCAGCGGGTGGTCAAGAAGGATTCGTTGGGTGAGGTTCCGGGTGGATTCACCTCTACTGCGTGGGACTTTGAGGGGCGTCATCTAACCAATGCTACGACCGAGGGTAAAGAGCATGCCGATGTGTTGGTGGACCGCGAGGTCCCCCCGGAGTACCGAAACTTTACGCGATACTCGACGCTTGCGGGACTGTCACAGATCATGAAATAGGCGTGTTCCTGATTATTCTGCCGGCCTTCCCTGCACGACATTCTGGTCTCAAAAGCAACTTTGGCATGGTTTGCTGAAGTCAGAGGATCGTATATTGCCGCCGGCGACGATCTGTGCCTCAGACGGCGCTTGAAGCAGCGGCATTCAGTGAAATCACACCAGGTGCTCCCAGGACGATCATAAATTGCATGTGACCCGAGCCGAAGGATATCGCGGATCGCCCTTCTGAGTGTCACGCGAATCAGCTTCTCCCGACCCGTGAAGCCCAGGCGCTAAACTGGCCGGCCTCGCATTTTGTTACGAAACACCAACAAAGGACTTGACAGCCGCCGGCGTGTGGTGTTGTGTTTAACCCATCGGTTATTTAACTGATTGGTTCAGCACAAATGGTGGAGGATCGTCATCTCACTACTACCTTCGCCGAGGGCACCCGGCGCGCGATCCTGGCGCTGCTCGCCTCCCGCACAGCGTCAGGTACTGAATTAGGCGAGCCCGTGCGGATGAGCCTGCCGGCTATTTTCAAGCACCTCAAAGTGCTGGAACACGCTGGCCTAATCGCACGCAGCCGCGACGCCCAATGCCGACCATGCCGGTTTGCGGCGGAGCCGTTCAAAAACCCGGAGTGGCTCGAGGAAGACAGGCGTTTCTGGGAGGAGAGCTTCGAGCGTTTGGAGGACTATCTGCGTGAAGTGCAGAAACGCGAATTGAAAAGCACAGATCAAAAGAAGAAGGAGAAGGAAAATGGCCGCAGGAAGTAACCTCGCGGTGGAACCTCAGGACCGGGTCCTCATTATCACACGCATTTTCGACGCACCGCGCGAGTTGGTCTGGAAAGCCTGGACAGAGCCCGAGCGGATGGTCAAATGGCACGGGCCACGCGGCTTCACCAGCACCATTGAGCGATCGGATTTCCGGCCGGGCGGACTCTATCGAATCCATATGCGCGGGCCAGAAAACGATGACCATTGGAGGCAGGGCGCGTTTCGCGAAATCGTTGCACCGGAGCGGCTCGTCATGGTCGGCTGCTGGGCCGATGCGCAAGGCCGTCCGGTGGGTCCCGAAACCATCGTGACGGTCACTCTGGAAGATCTTGGTGCCAGGACTCAACTAACACTGCACGAAGCCCTGTTCGAGTCGGTGACTGCTCGCGACGCGCACAATGGCGGCTGGAACAGCTCGCTCGATCGCCTGGCGGAATATCTGGCGACCGCTTGAAGGAGGAAGAAGACTATGGGTGCAAGCAGTACGGGAGCTAGCGAATCAACTGACCGGGTGCTCGTCGTCGAGCGCATCTTCGATGCGCCTCGATCCCTCTGTTTCAGGGCCTGGATCGAGCCACAGCACTTGTTCCGCTGGTTTGGACCGCGTGGTTTCAGGGTACCATCATACACGCTTGATCCGCGGCCGGGTGGCGGCTGGCGTTGCTGCATGGTCTCGCCCGAGGGCGTTGAGCATTGGGTTAGGGGCGTGTTCCGGGAAGTCCTTGAGCCGGAGCGTCTGGTCTTCACCTGGGCGCACGAAAATGCCGATGGCACGATCGGCCATGAAACGCTGATCACGGTTACCTTCGCCGCGTTGGGCGAGAAGACCGGGCTGACGCTGCGTCAGGAGACCTTTGAATCAATCGAGGCCCGCGACGGCCATCGTAATGGCTGGAGCAGCGCGATCGAGCGCCTCGCGGAATATCTGGTGACCTTGAATTAAACGAACGCAAATAAAAGGAACGCAACCGAAACGGGAGAAATAAAACCATGAACCAGCCGATCGTGTCCCGCGAAGAGTGGATCGCCGCGCGCAAGGTGCTTCTCAATAAGGAGAAAGAGCTCTCGCATCTGCAGGATGAAGTGAGCCGGCAGC
>JAMXLL010000119.1 GCA_024281015.1 Candidatus Binataceae bacterium
GGGCACCGATCGCATCGCAGTAACCGTTAACGTACACCTTCACGTTAGGATTGGCCTTGAGCGTCTCGGCCGCCTCATCGAGCACCGGCTGGTCCACCGGCCGAATAACGGCCTTGTCGAAATCAAAGTGGACGCCCCGCAAGATAATCTTCTGCGGAGGAGGTGGTGGCGGCGGTGGCGGCGGTGGCGGCGGAGGAGGCGGTGGCGGTGGCGGTGGCGGTGGTGCTTCTTCGGCGCACAGGAAGTAGCCCGCGAGCGCTCCAAGCAAGGCTCCTCCACCGACGCCCGCTCCTACTGCCCAGAGGTACTGATCCTGATCACGCTTAGACAGCGCGACTCCGGTACCTATCGCACCAGCCCCAACCGCGCCGCCGGCGGAGTATAACGCGATGCACTTCTGCCGCTCCGTCATCGAGGCGCAGCCCGTCACAAATGACAGGGCGGCGACCCACATCATACTTTGAGCAAGCTTTTTTCCCACAACGTCTCCCTTTCGGCTTTGGAGGTTCCCACGCAGCCCGTTTGCCAGTTTTGGGCACCACTAAACCTGCAAAGATACTAAAGGCATGTACACGGAAATCAAGAAAAACGCGAGATAGCGTTTGCTTTTATTTGGTGCTTTTGCAGATACAGCATGTCCAAGCCGATACCGTCATGCCAAATGTGATTTTAACTGATTGAGGACAACTTACGGCCAGACCTCCGGATGCTTGACCGCTGGTGACACGGGTCAAAACTCAGCTCAGCCGATTTTGCCGCCGTTTCAGCTGGCACCCAGCCAGCGAGCAATACGCCTGCATCCGCGCCGGTTGCCCGGTAGTAACGAATGCTCGATGACAACCAGCGCACCGCCGCAGTGTCTCATCGGAGTTGAGTAACGGCCTTAACTGTCGCGCAATCTCGGACTCATCCTCAATAACGGCCGTGTCCTGATCGCTCAGAGTTGGCCCGCCGGCGGCCCGCGCTCGCTCTTGCGACCCCGGTTCCACCGGGCTTTGCCTGGTATCGGTCACATCATTCAAGGTGGGAAGCGTCGAAGGATCTAATCGGGGGTCCTGCGGCTTGCCCAGCGCGGCATCGCGAGCCAGTTGGTCCGCGCGTTCGTTGAGGGCATCTCCCGAATGACCTCGAACCCATTCCCACCGGACCTTCCGCAGTGCGACCTCAATATCAAGCATTTTCCACAGATCGAGATTCTCCCGTCTTTTCCATCCCAGTGTCATGGTTTTGACGAGATATTGACTGTCGCTGCGAATTGTCACTTCCGAGCCGCGAGGTAACCTGCGCAACGCTTCTATTGCCGCGGTGATTTCCATCCGGTTATTCGTAGTGGACGCAGCGGACCCAGAGAATTCGAGCCGCGAGCCATCGATGCTTTCGAGCACTACACCCCATCCGCCCGGCCCCGGGTTCCCAAGGCATGAGCCGTCTGCATACGCGGTCAGCCCGTGCTGCTTGCTCATACCCGAAGACTAGCAGGCGTTGGAGAAAATTCAGAAGCCGACAGTATGCGCTGTCAGGGTCGACGACATCAATTAGGGCCGTTGATGGGACTATTACTCTCCAGGCTCCGGGCGTTCCTCCAGCGCGTGCCGTGCCTGACCATTTTGGGGATGGAAGCGGTTGAACCAGTCGAGGTATTGGCGGGCCGTCTTGGCCCAGGAGAAATCGGCCTTGAAGCAATTATCCATCAGCTGGCGCCAGCGGGCGCGATTGCCGAATGTTTCGACTGCCCTCTTTGTAGCCGTCACGAGGGCTTCAGGTTCAAATCTCTCAAACACGAAACCATTGCCGCCGCCGGATACGGGATCGAATTCGAAAACCGTATCGCGCAAGCCACCGGTCGCGCGTGCAATGGGCGGGTTGCCGTATTTTAGCGCATACATCTGTGTCAACCCGCACGGTTCGAATCGCGAGGGTATCATGAACATGTCGGTTCCCGCCTGGATCCGGTGAGCAAGTGCGTTATCGAACTGCAGAATGACTCTGAGATGCTCCGGATAGCGGGCTTCGGCGCCTTTGAAGAACTGCTCTAGTTGAGGATCTCCGTTCGCCAGCATCACAATCTGAACGTCAAGCACCGCCAACCGTTCGAGCGCAGCGGCTACCAGGTCAACGCCTTTCTGAGTGGTCATCCGGGTGACCATTGCGATAATGGGCGCATTGCGGAGGTGCGGCAGTCTCATTTCCTCACGGAGATCGTACAGGCAAGCCATCTTGCCGTTGGGGCGAGCCGGCGAATAGCACTTGGTTATCAGGGTATCGGTCGCCGGATTCCACTCGTCGTAATCGGCACCATTGAGAATACCTGTGAAGCGCTCACCTTTGGCGCGCAGGACTCCGTCGAGGCCAAATCCGAGCGCAGGGTCATTTGCTATCTCGGAGGCATATGCCGCACTGACCGTGTTGACGGCATCGGCCATTATGACCGCGCCCTTCATCAGGTTTACGCGTCCATAAAACTCCAAGCCGGATATTGAAAACCAGGATGAGTCTATTCCCAGCAGCGGAAACAGGTCAGGCTCGCAAATTCCTTGGAACGCAAGATTATGGATAGTGAAAAAGCTTGATGTTGCTTCGAACTTTCGCCGCAGCTCGGGATCGGCACGGACTACTATCGGGACGGCCGCGGCGTGCCAATCATGGGCATGGAGGATATCGGGATGCAGCGTTGTCGCGGTGAGCGCGGCGGCGCGTCCGAAGAAGATAAAGCGCTGCAAATTGTCCGGGTAATCGCCATTTCCATCGCCGTAAATCTCTGCGCGGTCAAAAAAGCCCGGATGGTGAACGAGGTAGAGCGGCACGCCTGCCGCCGACTCTGCGCGCAAGATGCTAAAATGCTCCTGCGTGGCACCCAATTGTATGGTTTGGTCGTTGCCGTACGGTTCGGTTTCGAGCTTTTCGAGCAGCTTTCGATGAGCGGGCACGATAAGCGAGGGTTCGGCGCCCGCCTTTTTAAGCGCCCGCGGGAAGGCGCTTATGACATCAGCGAGTCCCCCAACTTTCGCATAGGGCGCCATTTCAGCTGCAATAATCGCAATTCTCACGACAAGTTCATCTTAGCCAAAAAGAGTGCCTGGCCGACAACGCGCCGTGCTAAGGCTAAGGCTAAGCAGGCATCAAACGCATAAAAATCGGCGGCGAATGATTTACGGGATCTCTCAGGAAGGAGCTGCCCGCTGTGCGGAGCCGGCCAAATTCCGCCTAATCGTCGGACTTCTTTTCGCGCTGCAGGCGCCAGTGATCGATTTCTTCGCGATTAAAGCGCCAGTCGCTGCCGACGCGGAAGGCGGGCAACTGACCCTCTCTGAGCAGGCGATAGACGGTGCTGGGATGCACCTTCAAATAATCGGCAAGATCCCTCACGGTCAAGGTTGGGGCGGCAGACAGAATTCGCTTCACGGCTTTACCCCGCTTCCATTCGACGCAAAGCTAAGGCAATAAATTCAAAATCTCCCCGGTCCGCTGGCCGCCTTTCAAGCATGCGCTACCTAACTGACGGCTCGAAAAGCGGGAATCAGGCGGCGGCCGGCTAGCTCGAGTTCTACCAACTCGGTCAGTTAGATAGTTCGTCAAGCAGGGCCTTCGCTTCCTGCAAGTCGGTGCTATCGAAACCTTCAGTAAACCGCGAAACGAGCGGGAGGAGCAGATCGTGTCCTTCGCGCGAGCGGCCATGCTCGCCGAGCATTCGGCACAGCCCCACAGTTCCCCGCAGTTCATAGAGCTTGATACCCATAGCTTGGGCTGATCTAATCGCATCTCGCCACGCCTGTTCGAGTTCGCGTGCCTGACCGCCCGATCGGCGCAAGATGTCCGCGCGAGTCCAAGTCACGAACGATTCTTCCAGCAATTGTTCTCCAATGGCGGCAGAAGCATCGTTCAGCGTTTCATAGGCTTGCTCATAACGGCCTGCGAGGGCGTACGCCCAGGCCAGCAAAGCCAGATACCAACTGTGCGGATATCTTTGTCCGTGCGCTAGCCAGCCCGAAATGCCACGGCGGATCTGTTCGGCCCCTGCATCCGGATCGCCTAGAGCTGACAGAGCCCAGCCGGTGTAAACGTCGAGTGCATATGGGAGTTGGCCCAACCCGTGAGCGTGCCCGCCTGCCGCGGCTTCGCGCGCGATCGCCAGCACTGATTTCGGGTTGCGCGAAAGCTGAAACATCGCTGCGACGTTGACCGAGCAAAAGGCGACGTTGGAAGGCTTGGCCAGCCGCTCCGCGCTTTGCAGCGAGCGGATCGCCAATTGGCGCGCTTGATTCGGAAACCCGGCCAGGAGCAAAGCCACTGCGAGATGACTCATGCTTAGCGGGCCGACATCAAAAGGCCTTGGAGACGGACCCTCCTGGCCCGACTGCCTCACTGCTTCGGTAAGATGGCGGATGCTGTTTGCAACGTTACCGCGATGAAGTTGTGTCGCTCCCATGGCGTAACTTGCCCAACAGAGCGCGAGTGCTGTTCCCTTCTGTCGTGCTGCGGCGAGGCTCTGCTCTGCCAACGCCGCCGCCGCCGTCATCTGGCCCCGAGTGATGTGGGTCTGCCAAAGGCCGATCAAGACGGAGACTCGATCGCCGTACATTTGGCCAGCGAGTGCACGGGCGCGCGCGAATGCCCGCTCCGCATCTTCGGAGGCGAGACCGCTGGTTGCAGACAGCGTTGCGCCGAGCGCCATCAACAGCGATATCTCACGTTGGTCGCGAGCTCGCGATGGCGGGGACGCGTTCAAGACCTCGATCGCAGTCGAGTAATGGCTCGAAGCTTCGACAAACGCGCCGCGCTCGGCCGCCCGTTCACCAGCTCGCTGCCAGGCTTCGACCGCGAGATCGATTTCATTGGCCTCGGTGAGATGATGGGCCAGGATCTCAGGCTCGGCCTCTACCTGTTGAAAAAATTTGTTCGTCAGAATTTCCGCGACCGCGTGGTGCAAGATTTTGAGCCGCGATTTCAGGAGTGAACCATAGGCCGCGTCTCGAATTAATGCATGATCAAAGAGATATCTTGCGTCGGGAATAAGGCCGGCAGCTCGTATCAAGCCGGACTCGGAGAGTTCTTCCAAGGCTTGCCGCAATTCCCGCTCCGGCTTATTGGCGACTTCCCGCAGCATAAGATACGAAAAATCCCGGCCCAGAACGGATGCGATTTGGGCAATTTCCTTGGCCTCGCCGAGGCGGTCAATCCTTGCCATCAGTGAGTCAGCGAGAGTTGAGGGAATCTGGCGGGGAGAAATTCGGGAACCACCGGTGGCCGCGACCATCCGGGTGATTTCCTCGATGAACAGTGGCACACCCTCAGTGCGCTCGACCACGAGATCAAGCGTCTTCTCCGCCAGCGATGAATCTACCGAAAGATTGCGCGCCATTGTCAGCGCGTCTGACCGCGACAGTCGACCCAGAGGGAGGTGAACCCAGTTTGGACGGGCAGGCCATGGTGGTCTGAACTCCTGTCTTGCGCTGAGAACCAATAGAATATGTGCCGACCCTGCGGACCCCGCTACAAGCTGCAACAACTCCAACGTCGAAGGATCCGCCCATTGCAGATCGTCCACTACCACCACCAGCGGTTGAAGTTTTGCGAGAGCCATCGCCCACTGCGTCAGGGTAATCAAAAGACGCTGCCGTTTCTGCTCGGGAGCTAACAGCGGGTGTTCATACTCCACAGGTAGCGGAAGGTTGAGCATCTCCGCCACAAGTGGTACGGCCTCTTCGAGCCGCAGACCAGCGTTGCGCAGGCCCGTCTCGAGCGCAAGGAGGCGCTCGTCGGTCGATTCATCACCGCGCCAAGCGAGCGCAGCTTCGAGCAGGTTGGTTACTGCCGCCAACGGGGTATTGCGAGTAAAGGCTGAGCACGAACCTTCGAGCCATGTATGCGCATCGGGTCGAATATTCTCCCGGAATTGTTGGACCAGCCGGGATTTGCCAATGCCAGGCTCGCCACTAATATGTACCAGCCGGGGTTGGCCAGCTTGGACCAGGCACCAATTTTCGTCCAAACTGCGAAGTTCGCGTTGGCGGCCCACGAATGCGGTGAGTCTCCGTGTCGCCTTTAACCGTTCGTGCACGCCAGAGACATGGCGAACCCGATAAACGCCGACTGGAGCGGTGATGCCTTTGAGTTTTTGTGGGCCCAGCGGTTCGACAATGAAGAGACCAGCCACCAGGGAGTTTGTCGCTTCAGTTATTGCGATACCGCCGATGGGGGCGATCTCCTGGACCCGTGCGGCCACAATCGGCGTTCCGCCGAGTACGATGGCGTCACTTCGCGCTCCGCTTCGCTGGGGGCCAACTACTACCTGCCCCGTATGGATACCGATGCGAGCTTCAATTCGCTGGTGCTCTCGTAGTGTTCTGTTCAGACCAGCAACGGCTTCGAGGATGTCAAGACTTGCTCTCACCGCCCGCTCGGCGTCATCACCATAGGCCCTTGGCCATCCGAAGTACGCCAGAACGCCGTCACCAAGATACTGGGCAACGTGTCCCCCGAAATGTGATATTACGTTCGAGACGGCCTGGTGGTAGTCATGCAAGACCGTGTGAAACTCTTCCAGGTCGAGCCGTTCACTCAATTCAGTCGAGCCGACTAGATCGGAAAACAACACGGTCAACTGGCGTCGTTCAGCCCAAGGTTCGGTGTCTATGTCACCGTTAATTCGCCCAGCTGGCTCAAGACGCTCAACCTGCTGACCACATGTGCCGCAAAATCTCTCGCTATTGCCAATAAGAGCGCCGCAAGACTTGCAAACGAGGTCAAGCCTGCAACCGCATTCGACGCAGAAAAGCTTTTCCGGCCGATTCTGTTTTCTGCACGATGGACAAATAATCGACCGCATATCCCTCCCTGGCCGCGTCCGAACGCCCTGGGGGATCACGGGCGCAGTTTGGTAAGAGTTGCGTAAATACCTCTATCATGGACGGGATGCCACGCCTATCATCGCCGAGGTTGGCGCACGCGCGTAAGAATGACTGAAGATTGCCTGCTTGTGCTAATACCTGTGGTTCAGGTCAGTGCTGTTGAAATGGCACACGGCAAGGCGGGGAACTGTAGTGAAAGTTTTAATCCTGGGAGCTACAGGCCACATCGGCAACGCCGTCACACGCGAATTTCTCGATCGTGGGCACGAGGTCACGGCTAGCAGCCGGAGACCTGAACCCGCCCAGAACCTGGCGGGCCTGCCGGTCCGCTACGTATCGGGCAATCTCGACAGCCCGGGTCAAATGGACGCATGGATCGAGGGCCACGATTTAGTAGTCGACGCCGCTGCGCCATATCCTTCCCGGCTGTCGGGTGGTGCCGAGGAGGAAAACCCGCTCCAATATGCCAGCCGCAGGATGGATACCCTGCTGAAGGCCGCCTGGAAACATCGCTCTATGTTGGCTTTTATTAGTTCCTTCACGACCTGCATCCGCAACCGGGCCGGCCTTAGTCAGCCGGCGACGCAATTGGTGCGGCAACTGCACCCGTATTTCGCAGTCAAAGAGCTGATGGAGACGGAGGTGCTGTCAGCGGCGCGCAGCGGCATGCCCGCGGTCATCGTGAATCCCACTTTGTGTCTGGGTCCATGGGATATCAAGGAGCGCAGATATTGCTTCATCCCCGCTTTGCTGCGCGGCGAGATTTCCACCGCGGTGAGCCACGTCCTCAACGTCATCGATGTCCGTGATGTTGCAAGGGGGCTGGTGGCCGCCGTGGAAACCCGACGCTTTGGAGAGCCGATCTTGCTCGCGGGTCACAACATTTCCAACGAGGCCCTGTTCAATTGGATCTGCGAAATTGCCAGGGTTCGTCCGCCTGGCATCGTTGCCCCGGCACTTCTGAGCGTCGTTACCAGCTATTGGACGGAACTCACGATGGGGACATTAGGATTGCGCGCGCCTCTACCCGCGCTGGCCGCCATGCTCACTTACATGCACCAGTGGTTATCAGCGGGTCCCGCCCAGACTGAGCTTGGAATAGTTCCGAGACCGCTCTCTGCGACGTTGGCCGAATCGATCAAATGGTACGTTCAAATCGGCTATTGTTAAGACCGGTTCCGGGACGGGCCGCAACTACGATGCAATCAGAGAAGCCTCTGCCCTTAGGCCTCACGCCATGGGCCCGCTCCCTCTCGGTGACACAGATTGTGCGCGCTCTCTCCGGTTAGCTCGGCTTTAATCCAGAACGGACGATCTGGCTCAATAATATCAACCCGGGTGCCTCCCTGGCCCTCTGGCCTTGCCTTCACTCCATAATGGTTGGTCGGCAGCAAGCCGAACTCTTCCACTAAATTGACCGCTTCGCAGTCATAGATGCGAAGCGCAAGGTTTTGATTGATCCAGTCCCGCTGGAAATCTTTGGAGAATCGGCCTTCGTATTGAACCAGCGCCTGGTAACAAGCCTTGGTGGAGTCTTTCCCTCCATCCCTGAACTGCTTCAGAGCAATGCTGGTAAAGCCACCCTGTGGTCTTACCGTGTCCAGGCCCAAACCTGCCAGCCACTCTGGGAGATCCTCTTCCTTCACGGCAAGACGTGCCAATTCCCCTTTAGCGAGCGCCTGCTCTTCTATATGGTGTGCCCATTTTTGCTCTATTTCGACGAAGTCCAAGATCGGCCAGAGCCGTGTCTCTTGATCTTCGTTCAAGGCACGACACAAGCAGGTGCTGACATAGAACAGCTCTTCGAACTTCTTACCATCAGGAGCGAGCTCTTCCAGCATCTTTTCCCGCGGCGGCAGCAGCGAGGATTGCAAACTAACGCGCCCATATATTTCGCGGTCGGAGAATGCGCTCTGCTCGGTTCCCACAAATCCAAGCATGGGTAGCAAAACTCGATGCTTAACTTTTCCACGGTCGGTGTAGATGGCGGGAATTGCGAATACAACTTCGGTATCCGCCAGTAGACCTGATCCATGTGCGGGTCCCGGGTCACCAGAATGCGCCGGATCGAACTGGATTACGTAGAGCAGAATGTGTTCGGATTCCGTCTCAAAAACCGGGGAGTGTTCTCTGTCATTATCATCTCTGAGGTCGTCCGTTAATCGCCGGCACAACTGGGCGAGTTTGGTGGCTCTCAATGGCAGGACGCGAATTGTTACCCTGGTCGTACTCCGCCCGCGCCGCTCCGGCAACACCCCACTTCCTATCTCCAGATACCGGGCCGCAGCCGGGAGTACTTCAGATTTCGGAAGTCTTGGCTCATTAGTCTGTGACCATTCGGTGTCCATTCCCCGCCAGGATAGCACTTCGCCCGCCTCATATTTGAGGTCGAGATCGAACCAAAACGGAAGATAAGGTTTCAGGATTCGAGTCTTAACATTCTTGGCCTGATCGAATCCGTCGATTTCGAGACCAAACCTTTCGACAATCTGGGTGGTCTCTGGTGAATCGTGAAGGCGTACGATAGTTCCTCCGCTCGGGTCCTGTAATAAAGGATTGAACAGCAAGCCCGCAGCGTGCACTTTGTTCACCGTCACTGAAGAGCGCATCAGCGCCTGGTAACACGCATGCTCATTTCTTTCGGCGTCGCGAAACTGTTTGAGCGTAATGTTGTTCTTCATGAACGGCGATTCAGGAAAGTTGTCGAGATCCAGTGGCTGTCCTTGGGTAAGCATTGCCGAAAGCGTGGGGAGCCAACCCGAGAAAGTCGATACCCCCTGCTGAAACATCCGCTGGGTTGCAGCCGATTCATCCGGTCGCGAGAAATTCGGAACTCTAAGTCCGGCGAGGCTTGCGGTAAACGCCGATGCTCCCTGGAAGAAACTCGTAATAGCTGACGACATGATCGAGAATGGCGCAGTGACTTGCGGAGAAGATGGTGCAACCACCGCATCGGTGTGAATATCGAGAAAGTGGTCGAATCTTTCAGGTTGTTCGGGATTCCCCGAAGGCCTCGGAATTTCAAAGCTCACCACGTGCTGCGGGTCGGCGGGTCTGAAAACTGGCCGCAAACGAGGCACGCGCATCGAAGTCTTTGGCCAGCCGTACGCTTCCCGCCCTATCCAAATTGATATTGGATGATCCAGGTAAATGAAGGGAGACGTCATTGCCCAATCAATGAAGCGCCGGTCCTTGCCGTGGCCTCCGTACCATTCCAATGGCACGCCAAAGATTAGCTCGTGCTGACGCAGCCATGTCACGGGTTCCGGATCCGCCGGGCCCCCGCCTTGTCTGGGCGGTGCCACACCCTCTACCTCCAGCCGGTTGTAATCCAGGACTATGAGCAGCACAAAAGGCAGGGCGGGCCTGAAAGAGTATGGCGGCCTGTTGTGGATGGGCATGTCTTCGGAAAAATACCCGAAGTTAAGATACTCGTCACAGAACTGCTGAAGTTTTTGCGGGCTCGCTCTGAGCGGATAGAAACGTAAACTGACGCCTTCCAGCTTCATGTCGATTACTTTTTGCTGTAGCGGCTCAGCGACGGTCTGGTGATATTTAGGCAGATTGCCGTTTGGCATATTCACTCCTCGAGTTGAGCTGCTATCGATTCTGGTGATCTGAAATGGTTACTTAGTTCCTTTCGAGAACCCACGTTACCATTGCCCGGATAAACTGCTTATCACGCGAGTCCGGCAATCCAGCATACGCGATTGAGTATTCATGAAGAGCGGCTCCCGCCAACCAGCGCGCGAATTGCCGAGCGTACTCAATACATTCGTAGCGGTTCATCAGGTCGCGCATCCAGGAAATCTGCCCGGCCAGACGATCCCCACGATCATTACGGAGTATCGACAGCAGATGAGTGCGCTCGCTGGCCGATGCCCGCTCGAGTAGCCGGATCAGCATCAAGGTCCGCTTGCCCTCCCATAGATCACCCTCGCGTTCTTTCCCATAGTGATCATCCGGAAAGAGATTGAGCAGGTCGTCCTGTATCTGAAAGGCGGCGCCCAGAAAAAATCCGAACGGAATAAATCGATCCAAGTCGATGTTATCCCGCGTAGCGATGAGCGCACCTAACCTGATCGGAAAGATGGTGGCGAGCCAGCAGGTCTTCTTCAGCACCATCTCGAGGTAATTGGCATCTTCGAGGTCGGTTATGTTGTGGTAACGCCAACCGAGCTCCATCGCCTGGCCTTCGGCGCATTCGACCAGCATGCGCTCAGTCTCTTCAAGGATTCGCATCGCAATGTGATTACCGAGGCGCCGGTCATTCTCAAATAGCGGTCGCAAGCTCATCAGAGTAAGCGTGTCACCGGCGTTGAGCGCCAGAGGGACGCCATGCATGGCGTGCAATGTCGGGCGGCCTCGGCGCTGCTCGCTGCCATCTTCGATGTCGTCATGGATGAGGAGTGCATTATGCAGCAGCTCAATCGCTATAGCAGTCCGCAGCGCATCCTCGAGGTCCGCACCGAAGGCGCGCGCTGTCGCAATACAAAGGCTGGGCCGCATCATCTTACCGCCGCGCAGCGGATAATCAGCTATAAGATCGTACAGGTAGCGCTGCGGTTCGCGCCTGGGAAGATATCCGGCGAGGCGTTCGCGGGTTATCTCGCCGTATTCCTGCAGAACGGCCGAGGCCAGCTTGGATTCGACACTGCTCCCCATGCGAACACTGTTCCCGGCCGGTTAGTCGCTGATGCGGACCGTCAATGTCCCACATGGCTGCTCGGAGTCTTTGTCAACTACAACTCCCGTGTAAACGCCTGACGGGTGATCGGCGGAAACCCGGATTCTCATGCAAGCTCGCTGACCTGCAACCGCCGGGGAAAACTCGACGTTCGTGACTGAGGCTTTTTGAGGATCTATGGCGTGTAAACCGCGCACCACCAGCCGTCGGCAATCATGGCCCGGCTGAAGAGCCAGTGTTACTCGAGCCGGACGTGGTGAAGCTAACTCGATATCGACCACGCCGGCTTCGGCCGGGGCGTTGCCAGGCGAGTAACCGGAATTGGGGCCCGGCGATGGAATACGCAAAAGGCCGGACGTAACTACTGAATTGAACAAATCGCGCCACAGAGGGAGCAAATCGGAGATAGCTCTGAACGTGCGGTCGATTACCTTATCGGCATCAGTCTGAGTTATGCCGCCACGCTCTTCGGTTTGGGAAGCAGCGGTGTCCCGCTGGTGGCACTGGGCGGCAGAATGACCCTCGCGAATATGCTTGTCAACGATGCGATAGCCAAGCTCGACGCCTCGCAACGCTGCTTCACTGGTTTCTTCACTCTGGCGGCCGAAGCCATTTACCAGCGAATTCGGTGGGCGGTTTGCCGAATCTTGGGGGCTCGGGGTCTGATACAACTTAGACCAATCACGAATCGGCCCCGTTCTCTCGGGATTCGCCCGGCGGAGCCGCTCACGTTCGCCCATGTCAATCCCTCCCTCTATGGGTGATCGTAGCCGATGATTTCCTCGAGCCGAGGTGAAGACGCGATGGCATGCGCGGCGAGCCTTCCCGATATGACCGCGCTTTCTACGCATCCCAGGTTCAGTGCACATTCCGTCCAATCGCCGGCGATAGTCAGGTTGTCGTAGGTGTTATCCAAGGGGGAAATGCGATATTGAGTGCTGCCGGGCAGCGACAGGACGTAGCGGTCAGAGGGGTTGACGTTTGCCGTCCAAAACTGCGAATCGAACCGCGACGCGCCGCAGCTTTTAGCCTGTGCAGCACCTGCCCCCGGGTGGAATGGATCGACCAGCAGTTCCCATCGAAACTCGCGGTGACACCGGGCCGCATTCGGCAAGAGATGTCGAATTTCGTGATTGAGAAATTGTATTGCGTTCCGCCGCACCTCGCGCAAGCGCCGCTTGGGATAATCGAGATCCGCCCGGCTGGGAGGTGTTTCCGGATCCGGTAAGGCACAACAGAAGTACGCGATCGAGCGCAGCTTGCCGGACGGCCAGCTTTCTTCGTGGATGAGGTGCCGCATGTCGGCGAATGTGTCAAAAGGCTGAGTGAAACCCGACATCGTGGTGGGAGGCGCATTCCACCCCAGCTTTTCCATATCCTCGTTCATCCAGATCTGAAATGCCTGCGTGGGTACGGTCTTTACCCGCTTGACCATTTCGCGCCATCGCTGATCGCGCCGTATCAAATCCCGGCAGACATGAGGAATTGCTCCAAGACCGACACCAAGCACCACGAAGTCAAAGTCCTCGACGACGCGCAGTGTCATTGTCGCAACTCTTCGGCGATCCCAGTGCGATTCGAAGTCCCATGCCTCCCGCTCGAAGCGTTCACCCGCCAAAAGCTGCGTGTAATCAGGTTTTGACGGCCAGCAGCCTAGTCCTCGAATGTCGACCAGGGGCTGATATTCGTCATCTTTAAGCTGCGCCTGGACGTCGAATTCCAGGGATTCGACATAAGGGCACTCGTTGGGGTTGAGTGCCGCCGGTTCAACCAGTCCGACATTTTCAAGGCGATGAAAGAACCGGAACTTCACCCCGCGCTTTTTCAAGACCTCGTAGTATGGCGCGAACACGACATCGCCCATGCCGGCTTTCATTTTCCAAAGCATGGCACCCCGGCAAGTAAAGAACATGCGGAGACAGCCGCGCAGTCCAAGACCGGCAGCCATCCGGGGTTGGCAAAAAACCCCATTTTCGTATGCCATTGCGAGGTCATAAAGGCCGCGCATCAAGGGGGAGTGTACCGATGCCTCAGAGGCACCGTTCATGCGCAACCACTGGCGGGTGTCATAGTCATTCAGCGCATCGAAGCCGCGCGGATCCTGTAAAAGGTTAAACCGCAGCGCGCCAACCTGAAAAGCCAGCAATAAATCCACAATCTGCCACCAGCGGCGCCCGTCAGAATCTTGCTCCACCAGGGGTTCGAAACGCTCCCGTAAATTGGATGCGATATTCTCAGCCAGTCGCAGAACCAGATTCGAAGGATAGTCAGAAGGCGCTCGTAATAGTATCGCGAACAGCTTGACTGCTTGTGACAAGCCGGCGGTCGTTGCAATCAGGCCGTACTTCAGCAATCGACTGACATATCGGACTACCGCGTCGAATGAGCCGCCCGCCAACCCTGTCACAGAATCGTTCGGGAGCGGCACTGAACCCTGATTTTGACTTGCTTCAAACGTTGTAAGTAGAGTCTGGAGTAGTGTGGCCGTTCGAGCCAGGTAGCTACTGACGCTAAACGGGTTATGATGCGTCAATGCATCCCCCGGGAAACCGTCGCCAGGTGGAAAGAACGCCAGCCACTTCTGCCATTCTCCTGTAGGTAAGCGGTCAGTCACTCCGATCAGAGGTTCAGGAACAAAGGCATCGCGCCAATCGGCAAATCGGCAGGTGGCAGGATTCCGAGCAAGCTCTGCGTAGCACTCTCTCAGCAATCGAAAGGCATTCTCGTAAAAGCCCATCCATAGATGGAGGCCATGCTCCTCGATGCGGTCGGCCGGACCCCGGCCGGAGGCGCCCTTGCCTCCCAGCCGCCATCCAACCTGGTAAATGGTGACCTGGTACCTCCCCTGGTGCTCTGGCCGCGTCAGTTCAAAGGCCGCAGCAAGCGATGCGCAACCACCGCCAACCACCGCAACTCTTATCGGTTGCAGCGAATTTCCGCTGGTGTCCGTTAAAAGGAACCCCCGTACCGATGCGTTCGCGTAGCATGAATCGGTGCTTGCCCAGTGTCAAGGTAAGGTACGCTGAGTCCGGTGCACCGAGAAGGAGCCTGTAATGAGGATCTTTGTGAGCGTTAGAGCAGAGTTATGAACATCGGCCCGCCGCGGTTTCTAATTTCGACCAGAGCCTGGACCGGCAAATCCAAGGCCCCAGTACCTTTTGAAATGTGATAATCCTGCCTGAGGCTGGTGATTCACAAGGCGTTATCGGGCGCCCGGCCAGTTGTTCATATATAGGCGCTGGACGGCTTGCCGCGCCTCAAGCTATCTGGAAGTTATTACCGTGGTCCAAATCCGAAAGCACTGGCGACGCCATGGAGTCGCTGACCGTTCGCCATAGGAAAATCGAAATGATCCACATGGAAGGTTACGGCCGTCGCAGAACGTATCTCCCCTTGTTTGCCGGTATCCTTCTGGCAGCTGTACTTCCAGCATTACCCCACGTCAGTAGCGCGGCAGGACCGGCGAAAGGTGCGTCTGTTCGGACAAGCGGCGCACTTGCTGAAGCCAAATCCCTGAAACTGAGCAAGCCTGTAAGCAACCCTTTCCCGAGTATTCACCGAGATCTCCTGAACCTCGAAGAAGGTCAGCGAGGCCTACAACGACAACTGGAAGGGATGAGTAGCGCAACTCGAAGGCGTACCGATGATTTGGAGCAGCGGACCGACAGCTTGACGAACCAGCTGAACCGAATGACTGCAATTCAGCAGCAGAATGCAGCGGCGCAGGAGTCCTTGACAGCCATAATGCGCTCGATGCGGATGTTGCTGGTAATCATTGCTGGGTTGCTTGCGCTGCTTTGTGGCGCATTATTCTTGTTCAGATACCGGCTCAAACATAGCAGCGGATTTGAGCTGAAGGATGCCAGGCAAATCGGTGCGTCGCCAGGAGAGCGTCCGGATCAGTCATTCGAACCGCAGTGGAAAGTAAGTTCTTGAGGGGTTATTTGTTGACGAATTACAGGTGTACCAAGCAACTCGCCATTGCTTGGTGCTGAACGGCATCACTCCCACGACACGGCTTTGCCCACTACTTAGCCTGATTACAATGTGCTATTACGCGTTCCATCAAGCGGTCCCGCCGGGTGACTGCAGCCAGAAATGCCGCTAAATGCTCTGAGTCCATTTCGCCGGCGGCAAGAATTCTGAGTGACGCGTGCAGTTCATAGTCGAGCACCTGGATTTCCTGCGCGGATTGGGTCAGCCAGCTGAGTGCGCCGATCAAGCGAGACATTCTGTTAATACCTTAGGCGAGCTTTTTTTGTCTCGAATCCCCTTTTTCTTGCCTGTTTCATAATATTGCCGATCTGTTCACTTGATGCAACTATCAGATATCATTAAAAGATTATTATCGCCAACTCCCGCCGGTGGGAAGTTTTATTACGTCTGCGTGAACTTCGGGGCATGAACACACTTCAACTGATGTTGATGAAACAATACTGTCGCAGTCAGCATTTAGGTCCTCGCCCGACACGGAGAAGGGCGCGATTCAGGCCAAAGATGGCCCGCTGCCGTTCGCCAGAAACAGTCGATTGTGACCAGGCCTGATTGACAAATCGTGCCATAGCATGGAGAATCTCTGCGCTGTTGTTAAAGCACGACAATCGTGGAGTTGGGGGCTAAGGTTCTTCAGTTGCTGAAGAGCGATTTGCGAGGCTCTTCGGTTCTCATCCATTCCTCGGTCCGGCCTTTCCCGACTTCCGCAGGTGCTTGGATCGGCGACAATCGCGGGCTCCCTGGCCGGACAGCGCCCCGTCGCCAATCTCGGAAGAGGAGAGGTGGCTGGCAATGGCTACAAGTCCTGCGCGATCAAGTTCGTCCTGCATAAGCCAAGGAACCCGGATTTCTGGCAGAGTCGATTTCGGGGAAATGGCGACGATCGATGGCGAAGCCGAGGGCGAGATTACCGGTGAGAGCATCGAGATTGCGCCCTCTGGGGTTGTGATGGCGCGCATAACGGCGAATCGGCTGAAGATCAGTGGTCAAGTTAATGGGGAAATAGTTGCCCGCGAGCGCGTTGAGTTGCTCCCGACCGCGCGACTGCGATGCACGATCACTACGCCAACGCTAGTGGTAGTCGAGGGCGCTCAATTTGAGGGCGATTGCAAGATGCCTGCTGGAGCAACAAATTCGGCCAACCTGGAAACCGAGGAAATGGAAGAGAGCGGGATGTCTTTTTTGATTACCCAGGAACAAAGAGCGAAGCTCCGCGAGCGTGGTTATTCCGATGATGATATTGCCGAAATGATACCTGCCGTCGCCCATCGGATTCTTGGGGTTAAATGAAACCTGCTCACTCTCCAACCCAGCGGTATCTGCTTCTCCTTCGACCTCCGACCAGGGCGTTTTCATACCTTCAGCTCGACTATTAGATAGCATTCTAAGCCTCCCAGGTTTGTTCAACCGAACTTTCATTAGATTTCTTGCCGAACCGATGCTCGGTCGATCAGAATGCGCCAAATGCGGACAAAAGTTCCCAACGGCTCTGGCCTTTCTATCTCTCGTAACCTGCGTTACAGCAGAAGGCGGCAGCGAAATCGAATGTCGATGCTCCTACTGAGCATGCGAGTAGGGTGGGGGTCTCGACGGGGACGAGCCATTGGAGGGTAGCGCGTCGCCATCCGGCCACGGTGTCCATCGACGCCTGGGGCAAGTAGCTTCGCGCCGTCAATCGCGCCACATTCAGAACAAATATCGATTAAGTATTAGCCGAAGGAAGTCCTCTGCACGATTGCGACACGAGAGCCGGATGACGGTTAGGCTTCGTATGTGCGGCCTACGTTTAAAGTGCAAGTCCGGCTCCTGATGAACAATTAATAGGGCGCACGATGCAGCACACCAGACGCTTCGAGTTGCGTGACGCGGGCTGGCGTATAGCCCAGATACTGTTCGAGTATTGAAGCGTTATGCTCTCCGAGCATCGGCGCGTCGAATTCAAGTTCTTCGGGATAGCCTGAGAAGCGCAGTGGAAAACCGGGAATCTTAAACTCGCCGAGAATCGGATCGTTGACCGTCCGCACGGTTCCGCGTGCGACCAAATGCGGATGCTCGGTCGCCTCGCGCACCGAAAGAACTGGCGCGACCGGGACTCGATGGCTCCGCAATGCTTGTACCGAAGCATCGTCACTGGGCATCGCTGTAAGCCAATGTTCGATCGTGCTAATGATTTCGTCTCGACGTTGGACACGATCGCGGGCTCGGGCGAAGCGGGCATCGGCGGCGAGGTCAGGTCTGCCGATAGCTTCGCACAAGCTGACCCATTGTTTGTCGGTCATTGCGAGAATGATGATCCAACGCTTCTGCCCTTTGAAGACACCGGCCGGGCAAGCGAGAGAGTGATGAAGCCCGGAGGCTTTCATCTCGCGAGTGCCTTGGCTGGCGCTGCACAGCTGAACTCCGATGGTCTGACAATGAAAATAGGTATCAAGCAGTGAGACGTCGATGTACTGACTTTGGCCAGTCCTCTCCCGATGGAGCAGGGCGCAGGCAATTGCACCCATCGCATGGGCGCCCGCGCTGACATCACCGATCGCTACCATCGGCATGTACGGCGGTCCGTGCTCCTCACCAATTAGGGAGGTGATTCCAGCGTAGGCCTGACCAATGAAATCAAATCCGGCATCGTCGGCGAGCGGTCCAGTTTGGCCGAGCGCCGAGATCGAGCACATTATGATTTCAGGATTAATCGCCTTGAGCACTTCGTAGCCCAGCCCCATATCACTGATGATCCCCGGCGCGAAATTCTCAACCACGACGTCGACCTTGGGCACCAGTTGTTTGACCAGATCCACGCCTTCCCGCCGGCGCAGATCGACACAAA
>JAMXLL010000120.1 GCA_024281015.1 Candidatus Binataceae bacterium
GCGTGTTCGGATGCATCCTGACATACATCGGGGCCCGCGTGGATATGCCATTGCGGGACCCTATATTGGCACGCTTCGATTCATTGTTGTATTTCAACTCGTGTGCCTGGGCGAGTTTTGTTGCCAGTCACAAAAAACTCGAACTGCTGCTGGCCCTCGCCTACTCGAGCATTCTGCCTCAGACGATTGGTTCGGTGATTTACTTCTCGGCCATCCGGTCGACGAGCCGCAATAATGATTTTCTCAGGACGACCATAATCGCTGCACTAATCACCGCGGCGATATCCGGCTTGCTTCCGGCGCTAGGCCCACATCTAAAAGGGCAGTACTTCGAGTGGTGGGCCACCCAGGCCGCACTCAGGGGCGGCGGCGCGCCCGCCTTCTCGCTCGACCGCCTGCAGGGGATAATTGTTTGCCCGTCTTTCCATACCGTCGCCGCAATTCTGCTGGTCTATGCACACCGTCCTCCCGTACCCACCTTTCGCGTTGTGCTTATACTTAATTGCCTGATGTTGCTTTCCATTCCGTCGGAGGGCCAGCACTATTTAGTGGACATGATTTCGGGAGCCCTGGTCGCAACCGTCTCAATTGCGGCGGTGCAACTGCTCCAGGATGGGACATCCCTCACACTGGGTGCCCATCTGCCCCGAAAGCAATGGCCGAGAGCAGGATGACCGACAGAACCGGGACGACCGTAAGCCGGCCGTCTCGGCGGCCCCATGCCTGACGAGGCGGCCGATACCGGACTCGGTTTCTGCGACCAATTTTGCGGTCCTACCAATCTGAACCACCGCTTGCTCAAGAATGCTGGTCTTGCGACTCTTTGCGCTGATGACACGTGGTTTGGTTCGCAATCAAAACGCACGGCTGATTTCAAACACCCATTCGAGGCCACCGGAGCCGCCTTCGGGTCAGAGCGAAGTACCCGGACAATATCCGGTTGCTTTGTCAGAGGGGTGGGGGATGGCGGCCGTACTTCTGCTCACCGCGATTCTATACTTCGTCAGTCTCGGAACGCGTGCGCTCTGGGCATCGGAATTCCGCTGGGCAGAAATCGCACGAGAGATGCTGCTGACCCACCATTATTTCTGGCCAACGATCAACGGCCGCGTGTATTTCGATAAGCCGTTGGGCTCCTACTGGCTGGTGCTCGTCTCTACCTTGATTACGGGGCGCATGGACGAGGCCGCAACTCGAATTCCGGCCGCAGCGGCCGGTGTATTATCAACCGCCCTGCTGATTCTGCTTGCTCGCCGGCTCTACGACCTTCGGACCGGCACTATTGCCGGCTTTATTCTGGCCACCAGCTTCAGCTTCGCGTTCTGGGCTCGCACCGCTTCGGCCGACATCGAAACTGTTGCTGGTGAATTGGCAGCGTTGCTGATTTTCGCAAATAACCGCAATCGCGATGGCTGGTGGGTGGTAGCGATGTGGCTGCTAATGGCGGTGACATCAATGATGAAAGGTTTGTTGGGTTTCGTCTTGCCGACCCTGGTTATCGGCTTTTATTGCTGCGTTGTGGACGGGTGGTCTGAATTGAGACGCCACCTCATGTACGGGCCACTGGCCTCGCGCATCCATTGGCTGATCGAACAGAATCGCTGGTTCTTCAACAGGCGGACGATCGTAGCTGTCGGATTGGCCGGTGCCCTGTACTTCGCCCCGTTTGTAATCTCCAGCGCTATTACCGGATCAAGCAAAGGTATCTACATGGTTTACCGCGAGAATGTCGAGAGGTATTTCGCCCCGTTCGACCATCGCGGGCCGATCTATCTTTACGCTTTTGCGATCTTCGAACTGATGGCACCGTGGTCCGTGTTTTTGCCGGCTGGGCTAGTCTATGCCCACAGCCGCGCCGGGCAGGTCAGGCGATCTACTCTTACGTTAAACACTGCCGGCCAGGCCTCCCAAGCCAAAGAATGGGATAAAGACCTCGAGCCAGTGGAGGGTTTGCCAGCAAGCGACACTTTCGTACTGGTTTTCTTCTGGACTATCTTCGTTTTTTTCACTCTCTCCGGGTCGCGGCGCAGCTACTACATTCTGCCCATTCTGCCGGCGGCTTCGATCCTGGTTGCAAGAATTTTTGTTGTCAGCGAAAGAAGCTTGAGTGCAGCCGTACGCTGGCTGCTGAAGCTGGGCTTTGGGCTCACTGTTTCAGTACTAGTTTTGTCGATTGTTGCCTTGCTGCCAGCCCGCTTGTTACTGCCGCCGCCCTATGCCTTTTTCCCTTCGCTTCCGCGTCGATGGATTTTCGCCGGATGCTGGGTTATTGGCATCAGCTCGGTCGCCTATGCCTGCGTCGGATATAGCCGCCGGCGAATACTGTTCTCTGTCGGTCTAGCTACCTATTTGCTATTGTCTTACGTTTTTATTCTCGCCATCCCGGCAGGGGACCAGTGGCGAGGCGAAAAGCGATTTGCCGACATGACGAGGCACCTGATCGACGGACATCCGGACGAGCTAGCCTCATTCAAAGTTCAACCGCCGGTCTTTTATCTTGGTCTACTCAAACCCGTGCCGGAGTACGATACGCTCCGAGAACTCGCTTCCGCCATTCGGCTTGGCCAGGTTAGATGGGTCATTGTGCGTCGGCGCGACGTCTCAAGACTGACTCTGCCGGCGAGTGAAGCCACTTTTGAGGCTAGCTATCCCTGGGATTCGCGGGAGCATCGAGGCAACGCGCTCGTACTGATGAGGCTTGAACCCTAAAGCCCGGCCCTACAATCTCATCGGCATCACGACATACCGGAATTCCGAATCCGATGGAGTCGTTATAACGCCCGCGGTGACTTCGTCACTCAGCCCTAAAATAGCCTCACTGTCGCTCGGAATGACATTGAGAACCTGCTGAATGTAAAGCGCATTGAAGCCGATCGAGAATTCAGCGCCGTTAAATGCTACATCCAGCGTTTCGCTGGCTTCGCCCAGGTCGGGGCTGGTCGAAGATACGGTGAGCGTGCCGTCAGCGAACGCAAGCTTGACACCATGATAGCGCTCGTTCGAAAAAATCGCAGCCCGCCGCATCGCGTTGAGGAGAGTATCCCGGCCGACAGGAATTTCGTAGCGGGATTGACCGGGAATAACCCCTTTATAATCGGGGAATTCGCCTTCCACCAGGCGCATCGAGAGTTCGGTTGAGCCCCGGCGCAACCACGCCAATTGACCGTCGATCACCAATTGCGCCTCATTATCGCCGGCCTGATCCAGCAACTTACGCAATTCCGCTAATCCCTTGCGCGGGATGATCACACCACCGGTCATCGAAAAGCCGGCTGCCTGGCGATCGATCACCGAGAGCCTATGCCCATCGGTAGCCACCATCCGGACCGTCCCGCCCTCGGGTGCGACGACGTAGACCCCGCTCAGGTTGTAGCGCGCCTCGTCGGGACTCACAGCGAAGATGGTCTTGTCGATCATGCTGGCCATGTCGGGCGAGGGGAGTTTCAACTCACCTTTGTTGGCCTCCAATGATTGCTCGCCACTCTTGCCGTTAGGCGATGGCATAGCCGGGAAGCTGCGGGGGTCCAGGCCCATCATTTTGAACCGCGCACGGCCGCAGCGGAGTTCGAACCAATCACCTTCCAGGGCTTTTATCGTTACTTTTTCGGCTTCTGTCTCTCGCACGATCTCGAATAACTTGCGAGCACTGAGGGTGAGAGGAGTTGGCCCGACGATTTCCGCAACAAGCTCGGTCCGGATGCCGACCTCCAGGTCGGTCGCCGAAAGCCGGATGCGATCCTCTCCGGGCTCGATCAGCACATGGCCAAGGACCGGCACGGTGTTACGCCGTTCGACGATCCCTTGAACCAGGGAGAGGCTGTTGAGTAGTGAGACGCGCTCTATTGCCAATTCCATCAAATCGTCCTGCAGGGTTCCTGCTATTACTCTAAGAGATCAATTTCAAAAGAAATTTAATAGAGACAGAAAGGCTTGTCGATTTGTGCATTATTCTCCTAAAGGCTCACCACAACAGGGTTTTTTACACTTACAAAGTTGTGGTGAAGGGGACCCGCTGCAGGCCTCTGCCATGTACGCCTGCGGAGCGCTTGTCGATAACCGGAATTTATCCCCGCCTTACCCACAAATTCATCCACCATCACAAACTACCAGCTCAGGCAGGTGGCGCGGGCGCGAAAGAACTTGTCTGAACGTTTTTTAGCTCGCGTTCAATCTTTTCGATCGAGAAACGGAATGCTGAGTCACTAGTCACTCGCCGGTGAATCAAGTTAAAAGCATGAATGACAGTAGAATGGTCGCGGCCAAAGCTCTCGCCGATGGTGGGGAAGGAACTCTCGGTAATCTTCCGGCACAGATACATCGCGACCTGCCGGCAAAAGGCAATATGCTGGGTCCGCCGCTTGGATTTGAGATCCGCGAGCCGGATGTGAAAAAAATCGGCGACTGTGCGTTGAATTGCCTCGATGTCAGGTTTCGTTTCGTGGGCTCGAATAAGGTCGCGCAGCGCTTGACGCGCGAAATCAATCGTCATCGGCGAAGTATTGAGCGAGGCAAGCGCCGCCAGACGGGTCAGGCAGCCCTCCAGCTCGCGCACGTTGGATGACACATTCTGCGCGATATACATCGCCACCTCGCTAGGCATATTGAGGCATTCCAGCGCCGCCTTTTTTTGCAGGATTGCAACGCGTGTCTCCAGGTCAGGCGCGCCGATATCGGCGATGAGGCCTGATTCGAAGCGATTTCGCAGCCGTTCTTCCAGACCCGGTATGTCGCGGGGAACTTTGTCGCAAGTCAGCACGATCTGATGGCGCTCCGAATGGAGCGAATTAAACGTATGAAAAAATTCCTCCTGGGTGCGTTCGCGGCCCGCCAGGAACTGAACGTCGTCCAGGATAAGCGCGTCAACACGCCGGAATTTTTCCTTGAACTCCCCCATCTTTTCCCGCCGGATCGAGCTGATAAGTTCATTCATGAAGACCTCGGCCGGCATGAACAGGACCTTCCGCTGGTGCGAACTCGCTGCCCATACATGATGACCGATGGCAGTGGCCAGATGAGTCTTGCCCAGCCCGACACCGCCATAAATGAACAGGGGATTGTACTTTTCGCCGGGACGGTTGGCGACGGCCAAGGCTGCTGCGTGAGCGAACTGATTGCTGGAGCCTACGACAAATTCGGCAAAGGTGTAACGCGGGTTGAGCTGCGGATGCACTGCGCTTCCCACAGCCTGGGTGCTCAAATCCGCTTTGGCTGTATGCCCGTTGCCGGCCATCCTTTGGTGGCTGTGGCCGTTACCATTGGTGGCGACGGCGATTTTATGCGGCATCTCGTCCTTGCCGAGAATCAATTTGACTTCGACGCTTTCGCCGAGTTCCGACGACAACACCTGCTGCATGAGATCGAGATAACGGTCGCTGACCCAGTCGCGAAAGAAGCGGTTAGGAGCTTCGATAGTCGCCAGTCGGTCTTCAAGGCCGACGAAGTTTAATGGTCCGATCCACGTTTCGTACCCGACCTGGCCGAGCGATTCGCGAATTCGATCAGCAGCCCTTTGCCACACACCGTTCATGCGTTAATTCCTCCATTATTTGACGGCCCGCCCCCGTGTTGGGCTTCGCGCGATAATCGATGAGCCAAATTGGTAGTAGTCAGTTAATTACTCACAGCTTTATAAACATATGTTGATAACCACACTTTCCCTTGTTATCCAAGGGCTTTTACGGCATAGACTGGTCAGCTATCCACCCGCTCTCCTGCGATGCAGCCGGACGGTAGCGGTTAATCTCTTGGAGAAATTTCGTGACCAGGGTCACGATCTGGGCTGTCCGCGCCTCCTGAGTTCCCCCTTGTCTTCAGGGTGTGGCGGTGATGAATGGAAGGATTTAGAATTTTCGCAAGCATGGTTCAAGTTGATACCTAAACGCTCCCGCAAAGGTCGCGATTTTTAAGGAATTTTTTTGACCTATATAGAGTTTATTAAAAATTATTGACTGGTGAATGAAATTGAGAATTGCGGGATAGCCGCTCTGGGAGCCAAATTCCTCTTCTGGTCAATGAGATGCGAAGCGATGCCTTGGGCCGTCAGGCGTGCGCAAGTGGTCCCAAGAAGAGTTGTTTGGACCTGAAAATGGTATGTAACCTATGTTACCTGTGAATAACTCCGCTGATCTGTTCATACGTGCGAATGCTCTGATCCCTGGAGCGGTCAATTCACCAGTGCGAGCCTGGAAGGCGGTCGGCGGTTCGCCAGTGTTTATTGAACGGGCGCACGGTGCGCGAGTCTATGATGCCGATGGCAACAGCTTTATCGATTACGTTGGCTCCTATGGTCCCGCGATTCTCGGCCATGCCGATTCACAGATAGCTGGCGCCGTTGGCCATCAGCTCGAACGTGGTTTTTCTTACGGCGCACCCAACCGGCTTGAGGTCGAGCTGGCCGAACGAATCACCACCGCAGTTCAGGCCGCGGAGAAGGTTCGTCTGGTCAATTCCGGGACTGAGGCCGCGATGACGGCGCTACGGATCGCACGCGCTGCAACCGGTCGCCCTGGAATTATCAAATTTGACGGCTGTTACCATGGACATACCGACTCATTGCTGGTGCGAGCTGGGTCAGGCGCAATGACCCTGGGGGTGCCTGACAGCGCCGGCGTTCCCGAAGCTGTCGCCGCTCAGACCAGAATTGCCGGATACGGCTCGCTCGAAGCGGTGCAAAGATACTTCAGCGCGGAGCCGGCCGGGATCGCCGCAGTGATCGTTGAACCAATTGCCGCCAATATGGGTGTGGTGCCCCCACCGCCGGACTTCCTGCGCTCACTGCACGAACTCACGCGGCATTACGGGGCCGTGCTGATCTGCGATGAGGTCATCAGCGGTTTCCGCTTTCGTTACGGAACCGTATCGGAAATGCTGGGCGTCAAGCCTGATCTGGTCATGCTGGGGAAAATTATAGGCGGCGGTCTGCCGATCGGAGGTGTCGCGGGCAAAGCGGAACTGATGGATCTTCTGGCGCCGGAAGGTCCGGTCTATCAGGCTGGGACGTTATCGGGAAATCCCGTGTCGGTCACCGCTGGAATCGAGACCCTTCGGGCCTTGGAGCAAGCAGGGACTTATGCTCGCCTGGAAAGGTCCGGTGCTCGACTGGAAAGCGGGCTGCGGCGGGCGCTCGAGCGTGCCGGCCGTCAGGGGACCATCAATCGAGCCGGCTCTCTTTTAACATTGTTTTTCGGCGTTGATCGTGTGGCCAATGCCGATGAGGCGCGGCGAGCAGATACTCTAACATTTGCGCGCTTCTTCCGGCTGATGCTGGAACGCGGTATTTATTTGCCACCCTCGCAGTTCGAGGCGATGTTCATCTCGCTTGCGCACACAGACGAGGAGATAGACGCAACGATCGCAGCCGCCGATGATGCCATCCAGGTTATTGGCTCGTAACATACGAGCTTGTGGAGCCAGACTGAACCTGCGACCCTTCATGCGACCATGACGGCGAACAAGTCCCCAGGGTCGCATCCCTATCTCCGCATTACGATTATCGGCTTGGAATTTTCCTCGCCTATACTCGCCGGTCTCGTGGGCGGTTATTATCTGGGTGAATATTTTCACCGGCCGTGGCTGGGCTTGGCCGGCCTGTTTGGTGGAGTCTTCCTTGGCTTCTATCGCCTTATCCTGGAGTTGCGTAATTTCGCCAAGGCCAACCGCTAGGTAGGACTCGGACCATGCGCATAAGAGCATTGCCGACTATCGAAGCAATTCAACGGACCACGGTACTGGCGGGATTGATCGTCGCGGTGGTCCTCCTCGTTGCGTCTTCGCCGGCCAGCGCAGCGGCGTGCATCCTGGGAGCCGCGCTGATGGCGGCCAATATGACCGCCTTAAGCTGGACTGTTCGCGCAGTGTTTGCGCTGGCACGCCAGGCTGGCGGTGCGAGCGGGTTGGGGCTAGTGGCAGCGCCGCTCAAAATGCTGTTGTTGACCGGCGCGGTTTACCTGATTATCGAATCGGGCCGAATTAACCTGGCCGGCTTTATTGCAGGCACCTTGACTCAGTTCGTGGCGATCTTTATTGAAGTTGGGCGCGCTTCTTTCTCGGACAAGCTGTCTGCTGCGGTGTAAGCAAGGACAAGCTGACTCGTGATGCGCCCCGGAGGCAGGAATTAAGTGTCCGAACCGGTTAACTTCTTTGTACTGCTAGCCCGCGCCGCTGGTAGATTGCCGACTGTACTCGTCGCTACCTGGGCCGTAATGGCGCTGCTTTTGATTTTCGGATACGCCGCACGCCTGGCCCTCCGAGCGGCTCCGGATGCGACGATACCGGACGAGGGTTTTAGCCTGCGCCATTTCGCGGAAGTAGCGGTGGAATGGGTCGATGGTCTGGTCGCGCAGGTCTCGGAGCTGCACGGAGCGCGCCGGTACGTGCCTTTTTTCGGCAGCCTGTTCCTGTTTATTCTGACCGCGAATTTTATGGGTCTGATACCAGGGCTGACGCCGCCGACCAACGACACCGATCTGACCTTCGCGCTCGGTGGAATCTGCTTTATTTATTACCTCTATCAGGGCTTCGCTCATCAAGGACCGAAATACCTGCTTAGCTTTTTCGGCCCGTTGTGGTGGTTGGGCTGGTTCATGGTGGTTATCGAAGTTGCGGACAATTTGTTCCGGCCTTTCTCGCTCGGAATTCGTCTGTTCGCCAATATGTTTGCCGACCACCATGTGCTGACGCTGTTTACCAGTCTCACATACCTTCTGGTGCCCATTGCGTTTTACGCGTTGGGCAGCATCGTCTGCGTCGTGCAGGCGCTGGTGTTTGTTATCCTGGCAATCAGCTACGTCCGCATGGCCGCCGCTGCTCATTAGTGGTGTGGGTTTTTGAGTGTCGGTCTCTGATTAATGATGCATCGATTCCGCTACCGGACCCGGTAGCCGGCCGAAGTGTGGAAGATGATAGAAGGAGCGGTTAAATAGCCACAGGACCGGGTGAAGGAGCGGCTTAACCAAGACCGGGCGCCGCGTAGCAAAAAGGGCTCGCTTACGGAACCGAATTGGCGAATAAAAAGGCTCCGCAAGGTGCTTCGCAGGTGCTACGTCGTCCGCCTAACAGGAGGAACGTGGAAATGATACGAAAAGTCTGGATCGTACTGAGCGCCGCGCTGATCGCCGTGATGGCCTCTCCTCTGATGGCGATGGCGCAAGGCGCACCTGCCGCATCGGGAGAAGGACTCAGGGGCGGATTGCTGGCACTCGGCGCAGGAATTGGGTTAGGCATCGCCGCAATGGGCTGTGGTATTGGTCAGGGCCGGATCGGTGCATCAGCGATGGAATCCATCGGTCGCAATCCGAACAGCACGAATCAGCTCTTCGTGCCTATGATAATCGGCCTGGCTTTTGTCGAATCGCTAACCCTTTACGCATTAGTGATTGCATTCATTCTGCAAGGCAAGATCTGAATTGATGGCTCGCCCGATTAGAGGACGAGACCGAACAAAAACGGGGCTCAGCAATGAGCCCCGCTTTTTTAGTCGCGGCGCCGCGCGCCTTGCAGAATATCGAACCTGCCGCGCTTGTGCTCGCGGCGCAACAGCACCCACAGCGCTCCTGTACCGCCGTCGTACATCTGTGCGGTGGTAAATGCGAGTACGTAACCTCCGATTGTGCCGTGCGAGAGCCATTGTGCCGTGGCATGCTTGAGAACCGGGCGCCCACCGGGTGACCGCAGTCCTCGCCCATGCACCACCAGCACGGCGCGCCGTCCTTTCCTTACTGATTCCTGGATGAATTCAGTTAAAGCGGCCTTGGCGTCGGGTTGCGTCATGCCGTGGAGGTCAAGGTGACCCTGCATTGAGAAGTCGCCCCTCCGCAGCCGAATTACCAGGCGAGGATCAAGGCCGAGCCGTGCTCCTTCGACATAGTCTTCGGTTTCGGTCAGTTCAAACGGACCCTGGCCCGAAACAAGGTCCGAGAGTTCCGCGAGCACCTCAGCATCGTCGCTAATGATATTGCGCGAAACCACGGGCTCGACGGCCACCCGCTCCGGCCTTTTTCCCATCGGCCGAACACCCTCAAGTGCCTGCCGCAGCAATGTTTCCTCGTCAGTGGCGAACTGGCTAACTTGTGCGGGTTGTGGTGGCATTGTCCCTGGTGGCGCTGCTTTTAGACGCGCACCTGGATACTGGCCTTGTTTAACAAGCGTCTTGAGTTTGCGGAACGGCGAATCGAAAACGGGCTTGGGGCTCTTGTCACGTTGCGGCTGCGAGACCGATTTTCGCCTATCAGGCATTTTGTTATTCAACTCGGTGCCGGAGTGGTTCCGAGCTTTGAACACTGGGCACGGCGGTTCAGACCAGATGCCGGTACCTTAAAGTTTGACTGATCGGTCCATATCAAGGAAAGCCCCCGGCAATTGCCATAGAGCACCGATTCTCGACCGGTCGCCTGGGGATTTTAGTCGCTAGCGAACCTGTTTCTGACGCTCATTCGCTTGCTCCGCTCATCTTTTCCCCTGGCGCACTTTATCCAGGAATTGGCGGATTGTTTCCTCGTATCCACGATTTGACGGCAGATAATACAGCTTGTCGTTAATTTCCGGTGGACGGTAGGCCTGCTGCGTGACCGCGCCTTCATAGTCGTGCGGATACTTGTAATCTTCCCCGTACCTGAGATTGCGCATGAGGGGGGTGGGCGCGTTACGGAGATGGAGCGGCACCGGCAAAGGCCCCCGCTCGCGAGCGTCGGCGCGGGCGGCGATCATCGCGCGATATGAGGCGTTGGATTTAGGCGCCGATGAAAGATAGGTGACGCCCTGGGCCAGTGGAATGATGCCCTCCGGCATCCCGACGAAATCGACTGCGTCTTTCACTGCAATCGCAACCTGGAGCGCAGGTGGATCAGCATTGCCGATGTCTTCGGCGGCGAAAATCACCATTCGCCGGGCAATAAACAGTGGTTCCTCGCCCGCCTCAACCATGCGGGTCATCCAGTAAAGCGCAGCATCCGGATCGCTGCCACGCATGCTTTTTATGAATGCCGAGATAACGTTGTAGTGCTCCTCGCCGCCACGATCATAGCGCAACGCTCGATGCTGAGCGGCTTCGGTGACCTCCACCGTCGTGATCGCGCGTCGCCCGGCGTTGATAGTCAACTCGGCGGCAACTTCGAGCGTGCCCAAGGCACGGCGCGCATCGCCGCCAGCGAAACGGGCGAGTTGTGCCAAACTTTCGTCATCGACCGTCAGTCGTTGGGCACCGAGACCTCGTTCGCTGTCTGCGAGAGCGCGGTTTACGAGAGTAGCTACGTCCTCTTCGGAGAGCGGTTCGAGCACCAGCACCCGAGCACGCGAGAGCAGCGGTGCAATGATTTCGAACGAAGGATTTTCGGTAGTTGCCCCGATCAAAGTAATTAACCCGCTCTCCACATGCGGGAGAATCGCGTCCTGCTGAGCACGGTTCCAGCGATGAATCTCATCGATGAAAAGGACGGTGCGTTTACCCTCGATATCGAGTGAGCGGCGGGCAAAGTCGACCGCGTCGCGCAATTCTGCAACGCCGGCGGTTACGGCGCTGATTGAACGCAGG
This sequence comes from Candidatus Binataceae bacterium, assembly GCA_024281015.1. Lineage (GTDB taxonomy): Bacteria > Desulfobacterota > Binatia > Binatales > Binataceae > JAMXLL01. The sequence goes on from JAMXLL010000120.1 coordinate 11,528, forward strand.
ACGGCGCCCGAACTTTCCGTCAGCAGGCGCGCGATCGTAGTTTTGCCGGTGCCGGGCGGCCCCCAGAGGATAATAGAATGAAGTGCTCCTCTGGTGGCGATTTGCTGCAGCAACCGCCCGGGGCCCAGCAGGTGCCGTTGGCCGACCACTTCATCCAGTGATTGTGGCCGCATCCGGTCGGCTAACGGTTGTGTCGCGGTGCGCTTGGGTTTGAACAGTCCGGGACTGAGGTCGCTAGCTCGTCGCCTCATTACAGAACCCTAGCATAGCGTTGGGGCGCCGCTAAACGACGCATCAGAATGGTGCGGGAGAGCCAGTTTGCGTTTCCGGGCGCCAGTAGTCTAGCCTTTACGTGTCGCTCGCTCTGGAGCGGCATTAATTTCAGCGGGCCGGACAGGAGTCGGCACCAAAATGATTGTCGGAATAGATATCGGAGGTTCGACCACTGACGCGGTAGTTCTCGATAATGGCGATGTTCACGTCGTCACGATTGAAGCCAATGATCCGATTGCCGCGGCGGCCGGAGCTTTGGGCAAACTCGTGCAGACCTGTGGACTTCCGCTTGGCAAGGTTAGTCGTGTGGCAGCGACGGGCGCGGGCTCGCGCGCATTGGACGATACCTTGTTTGGATTACCCGTAGTCAAGGTCAATGAATTTGACGCTATCGGGATCGGCGGTACCTCGCTCGCCGGAAAGCGGCAGGCCCTCGTGGTATCGCTCGGTACCGGGACCGCAATCGTGTCAGTTAATCCCGAGCGCATCGAGCACGTGAGCGGAACGGGACTCGGCGGCGGTACCCTGCGGGGATTATCGCGCCACATGCTGGGCGTCTCTTCTCTGGGGACGCTCGAAGCGATGGCCGAACGCGGCGACCTGGGCCGCGTCGATCTGACGGTGCGGGATATTGCCGGAGGTCCAATCGGCGACCTGCCCCCGGGAACCACGGCGGCCAATTTCGGCAAGATCACGGCCGATGCCACCGCCGAAGACAAAGCCCTGGCGATAATGAACCTGATTGTTGAGGTAGTATCGGTGCTGAGCATCGCCGCGGCGCGTGCCTGCGGGCAGGAAGATATCGTCATGACGGGCAAACTGACGCGCATCTTCCGCTTTATGCAAAAAATGAAACGGCTCAATTTCGGCTATGGCCGCTTCATCATTCCCGAGCACGCGGATTACGCGACGGCTATCGGGGCTGCACGTGCCGCTGGGCAGGGGACATATCGGGCCTAGGTGAAGAAAGCCGGTCGAAGTAGATCCCGCTTGGGCGCTCCGGTTATGTTCTCTTCATCATCGCGACCAGGAGGAACCTGATGGGATCGGAGCTGCTCAAAGGCTTTCTCATGCTCGACATGGCCGACGAGAAAGGCGCACTGTGCGGCAAAATGTTCGCCGATATGGGCGCCGATGTTATCAAGGTCGAGCCGCTGGCAGGATGTTCTACTCGCGCGATTCCCCCGTTTCTCGATGACAGCCCGGGCCCTGACCGCAGCTTCTATGCCGTTGCCTATCATGCCGGCAAAAGGTCGGTGACCCTCAACCTGGAGTCCGCCGACGGCAGGGAGCTATTCCGTGAGCTGGCTCGCATTGCCGATTTCATAGTCGAATCCTTCCCCTTGGGCCACATGGATCAACTGGGATTAGGATACGATCAATTAAGTGAGTTCAATCCTCGCTTGATTTACACCTCGATAACTCCCTTCGGCGATCGTGGGCCGGGCAGGGACTACAAGACAGCCGACATAGTTAGTTGGGCGGCAGGTGGGATGATGTACTTAATGGGTGAGGAGGGTAAGCCGCCACTCGAGATGAGCCTGCCGCAAGCCGGGCTTCATGCGGGAGCGGAAGCCGCGGTCGCATCACTAATTGCCCATTATCCGCGCGAAATCGACGGCGTCGGTCAACACGTTGTAGTGGATATGCAGGCCTGCGTGGTTTCCACCCTTATGAACGAACAGGCTATGCCGCTTTTGCATGGGGATTATTTGCGCCGTAGCGGCATCTTTACCGGCGCCATAGGTGGTCGGCGCAAGACGGTTTTCCGCTGTAAGGACGGTTACATTTCGGGTTTGCTGGCGGGCGGCGCCTACTTGCCGTCCACGAATGCCACTATTGAATGGATGAAGGAGGAGGGGGCGGCTCCCGCCTGGCTGACTCAGCAAGGCGGTCTAAAGTCGCTTACACCCGCCGGATTTATGAGTGCCACCGACGCCGACTTGCGCGAACTCGAGATGGCGGAAGAGGCACTGGAACAATTTCTGATGACCAAAACCAAAAAGGAAATCTGGCAGAATATCTTACAGCGGCGGATCCTGGCAGCGCCGGTTGCTACGGTGGCTGACATTGCCGGGGACTCGCAATTGGCCGCACGCCAGTATTTCGTCGAGATTGATGCGCCGCAGCTTCAACGCAAGTTCACGATGCCCGGCCCGTTTGCCAAGCTGAGTGCGACTGCAGTCGGGCCGGCGGGACCTCCGCCACAGATTGGCCAGCACAACCGAGACGTATACTGCGGCTTGCTGGGTCTGACGCCGGAACGCCTGGTCCGCTTGCGCGCCGTCGGGGCGATTTGAGCGACTCAGCCTTGACCTGAACCGAAAACCCCAGTTCGGGCGGCGCCGGAGGATTCATGAGACAATACGCGTTTGAGGGTATTCACGTCTTGGACTTCACCTGGTACGGCGTGGGTCCTGTCACGACCAAATATCTGGCCGATAACGGCGCTGACTTGATCCGTATCGAGTCTTCAGCGCGACTCGACGGGCTGCGCTTGGCACCTCCGTGGAAAGATGCCAAGCCCGCGGTCAACAGCAGTCAGTTCTTTGCCAGCTACAACACTTCAAAAAAAGGTATCACGCTGGACATGAGCAAGCCTAAGGCGCGCGAGATTTTCCTGCGGCTCTTGCCGTGGGCCGATGTCGTCGCGGAGAGTTTTACGCCCAAAACTCTGCGCCAATGGGAACTTGATTATGAACATCTACGCGAGCTGAAACCTGACCTTATAATGCTGTCGACCTGCATGCAGGGACAAACCGGGCCGAACCGCGACTATCCTGGATTTGGCAACCTGATGGCTGCACTCGCTGGTTTCTATCATATTGCCGGTTATTCCGAATCGGAGCTGGGCCCACCGTACGGTGCTTATACAGATTTTATCGCGCCCCGCTTTTCAGCCTGCGCCCTTATCGCTGCCCTCGACTATCGCCGGCGAACCGGCAAGGGGCAGTACATCGATATGGCGCAGTATGAGGCGGCGCTCCATAATCTCGCCCCGGCCCTGATCGAGTACTTCGCAAGCGGCAGGGTTCTGGGCCCAAGTGGGAACCGCTCAATGCGTTATGCGCCGCATGGTGCTTACCGCTGTGCCGATGATGACGGTCACGAGCGCTGGTTGGCACTCGCGGTCGCTAGCGATCACGAATGGCAGGAGATGCTCAAAGTACTTGGGAACCCACCCACTGAGTCGCACTTTGACACAATGGTGGGGCGGCTGGAGCATCGCGAGGCTTTGGATTCATTCCTAAGCGAATTACTCCGCACGCGGAACGCTGAACAGCTGACGGCGGCGCTACAAGCGGTTGGGGTGGCTGCTTACCCCGTCCAGAATTGCCTGGATTTGCACCGCGACGAAAACCTCCAGGCATTTGATTATTGGCACTGGCTTGACCACCCTAGTATGGGGCCTTCGCCGTACGAGGGACTGCAGCATAGGCTGAGTCGCACACCAGGCCGGTTGCGGAGCCCGGCGCCGGCGTTGGGTCAGCATAACGATGAGGTCTTGGGTAGCTTACTCGGGATGAGTGCCGCACAAATAGAGCAACTGAAGCAAGAGAAAGTCGTGTTCTGATGGCTTTTGTTGTTTTGGCCGCGCGACGGGCGTTGACGGTTCCAGGGGCGTGACTGCCTTAACTCAAACAAGTTGTGCGGTATGAACTAACCATCGCACTGCGTTACCTGCGTGCCCGGCGCAGGGATGCGTTTATTTCGATCACCACCATCTTCACCGCCGTCGGCGTGATGCTCGGAGTAGCTGCGCTGGTAATAGTGTTGGCCGTAATGCGGGGCTTCGAGGCCAGCCTTCGCCAACGAATTCTCAGCTTGACGCCGCAAGTCGAAATCCAGAGTTACGATGGTGCGCTCAGTGATTATCAGTCGATTGAGGCGCGGGCCAGGGGGGTGCCAGGGGTGGCGGGCACCGACCCATTTATCGTCGGCCAAGGTATGGCGACATCGCCGCAGGGCATCAGCGGCGTAGTTGTGCGCGGGGTCGAACTTTCGAGCGATGCTGTCATTTCAAAACTGCGCGGGTATGTACAAAAGGGCTCGCTGGCTGGTTTAGAAGAAAATCCTGCCCGGACTTTGTCCGCAGCCGGTGGTCGAGCCTCCAGCGGTGCGGTCGCGTTGGGCTCAACACTCGCCGACAAGCTTAAAATTAAAGCCGGAAGTCCTGTTAGCCTGGTAGTTCCCATCGTTGCGGGAAAAAACGCCCAGCTCGCGACCAGAACCGGGCGTTTCACTGTCACCGCAGTTTTCGAGTCGGGCATTGCATTCGTCGACCGCAACCTGGTCTTGATCGGGCTCGTCAATGCCCAGAAGTTCTTCGGCCGGGAAGGGCGAGTCGACGGGATCGAAGTCCGGCTGTCCGATCTCGAGCAAACCGATGCGGTAACAGCCCGTCTCCGTGCTCTGCTCGGCAGGTCTTATCGCGTATCGAACTGGAAGGAATTCGATCAGGCTGCTGCGGCTGGATTCGAGATGCTCAAGCGCGTCTATGCCTTGGTGCTCCTGATGCTGATCGGGGTGGCTGCCTTTAATCTTGTCGCCACTCTAATAATGGTGGTGATGGAGAAGCGCAAGGACGTGGCGGTCTTGCGGGCGATGGGTGCGACAATTGCGGACGTACGGCGAGTGTTCGTGTTCAAGGGACTCATAGTCGGTGCGGTGGGAACCGCCGCTGGTTTGACAATCGGTGGATTAGGATGCTGGCTATTGGCCCATTATCATTTCATCCACATCGAGAAAAAGATCTATGGCATCTCGACGCTGCCCGTCGAAGCGCATCCGCTGAGCTTTGTTATGGTCGCTCTGGCCTCGATGGTGCTGTGCTGGTTCGCGGCGCTCTATCCGGCTCGGCAGGCTGCGCGTCAAATGCCGGTCGAAGTCTTCCGTTCGTGATCCGTTCGTGATCGTAACTGGATCACCGCATTGGCAGGCGCCCCGGCGATAATTAGCGACGCTAGGAGAGCTGTTGGGGCACGAACCCCTCTGAGGCTATTGGTTTGTCCGCTCGTTGGCGGCAGGCTTGACGAGTTTGGGCTTGCGAACTACCAGCGTTTCATGGCCACGTAATTTAATCGTACGTGCCGCTTCCGACTGGAAATTGATACGCTCCCCTTCGCTGTGCTTTGGCCGACCGTTGGTCCGCCGCCGCCGCCAGTTGTTCAGCTCCTTGGAAAGCTTACTGGCAACTGCATCGTTGTCGCGCTCGGCGTTCTCCTCGATGGGTTCAGGGTGAGCCGTGCGGCTGGTGGATTCCTGCGAACTCATTTCTGTCCTTTCATTGGGGATTAAGTGTTTCACTTACAGTCTAATAGTAACGGCGAATGAACGGGTTTGATTCAGTGGAAAAGATCGGAAATACCGACAGTTGCATCAAGGCGGCGAAACGCGCTTGCCGCCAATTGGCTGGAGGTCTTCTGTTTGCTGATGTATCAGATAATGACGCCAACGACATCACTCGGCTGGCGATTGGGAGGTTTGCAAAAGTACCTTGTCTTGATTGCAATCAACGCACGCAGTTTTCAGGACCAGCCGGGCAGATGACTTGTATGACTTAGCCGAAAAGACTCTGAATCCTGAGGGCGAGACCCATATCGCCGGTGATTCGGAGCTTACCGCTCATGAACGCCATTTGCGGATTCAGCTTGCCGCTAACCATGTCCAGGTAGTCTTGGGCTGCCATCGAGATAGTGGTGTTGGGCGACGCATGCGCGCCTTCCTTCACTTCGCATTTATCGTTGTTGATCGCGACTTGCCATTTTCCGCCGCCTTCCCCAGAGAGATCGAACTGGTAGACGGCATTGAGACCCTGCGCAGCGTCCTTCTTGAAGCGGCTCGGCATCTGTTCAAACACCTGCTTACACGAGCTTGGCGCATCAGGCATATGTTCTGGATCCCTCCTGGGGGCAGCTAAATAGCGGAGATAACTCATCTAATCCAAGTGCTCAACAATTGTCAAGGGTGCTCATCAAACGGGCACTAAAAGCTTATCCGGAAAGACAAGCTGATAGACGTGAGGCAATACCTCAAAAACCGAACATATTGCCGATTGCGACCGTGATGAGGTTCTCGCGCACTCTCACTGGCGCGGCGGATTGCGCCACGGTAACTGCACGCTCGCGGTCGAGTTCCTTTTTGACGTGACCGCTGAGATAGGCATCCTGACCGATCACCTTTACCTGGACGTTATCCAAGCCGGCATTCTGCAAGGCACGAGTAATCAAACTCTGGTTCTGCTCCCATTGTTGGGTATCCGTAGTGAGATTGTTGATTACCGCACTGACGCCGTCCGTGTTTCTCACGGTACGTTCGGCTAATAGCCGATCGTCGTCGTCGAATACCTTGCCAAAAATCGTCACCACCGAGCCGTTGGTGTAAGCCTGAACGCGGCGCAGCCTGCGATTGGCATGAAGCTCGCCCTTCACGCGCTCAAACAGCGGTGGCTTCGGGGGTGGCAGTGCGGCCATCTCGATGGGTCGATGCGGGCGATGACGAACCTTGGGCCGAGCGGGCATTTCGGTCGCCCTCGGCTCGGCCGGTGGACTCGATACTGCTGGTGGTAATCCCGCCACCATGGTCGGTTCCGATGCCGGTGCGGGTGTGCCAACAGCTACGGCGGAAGTTGACGCCGAGGCGGGGCTGCCAGTACCGGCCGCGCTCGGCATCGCCGGGCTGCTTTCAGCCACCGCTGCGGAAGGAGCCCCCGATGGCGAGAAGGCATACTCGGCCGGCTCAGTAGGCGACAGGCTCGCTAATTTAGTGCTCAGATCGGACTCAACGCCTGCGGCGGCGCCGGAAGACGGTGCGAAGATCACGCGGTAATCGGCAGATACGCCCGAGCCTTTGATCGAATCGAACTTCCATGAAGTCATCGCCTCGATCACTTCTGCGTCGAAGCTAGGATTACCCAGCGTCGAGATCCTCACGGCGCCATTATCGACGGTGCCGTCCGGCAAGATATGCAGCCGAACCAGCATTCCGTCTTTCATCGTTGAGTTCGAACCAAGCAGGTTGGCGTAGACATTCGCTAACCCAGCTTTGTTGTGATCGAATACCTTGAGTAACGAATTGGAGTCGCGGGGCGTCGTGCCAGGGACATCGCCCTGTGTACGAAGCGGAGCTTCCTTGGCCAGCTCCACCACTGGTGCGCTGGCGGCAACAGCAGGCGTGGCGCGGGACTCGGGAAAAGGATGAGTTTTGCTCAGATATACGGCAAACCACGCACCGGCGGCCAATGCAATGATGGCGGCGGTCGAAAAACCCAGTAGCGCGAGCAGACGGTGACTTTTTGTGCGACCGTCACTCGATTCGTTGGCGAACTCCGGGGGACTCGAAGGGCTCCCGGTGTGAGGAAAGGCACCGGAATTCCTTAAACGCATTGACGGCGCGGAAGAGCTATCTTCCACTCCATCCACCCGCAAGCGAGCACCACAGTAGTTACATCTGACTTCGCCCGGCAGTGCCTTGCCCCCGCAGACCGGACACTCAAGGCTCTGCTCGGGCGCCATGTCGTCGGTTATTGGGGAGGTCAGGCGGCCAGGGATGGAAGCGCCACCTTCAGCCAAGGCGGCGCCATCATCTTCGCAAAAACGTTCACCCTCAGGATATTCTTTGCCACATCGCGGGCAGCTTTTCATGGCGCCAGCACCTCGCTCGTCTCAATCACGGCCACACCAATGATATCCACGGTTAGACGATCTCACGAGATGCTTTCGGCTAAGCTACTCGTACAAATGCAGCGAACTTCCCCGATACTGGTCAGAGTCGAGCGTATCAGCGCCCGCCGGGGACGATTGTTAATCTTCCGGTCAGCGTTTTACCGATGCGGGAATCTTATGTAATAGGCTGCCCCTCAAGACGGAAGCCGATCCTGACCGCAACTTGAAATTCGGGCTGCCCATTGTGAATCGCTCCCCGTATCTGTTGCACCTCAAACCAGTCGATATTGCGAACAGTCTGGCTCGCCTTGCCAATGGCATTGCGCACGGCATGCTGAACGCTTTCCGTCGAGACGCCAACTACTTCGATAATCTTGTAAGTTTTCTCAGGCATTGCTCACTCCTCTCGCAAAGGAATCACGATTCACCGGCTTCTGGCCGGTGATCGCGGCAACGTGGTTGAAGAGAGCCGGACCGTGGAGCCAAACAAGACACCGGCAGCTTGGTACAGCAACAGAATCCGAATGGTTTGTCTAGTCCCGCAACGCCGGACCGTTAGCTAAGCGGATGCTATAGGAAAGTCGACTGCCAACACTGCTGGATCATCAATCATCCGACAATCGAGCAAGAAAGCGCCATCAGAGATACGCCCAATCACAGCAGGCTGCGCATGTCGAAACCGTGCGGCGATGGATTCGGCAGGCAGCCGCGGATGAGTAACGCGAACTGCGCGACTGGTGAGTTGAACTGTCGGAAGAGAGCCCGAGCCGACTTCGGAATAACTATCGGCAATTTCCACCCGGAAGTCGCCTCCAAGCCGCTCTCTCAGGATATCGCATGCTCTATTTGCGATGAGCTCGATTTCTTCGGCAGTTCGCCGCAGCAGTCGTAAAGTGGGTAGTTCATTGCTCAGATCGCCGCGCCGATAAAGGCGCAGGGTTGCGGCCAGCGCTGCCACGGTTAACTTGTCGCACCTGAGAGCTCGCTTGAGCGGGTTCGCCCGCACCCGTTCGATCAATTCGCGGCGTCCCACGAGGACCCCGGCCTGCGGACCGCCCAGCAATTTATCTCCCGAGAAAGTAACTATTCCTGCTCCTGCAGCGATACGATCGCGCACCACTGACTCGCGTGGGAGTCCGTACTGGCTCAGATCGATCAGCGCCCCGGCCCCGAGGTCTTCAACGACTTCGATGCCGTGCTCGCGGCCGATGTTGACCAGTTCGGCGAGCCCGACCTCGTGCGTAAAGCCGATTATCCGGTAATTCGAAGGATGCACTTTGAGCAGGAGGGCAGTCTCCGGACCAATCGCTTGCTCGTAGTCGTGAGCATGGGTCCGATTGGTTGTGCCAACCTCCCTCAGGCGGGCGCTGCTGCTGCTCATCACGTCCGGCAAGCGAAATGAACCGCCAATCTCGACCAGTTCGCCACGAGATACGATGACTTCGCGTCCCGCCGCGAGGGTATTGAGGGTTAGCAGTACTGCAGCCGCGTTATTGTTAACTATCGTAGCGGCCTCTGCGCCGGTAAGCTCGAGCAAGTCACTTTCGACGGCGGCGTCGCGATCGCCGCGGGCGCCGCTCGCAAAATCATATTCGAGATTAATTGCTGAAGTAGCAGCCACCCTTACCGCCTCAACCGCTGCTTCAGCGAGCAGCGCCCGGCCCAGATTGGTGTGCAGCACTACCCCCGTTGCATTGACCACGGGACGCAACTTCGGTGCATCGGCGTTGGCGAGCGCCGCCATCCGTTCCAGCACCTGCCCGAGCATCTGCTCGCGCCTGGTGTCTACCTCCGTCGTTACTGAAACACTCCCGGCACGGATTTCATCCTGAGCCTCGCGAGCGATCTTCTTCAGATAGTTGCGGCCAAGAGCGCTAAGACGCGGGTCAATTCCGGCTGCCTTCAGACAGACATCAATGGATGGCAGCACACGCAACCCGCGCTGACCTGCGGCCTGATCGCGCGACCTTGATTTCCCTACGACCATTGAAGCGATTATAGGGCCCTCCCCTATGGAACGCATGCCCTGAGCGGGATGCTCTCGGCGCGGCGGCGAACGGGACGAGGTTGGAGCGTTCGCCGCAGATTCGGGATTTGGCTAGAATGTAAACCGAATCTAGCCGGGCGCCGGGTGGAACTGTGTTCTTGAATTGGTCAACCGCCGGCGAATAGAAGTCGATGTTCGGGGAAATCGCACCACGTACACATTCACCGCAGGCACCGTTTATCACTGTAGAAGAGGCGCTCGAAGAGACTCGGCGCGGCCGCATGATCATCCTTATGGATGACGAGAACCGTGAGAACGAGGGCGACCTGTGCATGGCGGCGGAAAAGGCCAGCCCCGAAGCCATTAATTTTATGGCCAAGTACGGGCGCGGTCTGATTTGTCTGCCGATGGCACCTGAGCGCGTCGAACAACTCGGGCTCAGCATGATGGTCGGCGATAATCAGGCGCCGCTCGGCACCGCCTTTACGGTTCCGATCACGGCGCGCCGCGCCGCCGGTTCCGGCATCTCCGCCCATGATCGCGCCACCACTATCCTGCATGCAGTGCGCGAAGATGCGACCGGTGCCGAGTTCATTACGCCCGGTTATGTTTACCCATTGCGCGCTCGCGACGGCGGCGTATTGGTGCGGACCGGCCAGACTGAAGGTGCCGTTGACCTCGCCCGGTTGGCCGGGCTGAAGCCGGCTGGCGTGATTTGCGAGATCCTCAAGGAAGATGGCACGATGGCACGGCGCGATGACCTTGTGGAATTCTCCCGCATTCATGGCCTGAAGATTGTTACGGTTGCAGACATCATCGAATATCGATTGCGCAACGAGACGATGATTCAACGTATCGCAGAGGCGCGGCTGCCCACCGCGTATGGTGACTTCAAGGCCTGCGTCTATCGCAATCTGGTCGACCAGAGCGAACATCTGGTACTGACGATGGGAGACGTCAGCCCCGAACGGCCTGTCCTGGTTCGGGCGCATCGCGAGTATCTGCCCGGTGATGTCTTCGGCTACAGCAAGCGAAACACGCGTAATCTTCTGCAGGCGGCAATGGAGTACATAGCTGTGAAGGGAGAGGGCGTGATCCTCTACCTCAAGCGCGAATCCGAGGCTATCGCCAGCGACCTGAACTCAGGCACGCGACGTGCTCTCATACGGCCCAGTACGCGGCTGAATGCGCCCGAGGCGGATTTCCGCGATTACGGCATCGGTGCACAGATTTTGCGCGATGTCGGTGTACGCAAAATGATCCTCCTGACCGACAAGCCGCCACGACTCGCCAACCTGCCCGGCTATGGGCTCGAGATCGTGGATCACGCTCCACTTTCGATCTTTGGAGAAGCTCCACTCGACAACTAAGTTCGCCCGCAGGTCGTACACTTCACCATGTGTATTGGCTGAGCTTGTGGCACGAAAGCAATCCTGCGCGTTCCTGGCATTTGCATGCCTGCTAGCAGCGTTGGCAGCCGCGGCGGAGTGTGTCGCGGCTCAAATTCCCGGAGTTGTAGCGATAGACGCCGCGGTACTGAAAGCGCCGGTCGCTCCAAACCGATCCAATGCGCTCAATGTGGAGGCAGTGATCACGCCCGGGTGGCACATCAATTCCCATCATCCGTCGGCCGGCTATCTGGTCCCCACCCGGATCAGCCTCGCCCAGATTCGCGGGCTCACCATTGGACAACCCATTTATCCGCCCGCTCAGAACATCTCCCTCGCTTTCGAGCCGGGCCAGAATCTCTCCGTCTACACCGGCCGGGTTCAGTTCAGTATCCCATTCACGCCTCCGGCTAATTTTAATGCTGCGGCGACTACAACATTCGACGTAAAGATCGATTATCAAGCCTGCAATGATCGTGAATGTCTGCGCCCTAATGCGGTTTCCAGGTCGTTTCCGGTGGACCTCCTCGGCGTTGCGGGCAAACCGGGAACTTCCCTGGATGAGTTCGGAGCTAACGGAAGCCGCAATCTGCTCGCACGCATCTTTGAGCGGCACGGCTACCTGCTGGGTTTTCTGGCCGTTCTGTTTGGCGGGCTGGCGCTCAATCTGACACCCTGTGTCTATCCGCTAATCGGCGTGACCATCGCGTACTTCGGCTATGAGGGCGGTGGCCCGCGCAGGGTGGTTGTATTAGCGATTCTCTATGTGTTGGGTATCGCTTTGACCTTCTCTGTGCTCGGGGTGGCTGCAGCGCTGTCCGGCGGACTGTTCGGTGCGGCCTTGCAGAATCCCTATGTCCTAGCGGCTATCGCGGCTATGCTGTTGGTTCTTGCGGCCGCGAGTTTCGGCCTGGTGCAGCTCAGAACTCCTGTTTGGTTGATGCAGCGGGCTGGAACCGCCCGGCCAGGTTATGAGGGCGCGTTGGTGATGGGTCTCGGCATGGGGGTGGTGGCGGCGCCCTGTATTGGTCCCATCGTGTTGGGATTGCTGCTGATCGTGCAGCAGAGTGCGAGCGCATTGCTAGGCTTCGCACTGTTCTTTACCCTGGCGATAGGCCTGGGGCTGCCATATGTTGGCCTTGCCCTGGCGGCCGGCAGTATTCGGCGGTTGCCGCGTTCCGGTGAATGGCTCACATGGGTTGAACAATTGTTCGGCTTCGTGCTGGTCGGTCTAGCCCTCTACTTTCTCGATCCGCTTGTCTCTGGCGGCTTGATAGCGCGAATTCTGCCGTACTATGCGATCGCTGCAGGTATCTTTCTGGGCTTCGTTTCGAGGGCGGGGCGTAATTGGCAGCCGTTCCTTGTGATCCGCTTCGGACTGGGTATCACTGCTGTGGGGGTGTTCTGTTATTTGTTGTTCACGAGCCGAGGAACTTCCCACCAGTTGATGTTCCATTCTTTCGATCCCGCCTTATTAGAGACAGCGCGGGTTGATCGGAAGCCGGTTGTGCTGGATTTTAGCGCCGATTGGTGCATCCCATGCCGCGAGATGGAACATACGACGTTCGCCGATCCGGCAGTGGTGCAACAGGCCGGCAATTTTGTCTGGATCAATGCGAATTTAACCTCGGCCAACGCGCGCAATAGAGCGCTGATGAAGCAGTTTGAGGTCGCGGGCGTGCCGACCACCGTCTTTATCGATTCCAGAGGCAGAGTACGCGCTACGAGGGCTGGCTATATTGGTGCTCGAGAGTTCCTGGGCTACCTGATGCAAATCCAATGAACGTTCAAGCCTCAAGAACCTCGGAATAAGGCTTCAGCTCTTTCATGCCGCGGCTGCAATCAAAAAGTGTTTTATAGATCCTTCTCGCCGGTTGCTCAGCGCCGATTCATCGGACTCTCCAAATGCTCTCAGAACTCCAGTCCTCGCAGTGAGTTTGTTCGTTCCCTCGAGTGACATAACATTGTTTGGGACGAGTCGGGAATGTTCTCGGCGCGCTTTACTGGTGTGGTTGTTGAAGGTAGAATATACATCGGTCAGCTCGAACAGGTTGCTCTTCTCGTCCGCTAATCAAATATGGCAAATAAGCAGAGTTCTGACGGCTACCGGGCCGATTCGATCAAGGTCCTGGAAGGCCTGGAAGCGGTTCGTAAGCGTCCCGGGATGTATATCGGCGACACCGCCGAACGTGGCTTGCATCACCTGGTTACCGAGATCGTCGATAATTCGGTCGACGAGGCACTGGCGGGGTTCTGCACGGAAATCACCGTCATAATCCACGGCGACGATCGCATCTCGGTTGAGGATAACGGCCGCGGTATCCCGGTAGATATGCATCCGACGGAGAAACGCTCGGCGCTTGAAGTTGTCCACACGGTGCTGCACGCGGGTGGCAAATTCGATCGCGGCGTCTACAAAGTTTCCGGTGGTTTGCATGGGGTCGGAGCATCTGTCGTAAACGCGCTCAGCGAGGAGTTCGAAGTTGAGGTCCGCAAGAATGGCATAGTTTATTTTCAACGCTATGAGCGCGGGGTCCCCAAGAGCAAGGTCGAGGAACGCGGTGCAACCAAGCTGACAGGGACCAAAACCACGTTCTCACCGGACCCGGCCATTTTCCCGGAAGTGAAGTTCAAATACGACGCCATCGCCCGCTACCTGCGCGAGATGGCTTATCTCAATGCCGGTCTCAAGATCCACCTCGTCGATGAACGTACCGGCAAACAGGAAGAGTTCCATTACGAGGGCGGCATCAAGGAGTTTGTTGAATCCCTGAACAAAGGCGGCGACGCGCTACACGAGGTGATTTTCTTCAAGGGCGTCCGTGACGGTGATGACATTGAAGTTGCACTGCAATGGACCGATGCGGTGCACGAGGCGATTTTCAGCTACGCCAACAACATCCATACGGTAGAGGGCGGCACTCATCTTTCGGGTCTCAAGTCGGCGCTTACCCGCACGCTCAACACCTACGCGGCCAAAAATAACCTCTTCAAGAACAAGGACATGAGACTTGAAGGCGACGACACCCGCGAGGGACTCGTCGCGGTGGTGAGCGTCAAACTGCCGGAACCACAATTTGAAGGCCAAACCAAAACCAAGCTCGGCAACTCTGAGGTCGAGGGCTTGGTCGCAGCCCTGGTCAATGAGAAGCTCAGCGGGCATCTCGAAGAAACCCCCTCCGACGCCAAGCGGATAGTCGCAAGGGCGGTTGAAGCGGCCACCGCCCGTGAGGCGGCGCGCAAAGCCAAGGAGCTGGTGCGCCGTAAGGGCGCGCTTGATTCAGGTTCGCTGCCGGGCAAACTCGCCGATTGCCAGGAACGGGACCCGGCGCGCAGCGAGCTGTTTATCGTCGAAGGCGATTCCGCCGGCGGTTCAGCCAAGCAGGGACGCGATCGGCGGATCCAGGCGATCTTGCCGCTGCGCGGCAAGATCCTTAATGTCGAGCGCGCACGTATCGACAAGGTACTTTCGTCGGCCGAACTGCGCACGCTTATTACGGCACTGGGGATGGGCGTCGGCTCCGACAAGGACGTTGGGAGGCTACGCTATCACACCGTGGTGATAATGACGGACGCTGACGTTGATGGTTCTCATATTCGCACCCTGCTGCTGACGCTGTTTTTCCGTCAATTCCCGGAAATCATCGAAAATGGCTATCTGTATGTGGCGCAGCCACCGCTGTTTCGCGCCAAAAAAGCCAAAGCCGAGCGTTACCTCAAAGACGAACCTGCCTTAGAGGATTACCTGACCGACCTCGGTGCCGAGGCAGTTACGTTCACTTCCGGCAAAGGCAAAGAGACGCGCGAACTCAAAGGCGCAACTCTCAAGACGCTGGTACGCCGGGCCCTGCACATGGAGCGAATGTATGAAAGCCTGGAGAGGCGCTCCAAGGAGCGGCCGCTCGTTGTCGCGCTGGCAAAGATGATCAACGACAAGAGCGCGACGCCAGACACCTTCCGCGAGCAGAAGGCGCTCGAGCGGCTGGCTGAGAATTTAAGGAAAATGGTCGGCGATGGGAATCTGCAAACCCGAGTGACTGCCGACGGCGAATCTACCTGGAAAATCGTTTTCACCCACGCCCGCAATGGCGCAACACCGCCAACCGTAATCGACCTGGCCTTGTTTCATAGCGGCGAAATGCGCGAGATCCGCCGCCTCGGCGCCGAGCTTGAAACCTATCGGCAGCCGTTTAACGTCAAATCCGGCCAGGAGGAGCGCACCCTGGAATCGCTTAAGGCGGTTGCCGATGCCGTTTTGCAAGCAGGACAGAAAGGCGTCGAAATCCAGCGCTACAAAGGCCTTGGCGAGATGAATCCCGAGCAGCTATGGCAGACGACGATGAACCCGGAAGCGCGCTCCATGCTGCGGGTAGAAATCGCCTCGCAAGAGGACGCCGAAGATATTTTCGCCAAGCTGATGGGTGATCAGGTTGAACCGCGCCGTCAGTTCATCGAAGAGAATGCGCTCAACGTCAAAAATCTCGATATTTGATGCGCAGCAGAGATCGCTCCGGTCAGCACAGTCCCAGATAGCAGAGCAGCGTCGGCGAGCACACAGAGAAGATTCTCATCTGGCGCTAAAGGCGCCGGCGCATCAGCCCAGGGCAACGCCCTCAGTTCGAACGAAGATTTTTCTAGCGCCCTTCAACGGAGCGGCAAATCGGGTGCGCCAACCGGTTGCTAAGAACCTCATTTACTTGGTGTTTAGCACCCGAAACCGTGAACCTCTTATGTGGACTGAGTGCGTCAGCCGCTATGTACGTGCGCCGCTGGCGTTTTGAGCGAACGTTTCCTTGCATCGCATTTAACCCATTGCAGGCTGATGTAAATGGCTGAAACCAACGGTAACGAACCTATACGCAACGAACCGGCCCGGCTGAGTATCGAAGACGACATGCGGCAGTCGTATCTTGACTACGCGATGTCCGTGAATATCGGGCGGGCGCTGCCTGATTTGCGAGACGGTCTCAAGCCGGTCCATCGCCGGATTCTATATGCAATGTTTCGCGAAGGACTGCTCTCTACCCGGCGCTACTCGAAGTGCGCGGGTGTGGTCGGCGAGGTCCTCAAGAAATATCATCCGCATGGCGACAGTGCGGTTTACGACGCGCTGGTGCGGATGGCGCAGACCTTCAGCATGCGTTATCCGCTGGTTGACGGTCAGGGCAATTTCGGTTCGATCGATGGTGATCCGCCTGCTGCCTACCGCTACACCGAATGCCGCCTGACGCAATTGGCCGAGCGGCTACTGGCCGACATTGACAAGGACACGGTCAACTTTGTCGATAACTTCGATGGCTCGGATCAGGAGCCCGAAGTGCTCCCGGCGCAAATCCCGAACCTGCTGATTAATGGCTCCGACGGAATTGCGGTTGGAATGGCGACCAACATTCCGCCACACAATCTTGGTGAGGTGTGCGACGCGCTTCTGAAGCTGATTGAAAACCCCGACCTCACGCTGGAGCAGATACTCGACATCATCCCTGGTCCCGATTTTCCTACCGGAGGCCAATTGCTCGGAAGGGCAGCGGTGCGGCAGGCATACCTGAGCGGACGCGGCACGATCACCATTCGGGCGACAGCCGCAATCGAGACCGACAAGCGCAGCAGCAAAGCGTCGATTATCGTCCGGGAGATTCCCTACCAGGTCAACAAGACGCGGCTAATCGAAAGAATTGCCGAATTGGTCAACGACAAGCGAATCGAGGGAATCAGCGATTTGCGCGACGAATCCGATCGCGACGGCATGCGGATCGTGATCGAACTGCGGCGCGATGCGGAGCCGCGCATTGTACTGAACCAGCTCTACAAGCTGACGCAGATGCAGCAGGGCTACGGCCTAATCATGCTGGCAATCCATGAGGGGCGCCCGCGGGAACTAAGCCTGCGAGACATGCTGGTCGAATTTCTGTCCCATCGCCGGCATGTTCTGACGCGCCGCACCCAATTTGAATTGAGGCAGGCCGAGGCGCGATTGCATATTCTCGAAGGCTTGCTGATAGCGCTCCGCAACCTCGACGCGGTGATTCGCCTGATCCGCGCATCGCAGGACAGCGAATCTGCGCGCACCGGCCTGATGCAGCGATTCAGCCTGACACAGACCCAGGCGCAGGCAATTCTGGATCTGACGCTCCGCCGGCTGACATCGCTCGAGCGCGACAAGATCGAGGCTGAGCACAAGGAAGTGCAAGAGAACATTGCCCGCTTGCGCAATATTCTCGCCAACGAGAGCGAGCTGATGAAGCTGATTGCGGACGAATTGAAGGACGTTAAAAAGGAGTTCGCCGACGAGCGCCGCACGCAAATTATCGAGGCGGAGGGCGAATTTTCGATCGAAGACTTGATCGTCGAGGAAGATGTGCTGGTGACCGTCACCCATGGCGGTTATATCAAGCGCACCCCGCTCTCGTTGTATCGTACGCAGCGGCGCGGCGGACGCGGCAAACTGGGCGCGACAACCAGCGAGGAGGATTTCGTCGAGCACCTTGTCCCGGTCCGCACGCATGACCGGCTGCTGTTTTTTACCAGCGCCGGCAAGGTCTATGAAAAGAAAGCCTATGAACTCCCCGAAGGGGGGCGCGCTGCGCGCGGCCGCTCTATAGCCAACTTGCTCAGCCTCGCGAGCGACGAAACACTTTCTGCGTTTCTGCCCGTTACCAAAGACTGCAAGGGCAAATATGTGTTCTTCGCCACCCGGCGCGGTCAGGTCAAGAAAACCGACCTGGACGAGTTCGACAATATTCGTTCGAGCGGCATCATCGCTATCAACCTGGAAGACAGCGATGCGCTGATAGGGGTGCGCCTTACGGATGGCAATCAGCAGATAGTGCTCTCGACCCGCGAGGGACAGGCCATTCGCTTCAAAGAAGACGAGGTCCGTCCGATGGGCCGCGGCACTTATGGCGTCAGCGGTATGGAACTGGAGTCATCCGCCGAGAAGACCGGCAAGACCGTCAAATTGACTCAGGACGAAGTGGTCTCGATAGCCGTGGCGCGTGATGACGAAACCCTGCTGACCGTCTCCGAAAACGGCTTCGGCAAGCGCACCCCCGCCCTCGAGTACCGCCTGACCCATCGCGGAGGAAAGGGCGTGATCACGATGGACGTAACGGAGCGCACCGGCAAAGTGGTGGGGGTGTTGCAGGTCGATAGCGATGCCCAAGTGGTGTTGGTGACCGATCATGGCAAGATAATTCGGCTCAAGGCCAAACAGGTGCGAATCACCGGCCGCAATGCACAAGGAGTGCACCTCGTGAGGCTGGAGCCCGCCGAAAAAGTTCGCGCAGTATCGCCGCTCGCCGAGCGAGAAGAAGACGATTCAAGTACCAACGGTGCGGAGCCGAATGGCGAGGATCAGCCGGAATGACAGGTGGCACATATACGCGGAAAGCGCGATGCGAAATCAAGCTGATGCCATTCGATTAGGTCAGAATGCTTCGTGCGACTGCCTTTCGCAACGCTAACCGCGAATGATAGCCTCATGAAGGTGTGCACGCGCTGCTTGAAGTAAACGACCTAAGCGTTTCCTTTCTCACGTCCCAGGGTGAAGTCCAGGCCGTTGATGGCGTCAGTTTTTCGGTGGCGCCCGGCCGGCTCACCGGCCTGGTCGGCGAATCGGGTTCGGGTAAGACGGTAAGCGTGCTTTCGATCATGCGCTTGCTCCCGGAAAATGCCCGGGTCGTTGGGGGCTCGATAACGTTCGAAGACCTGGACTTACTGCGCCTGTCGGAGCCGGAAATGAGGTCGATCCGCGGCGCGCGGATCGCCATGATTTTTCAGGAACCAATGACGTCGCTTAATCCGGTCTTCACCATCGGCAGCCAGATCGGCGAGGCAATCCGTTTGCATCAGCGTACCAACCGCCGCGAAACTCGGGCTAGAACGGTTGAAGCGTTGCGAATGGTCGGGATTGCCGACCCGGAGCGCCGTGTCAATGATTACCCCCATCAGCTATCGGGCGGAATGCGCCAACGCGTGATGATCGCGATGGCGCTGGGCTGTAATCCTCGCGTGCTGATTGCTGATGAGCCGACCACTGCACTTGACGTCACAATCCAGGCACAGATTCTCGACCTCATTCGAGACCTGCAGTCGCGGCTTGGGCTGGCCGTTATCCTGGTCACCCATGACCTTGGCATTGTCTCCGAATATGCGGACGATGTGACTATTCTTTATGCATCACGCGTGATGGAGCGAACCTCGGCTGCCGAGCTTTTTCGCAACCCGCTTTGCCCGTATACAAAAGCCTTATTTGCCGCCTTGCCGGGATTGGACGCGGGCCGCGAACGGCTGCAGGCTATTCCGGGCGTGGTGCCTACTCCGATGAATCCGCCTTCGGGATGCCGGTTTCATCCACGGTGCCCGATCGCGATCGACGACTGTTCGCGGGTTGATCCGCCGTTGGAGGAAAAAATCTCAGGCCATTATGTCTCTTGTATCCGCGTCTGAGAGCGCGTCCGTGCTCGCGCCCAAAGCAGCCCAAGACCCGGTGCTTGTCCAGTCTATTCAGCTGCGTAAGGAATTTCCCGCCGGAGCTGAAGGAGTTTTTGGCCAACGACGCCTCTCCGTCAAGGCAGTGGACGGCGTGACGCTGGAGATTTCTGCCGGCGAAACATTGGGCCTGGTGGGCGAGTCCGGCTCGGGCAAATCGACTCTCGGCCGTCTGCTCCTGCGGCTGACAGAGCCGACCTCGGGACGGGTATTCTTCGACGGTCGCGACCTGGCGGCGCTTTCTCGCAAACAATTGCGCCAGTTGCGGCGAGAGATGCAACTGGTGTTTCAGGATCCTTATTCATCGCTGAATCCGCGCATGCGAGTGCGGGCGATTGTCGCTGAAGGCATTGAGATTCACCGTCTCGCGCGCGGACGCGCGAAACAACAACGCATTCGCCAATTGCTCGAGATGGTGGGGATGGGAGCTGACGCGCTCGACCGCTACCCGCACGAGTTTTCAGGCGGCCAGCGCCAGCGCATTGGGATTGCGCGGGCCTTGGCAGTCAGCCCTCGTTTTATCGTGCTGGATGAACCCGTGTCGGCGCTCGACGTGTCAATTCAGGCACAGATAATCAACCTGCTGCAGGATCTCCAGGAGCAATTGCGGCTTACCTATCTATTCATCGCCCACGATTTGAGGGTGGTAAGACACATCAGCCAGCGGGTGGCCATTATGTATCTGGGCAAAATTGTGGAGCTGGCGAGTCGCGATGAGATCTACTCAAGCGCCCGCCATCCTTATACCCGCGCCCTGCTATCGGCGATTCCTCAGGTCGGAGCGCACGCCGAGCGCATCAAGCCCACCGGTGAGGTACCGAGTCCTCTTAACCCGCCCGCTGGGTGCAGCTTCCATCCGCGGTGCCCTTATGCGAAAGATATTTGCAAAGAAGTGGAGCCGCGTTTGACTGCCGGGCACGGGGGGCATGCCGTCGCCTGCCACGTATTCCCGGCGCCTTGAACTGGGGTGGGATCATGCGATTTTCGGACGTAAATTCGGGACTGGTTGGACCAACCCAGAGCCCACGGTCGCAGAATGGCAACATCATGCCAACGGGTCAGGCAGAAATGCCTGCTGATATTCATCCGTCGTGGATCGAGGAGCGTGCGCGTGTCGCCATCAATCGCAACGTCAGGGTCGCCGGCCACCTCGTATTCCAGGAACCAATCCGCATCGACGGTCATTTTCGCGGTGAGGTCAGCTCCAGTGATTTGGTAGTGATCTCCGAAGACGGCTCAGTCGGTGGCAGCATACGGTCGCCGCGTCTGGTGGTACTGGGCGAATTGGAGGGCGATATCAGTGCCTCAAAATCGGTCGTCTTGGGACCGCGTTCGCGCTTTAAGGGTAAAATCGAGGCGGGCAATGTCACGGTTTGTGAAGGCGCCTACCTCAATGGCGACCTGCGGATCGGCTCTCATACCCAGAGCAGCCGCAGCGAGCATCAAGCCTCGCGTCGCGGCCTACCAAGTGCCTCGGCCTGAAACAGCATGACTGCCGACACTAAGCAGGGCCAGCATTGGCTGGCTGATAGCTATTCCGAACACGCGCACTTCGTGCCGGCGCTCGGGCAACCGGTGCTCGAACTGCTCAGGCCCTCGCCCGGGGAGCGCATTCTCGATCTTGCCTGTGGTGATGGAGTACTCACGGAAAAGATCGCTGCATCCGGTGCGGCCGTCGTCGGTGTGGATGCGGCGCCTGACATGGTGAACGCCGCTGGGAAGCGCGGCCTCGACGCAAGGGTGATGGACGGTCTCGCGCTGCAATTTAAACATGAATTCGATGCAGTGTTCTCCAATGCCGCATTACATTGGATGAAATCCGATCCCGACGCAGTCATTGCAGGTGTCGCGCGCGCGCTCAAGCCAGGTGGCCGCTTTGTGGCAGAAATGGGAGGTCATGGATGCATTGCGTCGATTGCGGTAGCCATAGTGGCGGTGATGGCACGGTATGGAGTTGACGCGCAACGCCTCATCCCCTGGTACTTTCCGACGGTCGACGACTACCGGGCACGCCTGGAGCGCCAGGGGTTTATGGTTGATTATATCGAGCTGATTCCACGTCCAACGCCCTTGCCGACTGATATGACGGGATGGCTCGAGGTTTTCGCCGCGACCTTTTTTTCGCGCTTGCCGGAACAACAGCGGAGTGCCGCGCGCGATGAAGTGATCGAGCTGCTGCGGCCGGTGCTATGCGACGAGCGCGGGCGCTGGACCGCTGATTATATGCGGCTACGCTTCCGCGCCCATCTCCCAGCATAAACCTTGGCCGAAACTCACCGGCGGGCGTTGCTCTAATAGCCGCGTGCTACTTGGCCAATAACCTCGCGGGCCACCAGCAGCTTCATTATTTGTGCGGTGCCGTCTCCAATTTCGAGACCAATGACGTCGCGCATTCGTTGCTGATGGGGCAGGTCGAGGCTGAAGCCGAGATGGCCGTGTAACAGCAGGCATTGATGCAGAACTTGCGCGGCGAGTTCCGGCGCCCACCATTTTGCTCCGGCGGCGACCCATCCATGCTGCTTACCCTCGTCTTTGAGCCACAACGCCTCGTAGCACAGCAGTCGGGCCGCCCGCAGCTTAACCGCCGCTTCCGCTAGCGGAAACGAAACGCCTTCGAAGCGTGCCAGCACCCCGCCGAACGCATTCCGATCCGCAACATATTGGCAGGTCTCGTCGAGGCTTTGTTGCGCAGCGCCGAGGCACATCAGCCCAATCAGAGCCCGGCTGAAATCAAACCCCTGCATGACCTCCACGAAACCGCTGCCCTCCTCGCCGATACGGGCCTCCGCTGGGACCCGAACCGCATCAAAGAAGATTTGCCCGCGGCCGATCGCGCGCGATCCCAAGTCCTTGAATCGATGACGAGTGACGCCCGGCGAATGAAGATCCACATAGAAGGCGCTCACACCCCGCGCGCCGGCTTCATAACTGCCAGTTCGTGCCATCACCAGGGCCGTATCCGCCCACGAGGCGAATGATATCGAGGTCTTTTCACCCTGCAGTACGTAACTGTCGCCCTCGCGCCGCGCGGCGAGTTTCACGTGTGCCGCATCGGAGCCGCCGCCCGGTTCAGTGACCGCGAGCGCCGCGACGTGTTCGCCCCGGCAAATCGGGGGCAACATCACCTGCTTCTGACGTTCGTTGGCATGGGATGAAATAATTGCCCCGACGAGCGCGCTAAGCAGCAGAACGTAAGCGGCATTGAAATCGCCCCGTGCGATTTCCTCGTGAGCAATGCCGAGTGACACATAATCCAACTCTTGTCCGCCGTACTGGGATTCCGCCATTGGCGCGCATAGACCGAGCGCCCCAAGCTTGCGCACAATCTCGCGCGGCAGGTCGTGGTCGGTATCATGTGCCATGTAGTGGGGTGTCAGTTCACGGCTGGCGAAATCGGCCAGCGTCTTCCGCAGCATCTGCTGGTCAGCATTAAAGGCAAAATCCATCAGTCCGAATCTCCGTTAAACTATATATAGTAATTCGGGCAGCATCTCTGAATCAGGGCTTCGATTTTTTAGCTGAACTTGCCGACCAGTTCGACTACGATCGAGTGTGTGGCAAACCCGGCTCGAACATCATCTGCGCGCTTATCGCGGCACAACGATGTGCTTTCAGATACTTACTCACCGCAACTGCCAACGCTGGTCAAATCGCCACCGGCAGGTCCCCAGTGGATACATGAGCTAAAATACGACGGCTATCGAATTGGCGCCCGCGTTGAACATGGCAAGATTAGCCTGATTACGCGCAACGGGAACGACTGGACGACAACGTTTCCGGAAATTGCCGCTGCCGTGAAAGAGCTGGCGCTCGAGCAGGCACTCATCGACGGCGAAGCCGCGGTCGTTTTGCCTAACGGCGTCACCAGCTTTCAGGCGCTTCAGGGCGTATTGAAGGAACACGAACGCGGCCGTCTCGTGTATTTTGTCTTTGACCTGCTACATCTCGACGGACGCGACCTGGCCGGTCTACCGCTGGAACAGCGAAAAGAGATCCTGGCCGGGCTGACAGGCGAAGTCGCAGCCGCCGATGCGGTGCTACGCTACTCCCGGCACTTCGAGGGTGACGGCGCCGACGTCCTGCGCGAGGCTTGCCGGATGGGTCTGGAAGGCATCGTAT
>JAMXLL010000121.1 GCA_024281015.1 Candidatus Binataceae bacterium
CAGGCCTTAAAAGCCGGCGCGCTGGCCTTTTTCGGCGATAAATATGGCGACCGCGTTCGGGTTGTTCGAATGGGCGACTTCTCCATCGAGCTCTGCGGCGGAACCCATGTCGCGCGCACCGGCGATATTGGATTGTTCAAGCTCGAAGGCGAATCAGGCGTGGCGGCGGGCGTTCGCAGAATCGAAGCTCTGACTGGCGAAGGGGCACTCGAAACTATTCGCAGCCGCGAGCAGATCCTGCGGCAAATCGGCAGTCACCTGGGTGGTCGAGACACCGAGACCATTGAGCGGCTGGAGCGGCTACTGGCCCGGGAGAGAGAACTGGAGAGGAAACTGCGCACGCTCGAGCAAAAGCTGGTCTCGGGTGAGAGCCATCAATCCGCGGGTGAAACCGTACAGGACGTGCACGGAATCAAGGTTGTCACCCGCAAGCTTGAAGGGGTAGACGCGCGCGCACTGCGCGGAGTAGCCGATCGACTTCGCGATAAATATGCGTCCGCCGTCGTAGCCTTGGGGTCCAATCTCGAGCGCGATAAGGCTTTCCTGCTGGTAGCTGTAACGCCGGATCTAGTAGGAAAGATCAAAGCCGGCGATATTATAAAGCAGATTGCTCCCCTGATCGGCGGCTCGGGCGGCGGACGCCCAGAGTTCGCACAGGCCGGCGGGCGTGACACCAGTGGGCTGGATGAAGCACTCGCGAGGGTAAGTTCCCTGGTCCGAATACAGTAGGACGGGAAAATCTGCTCGATCATGCAAGTTTAATAGAACGGTTAATCATCGGCTTCAGGTAACAGTGTTAAAAGACTTGCACATCCAGTCACAGCCGGTTCATGGCGATTCCCACCCGCACTACAAGTCGCTATGATCAGGCCATTAGATTTAATTTGGGATTTGAGCATCATTCCGATTCGCGAGGTTAAACGGAACCATTTCTGAACTAGCCAACCAAGATTCGCTCGAACTTCATTTCGACGATCATCGCTTCTTCACGGAACTGCTCGGGCAGCACGACAGCCATATTCGCACTATCGAGCAGACGCTCGGCGTACGAATCGGGGTGAACGGCAGCAGCCTCAAAATCTCCGGCAGCCACGCCGAGCAAGCCCTGTCGGGCAAACTACTCAGCGAGCTATACGACCTGCTGAAGCGTGGTTACCCAATCTATTCTGGTGACGTCGAATATGCTCTCCGCATCCTGCGTGCTGACCATAGCGTCGACCTGAAGGATATTTTCCTTGATACGGTTTACGTCTCGGCGCACAAGCGGATTATTTCCCCCAAAAGCCTGAACCAAAAAGCCTATATTGATGGGATTCGGAACCACGATATCGTGTTCGGTATCGGTCCGGCAGGCACCGGCAAGACCTATCTGGCGATGGCAATGGCGCTGGCGGCGCTAATGAAAAATCAGGTGACGCGAATGGTGTTGTGCCGCCCCGCGGTTGAAGCCGGCGAGAAACTCGGCTTCTTGCCAGGCGACTTGGCCGAAAAAGTTAATCCTTACCTACGGCCCCTCTACGATGCGTTGCACGACATGGTCGATTTCGACCGCGCGCGCCGAATGCTCGAACGGGGCACAATCGAGGTGGCGCCGTTGGCTTTCATGCGCGGGCGCACGCTGAACGATTCTTTCATTATCCTGGACGAGGCGCAGAACACCACCTCCGAGCAGATGAAGATGTTTTTGACTCGTCTGGGGTATGGCTCAAAAGCAGTCATCACTGGTGATATTACGCAGATAGACCTGCCTAGCGGCAAACTCTCCGGCTTGAAAGAAGCACGCACCGTGTTGGCCAATACACCAGGGATAAGCTTCATCTATTTCAATGAGCGTGACGTGGTACGTCATCGGCTGGTGCAGGCGATAATTACGGCATACGAATCTTTCAACGGCGAAGGCTCCGCCAGTCCGCCACATGACGGCGGCAACGCCAATGGCTAGTCGCGGCGCGTGCTTATGGCGGGACACCTTGTAGGGCAAGGATTTCTCGGTGAACGCAGTGGTGGTGCTTAGGTGTGAGCGCGCGTCTGGACGCCGTTACGTGCGTGGGGTGGGCGCAGATGCTCGGGCATTGCTGAAGCTGTTGTCACTTGAGAATTGCGAACTTTCCTTGGTGTTGACTGATGACGCGGCGATACAGGAACTGAACCGCACCTACCGATCCAAAAATTCCCCCACTGACGTACTTTCATTCCCTCAACTCGAGTGCGAATTCGCGTACAAGAATGAACGGGCAGCACTGGATTGCCGGACGGTAAGGCGACTGCTCGGCGACGTGGTGATCTCCGTCGATACCGCATTGCGGCAGGCTGAAGAAATCGGCGCAACACCGGAGTCGCGTGTGCGCACGCTTCTGGTCCACGGGATTTTGCATCTCTTGGGCTACGATCATGAGAAATCGCGTGCGGAGGCACGCCGGATGTTTGCCCGGGAGCGCGAACTCATCGCCGCCCTGGCCTCGAGTAGAAAGCGATCCGCCGAGTGCCCTTCAGCTGCAACGCCTGAAAATCCGTGATGCCGCGGGCGGCTCTCCAACTTCCTTCCGCCGCTATGCTGACCCATTTCACGCGCCGCTCTGCCGAGGGCGATGCGATGGATAATCTCGTGGCGATACTCCGCACACGCGTGATCCGAGCTTCGAGGCGGATGGTGCGGACCAGTCGCGCGGTGGTGTGCTTATTCGATGCGCCATGGACGGAACTCAACCGGCTGCTGACACGGGACAATCGGCGGCGCTATGAACCCTTCGGCATTGCGATTGATAAGCGATATGCTTTCGCGATTGGTGCCCGGCCGGTCATTTATCTGCCATGGCGCGAAGCGTGCCAAATGCTGAATGAGCAGGAGTTGTGGCGGGTAGTAGCGATCGACCTCGAACAGACGCCGCCACTGGATTGGACTTTCGAACGCGAATGGCGTACCCCAGGGCAACTGCCACTCCCCCAACAGGGTGCAGTAGCTTTGGTGGAAAGCTGGCGCGATGTCGACGAGCTCTATGACCGTTTCGCAGGCACTCCACCATGCGCCGGAATCATCCCTCTTCGAGAGCTGTTTGGTGCCGCTTGAAAATCCCGCAGGATAAGCTTAGGCGGGCGGGGCTCGCCGCAGTGAGCGGAGCAGCGCTCGCGGCCGCATTCCCGAAGGTCGACCTGAATTTGTTCGCCTGGGTCGCGTTTGTGCCTCTATTTTATGCGATCCATGGCCAATCGATGCGACGAGTGTTCGGTTACGCCTGGCTCCAGGGCTTCTTTTGCTTCGTCGGCTCGCTCTATTGGATAGTCATTGCGCTCCATGATTTCGCTGGCGTGGCAACGGTGCTCGCCGCATTGCCGATGCTGCTGCTGGCAGCCATCATGGGTTTGTACACGGGGGCCGCAATTTGGAGTGGCGAGTTGGCGGCGCGGCGCCTGGGAATAACCCGGCTGCTGACGATGCCAATTGCCTGGACCGCGCTGGAGTGGGTTCGCAGCTACTTTCCGATTGGTTTTCCCTGGAACCTGCTGGGCTACACCGCCTACCGCAACGTCGAATTGATTCAATTTGCGGAGTTTACCGGGGTCTACGGGGTCTCCGCCCTCATCGTCTTCTTCAATGTCGTAACCTATGCAATCATTTTCCAGGCCTACTCCCGACGGGAGCAAACTGCAGGGTTGGGCATCCTGACCGCGTCGATGGCACTCGCTTTGATTTTCGGCTCCTGGCGTGTCCATCAGCTTTCGGCTGTGCTGCCGCGAGGTTCACTGAAAGTAGCGATGGTCCAGGGCGATATACCACAATCGCTGAAGTGGGATCCGAAATTCCTTGAAACCAGCTTTGCAATCTATCGCGCTCAGACCGAGGCGGCAGCGCAGCGCGGCGCCGACCTGGTCATCTGGCCCGAGGCTGCAGCGAGCTTTTTCTTTCAGCCAGATGACCGCTATCCGGCGCGTTTCGCCGATGACGCAGCTTACCGGCAGCGATTGCTCGAACTCGCGGCCCGCAGCCGCGAGCCAATCCTGTTTGGCGCTCCGGCTTTGGGAGTTGAAGACGACCGTGTTGGCTTTTACAACCGCGCATACCTGGTATCCGACAGGGGCCAGGTTGTGGCGTGGTATGACAAGATTCAGTTAGTACCATTTGGTGAATATGTGCCGCTGCGAAAGATATTGGGCGGTTTGGTGAATCGCGTCGTGGTTGGTTTCGGCGATATGTTTGCCGGCCGCGAGCAGACCCTGTTCGTAGTACATGGCGGGTCGCTCGCTGTACTTATTTGCTACGAAAGCGTGTTTCCGAACCTTACCCGCCGCGCGGTCAAGCGCGGAGCCGACGTGCTGGTGAATATCACCAATGATGCCTGGTACGGCAGCAGTTCCGCTCCCTATCAATTGCTGGCGATGGCTGCCATGCGGTCGGTTGAAACTAAAGCACCGATGGTGCGGGTCGCCAACACTGGCATTAGCGCGGTGATTCAATCCGACGGCACGATCACCGCGCGGACATCGCTATTCAAGCGCGGCACGGAAATCGAACACGTCTACTGGCGCCCGACAAGAACGCTATACACGCAAATCGGCGATGTCTTTGCCGAGGCCTGCGTCGCTCTGACCCTGATTGCACTCGCAGCCGGACTGTTGCACCCGCGAGAGCGTGGGGACGAAGCGGAGATCTCCGCAATCTTCTTCAACGGCCGCCGCAATTAGCTCATAGCTTAATGGCGACCTCACTCTGTCGAGTTACGATTTTGAAAAGGTGTTGCGACCGGCGAAATCAATCCTTCGATCGTCTCCTCGAAAACACCATCGCTGCAATCGAGATTGCCCTCGATCGCCGTATCTCGTAATTGAACCGTCCCAAGTGAGCGAAACCCATCATTAAGAAGAACGTTGCCGCTAATACGGGCATGATTGGCAGACAAGGCAATTCCGCCGGGGTTTTCGAATCTGCCCTCGCTGCAAATCAGCTCGCTCATTTCAGACCCGTCCACTAGCACCGCGCCGCGCGCCCTGAATCCGTTGTTAAATGCCACTTTGCCTTTTAGCTTTGCTCGGTGCATCGACACGGCTGCTCCACGGCTATTCTGGAAGGAACCACCCGAACCTATCAGGCTGCCGGCTATCTCGGCGCGATCCAGGAGCACTCCGCCATTGGCCATAAAACGCGTATGCACGTGAATGCTGCCGCCGATTCTTGCGCCATCGAGCATCAACGCAAATCCCTCGGTGTTGTCGAATGCTCCACCGACACAGCGGACACTGCCGCCGATCCGAGCATCGCAGAATCGCACCGCCCCCCTTGCATAAAACCAGTTCGCGAGCAGGGTGTCACCACCAATGATTACCCGGTCGGCCGCGAGTGCAGTGCCTCCGGCATTATCTAAACTACAGTTACTACAATAGAGCATCCGCTTGATGGCAGCATCGCTGCAAGTGATTTCACCCCGGGCCTTGAACCCATTAGACATAATTACATCCATAGCGAATCGGGCTTTGTCCATCGTGAAAACTTTAGCGCCGGGATTTTCGATGTGACTATGCGCGCAGTACAAGAGCCCGCCAACTTTCACGCTTGTCAGGTTGACTTGCCCGCTTACCCGCAAGCCGTTGCTTAACAGCACATGACCATCGATGATGGCGTCTTCCGCGTTGATCGCCACGTTGCCTGGACATTCGAAACGGCCGCCGATACAAGACAGGTCACCACGTATGCGCGCCCCTCGCAGACAGACTTCGCCTGCGGAGACAAACCCGTTGCTTAGTAGCACGCCGGAAGACGTTTCAAGCGATTCGGCGTGCAGTTGTTCGATCTGTGATCCAGCGAGATTAAGGCAATCGAGTTTAGCTCTATTGAGATTGATCGGATGATCGATGAGACATCCGGTCAATTCGAATGGGTAAGGAAGCGAAACCGATGCGAGCTCCAATTCGCCAGTGATTCTTGCACCTGCGACACGAATCCCTCCCGTCGTAGGGCGTAAACCCGGAATGTCATCGTTAAGCATAGCGCGAATGGACGCAGCTGAGATGATGCGATCATCACCCCAGGGCTCGCCCGCAGGGTGTGGAGAGTAATTGGCGATCCGGCCGGCGTTAACAGCGTCGAACAATTCTATTTCTGCCGCTGAAAGCTGCGTCGTTTCAGCCATTGTGTTCCGCTCGGTGGACTTTTGCGGGGGGCTTCCTTCCAAGCAGCTGGCCGCACATCTTGCTGTTGCTAGCGATCCACGGGTTCATCCGCCGACTACGACATTCCATCGGCGCACGCGCCACTTGGTGATGAGACCCTGATTAACGTAAGGGTCGCTTTCGGCGAAGCGGGTCGCGGTTGAGGCATCTTCTCCGCGAAACACCAGGGCAGCACCGTCAACCGGATCAGCGAATGCTCCCGCCATGACCAGCTCGCCTCGGCGATGGGCCTCTTCAAGCAGCCTGAGATGCTCGGGCCGAAACGGAGCGCGTTGATTGACGAAATTATCGACAACTTCGTATAGGAGGATGAAATACATATAATCTCCTCAGCTGGGGAACCAACCTATTCACTTCCCGGTCGGCTGATTGCTCAACTCGACACGGCTAATGCTGACACCTTCCCGGACAGCAGAAGAATAGCGTAGCTCCGCACCAGACCAGGAATTCACTGCAATGTACCACGAACAGGAACTCATCGAACGTGCCGCGGGCCTGCGGCCTTTACTCGAGCAGAATGCCGCGCGGGCCGAAGCTGAGCGGCGCATCCCTGAAAAAGTAATCGCGGCGCTGGAAGCGGCCGATCTGTTCGAGTTGATGGTGCCAAAGCGCTTCGGCGGCCAGGCAGTCTCAATGGATACCGTGATTCGGGTCTCTGCCGAGTTGGCCAAGGGCTGTCCCTCGACCTCATGGGTGCAGACCCTGATGAATGTCTCGTCGTGGTTCGCGACCCGCTCCACTCATCGTTTGCAGGAAGACATCTTCCAGAAGACGGCCAAGCCGCGGCTCTGTGGCGGGCTTCTGCCATCGTGCGATCTCCAGCAGGTAGATGGGGGAGTGCTGGTCAACGGCCGATGGGATTTTACCTCCGGTTGCCTTCATTCCAACTGGTGTATCTGCGGAGTCCCCATGCTCAAGGATGGAGTGAAGAGCGACGAGTCGGGTTGGGCATTTATCCCGATGACAGATCTCACGATTGAGGACACCTGGTATGCCGCAGGAATGAAAGGTACCGGAAGTCACACCGTTGTCGCCCGGAACGTCTTTGTCCCCGCGCATCGTCTTATGTCACTCAGCGGAGAGCATGCCGACATCGATTGGGCTGCTCGGCATGAGCCTGAATCATGCGACCATTGGCCCTTGATGTCGGTCCTTGTGTTGGTGTTGATCGGACCAGTACTGGGCGCGGCGGAAGGCGCGCTTGAAGCAGTCACCGCAGGTGCACTTCAACGAGGTATCAAGTACACGGTTTATCATCGACGTTCTGACTCGGCGGTGGTCCAGCATGATATTGCAGATGCAGCGATGATGATCGACACGGCGCGTTTCCATATCCTGCGGGCGGCGGCCGACGTGGATCGCGCGGGCGCCGGCATCCAGCCGGATTATCTGACCCGTGCGCGCCTCCGAGCCGATTGCGGATACGCCGCGCGGGTCGCTTGCGACGCGGTTAATCTGCTGGTGTCGGTCGCAGGCGGTTCCGCCTTCAAGGACGCTAACGCCATCCAGCGCTATTGGCGCGACGTCAACGTCGCCGGCCGTCATTCGGCGCTGATCGCAGCAACAGGGCTCGAAATCTACGGCCGCGCCCTGCTTGGAGTAAAGGGCAATATAACTCGGGTTATTTAAACGGATGGCCGCGTTAGGATTAAAACCCGGAGGCGCACCAGAATCTTTGATCGACAGGTATGCCTAATGTCAAAAGGCGCATTGAACTACTCGGTCGTTCAGGAGAGCCCATCCGCATCGCCTAAGGCCGGAGCCGCGGGTGCGCTTCCCTGATGGCGGATTGTTTCCTACTGTCTGGTTCGGGTATAGCGGCTTGCTAGCGCAGGTCCTTACCTGCCCGGGAGAGCCAGATGCGCAGACTGTTAACTATTGTCGGGGCAATCGCTGGTTTATTAATAGCTGCAATCGTCGCGATTTTCGTTTACGCCTACTTCAACCTGAATTCGATTATTGCTGCGAATCGCGGCTACATTCTCGCGCGTGCAAGCGCTGCGCTCGGACGCCCGGTCGAGATTCAGGACATCAAGGCCCGCCTCGGATGGGGCGTGAGGATGGACGTAAGCGGAGTCAAAGTCGCCGACGATCCGAACTTCTCTCAACTGCCGCTGCTTCAGGCCAGCGATGTTTATGTTGATGTTCGACTACTACCGCTACTTTCACGTTCACTCAAAGTAACCAGGCTAGAGGTGAAGCAGCCCCGCTTGCGGGTTATTCGCGATCGTTCGGGCACGTTCAATCTCGCTACGCTCGGCGCCAAAGGCACTGCGACCCAACGTCGGGCAACCCCGCCAAGTGCAACGTCACAAAATGCGGCGGGACTCGCCGCGTTGACCGTGCGCAGCCTGAAAATCGAGAACGGGAGCCTTTCCTACCAGGACCGGCAGGGCGGCGTCCCCATCCAAATCAACGATTTCAATCTTGCCATTGATAACTTCAACGTAGACGCGCCGTTCGATCTGGCGATGTCGCTGGCGCTATTGAGTCAGCAACCCGATTTGACCGTGTCAGGACAGCTAGGTCCCCTGATGCGCGAGGGCCGAATCCAGACGACCGATATTCCGGTCAATCTCAGGGCCATCATTGGGCCCATAGCCATCGGGCAGCTGAGGGCGGTTCCGCAATTCGCCCATGCTCTTCCGGCAACGCTTTCGATTTCACTGCCGGTTACTTTGCATTCCAGAATCAGCGGCACCTCTGATTCCCCGACCGTTGACGCCAATGCCGATCTCACTGCCAGTCAGGTAGTGTACGGGGGACTGTTCAACAAGCCGGCAAATGTGCCCTTCAAAATCGACGGCGCATTGTCGCGCGCAGGGGGTGTGGTAAATATCAGTCGGGCCGATCTGGTATTAGCTTCGCTGCGGGCGAGTGCGAGTAAAGTAGTGATCGAACCGCAGAGCCTGGCTGCCCGAATAGATACCAACAACTTCGATGTCGGCGCGGTCAGGGAACTGTTGACGGCTGCCCAGAAATATAAGCTCAGCGGCCATGCGGAAATTCATAGTGCAGTTCGCGTAGCTAACCATCAGCTATCCGCCGACGGCACCGTAACCTTGACCAACGTGGACGCGATAATTCCCGGCAGTGGTGCTCCGCCTGTGCACGATCTAACCGGCACGATCCAAATGGCCGGCAACAACGCTCGCGTCGGACCAATATCTTTTAAGCTCGGCTCGAATCCGGCCCGGTTTCAGGCAGTGGCGCAGTCACTACAGCCACTAAGCGCCACCTATCAGTTCAACGCTGCGGCATTGAAGATTGGTGAGCTTGTGCCGAGTCGCAGCGCGCTGGGCGAACACTTAGAGCAACTCGCGGTGACTGGCGATGTCAACCGGCGCAATACGGGCGCCATCTCCGCGACCACCAATCTGACGTCGGCATCGGGGATGGCAGCGAATGTGCCCTATCAGAACCTCGCATTGGTCGCGCTCTATGATACTAATCGGCTGACGATTAATTCTCTAAAGCTGCAGGCATTTGACGGTACAGTCGGCGCGTCGGGCATAGCCAATCTGAGCAGCGACCGCAATTTCAACCTGCGGCTGACGGCAGCGCACCTCAACGTGCAGCAAGCGCTTGCGGCACAGGGGTCAAAGGCGGCCGATACGCTTCGCGGGTTCCTGACCGGCAATGCCCAGGTAAGCGGGGCCGGGAGCAACCTCGATCAGATTAAACCGACGCTCCGCGGCAACGGTGGGATGAATGTGAAAGAGGGTAAGCTGGTCGGCGTCAATATCGTCGGCCAGGCATTGCAAAAAATCGATAACGTCCCGGCTATCGGGTCGTTAGTGCCAGCGGGAGTAATCGCCCGTCATCCTGAGCTTTTTCATTCCAACGACACCGACATTCAGAATGCCAGCCTTACGTTCGTGCTGCAGGGACCACGTCTGACCACCCATGATCTTAACGTCGGCGCAGCCGACTATTCATTATTAGGCGACGGATGGTTCGATATGGGCAAAAACGTCGACTTGGCCGCTCGTATACTTTTATCCAAACCTTTTAGCAGTGAATTGATCGCGGCCAAGCACAACATTGCCTACCTGACCAACCAGGATCAACGCTTGGAAATTCCGCTCCGCGTGCTTGGACAGTTACCCAAGCCCGCAATAGTGCCCGACGTGAGCGTACTGGCACAGCGAGCGGCGAGTCATGCAGCTCAGCGCGAGTTCGGTAAATTGCTTGGAAAAAGGGGCGGCGCACTCGGTGGCTTGCTGGGCGGGGCCGGCAGCAACGGAAGTCCAGGCCAGTCATCCAACCCGGTGAACCAGCTCAAGGGCTTGTTCAGGTAGACGAACGGGCCTTTTGGCCCCGACTTGCACGCCGAACTGGAGCAGATGCAGCTACCAGGAAATACCTGAAGGCCGTTCAGGTTGAATGAAAAAGCGTGGCGGGCCGTGCGGCCCGCCACGTAATTCAGTCCCGTTCAACCCGCAGCATTACGCTGACACTGCTTGATCATAGCTTCGCAGCAACTTGCCCGGCAGCGCGTTGGTGCAAACGTTGTCTTGGAAGGTCACCTGGCCATTGACGATGATAAAGCGATAGCCATCGGCCTTCTGCACACGGCGCCAATCACCGTCTGGCAGGTCGCGCACCGTCTCCATTGGCCTAACTGCCAGTTTATCGAAATCGTATACGACGATATCCGCGGGCATGCCCTCGCGCAGCCAGCCGCGGTCGCGGATTCCGATTGCCCAGCCGACCATCGTCGAAAGCCGCCAATGAGCCTCTTCGAGGCTCATAATCTGCTTGTCGCGCACCCAGTGGGCGAGGAAATGCGTAGGGTAGCGGCCAGTGGTCAAAAACTTGGTATGCGCGCCGCCATCGGACGCACCGATAAGGGTCAGCGGGTGCTTGACAATCTCGGCAACCGCCTCTTCATTGTTGTTGATCAAGCCCTGCATGTTGAATTCGGTCTTGAGATCCTCTTCGACTGCCAAGTCGAGCATGGTGTCAACGGGATGCTTGTTCAGCTCCTTTGCCACATCCGCGATAGTGCGGCCCTTGAGGTGTTTGTTCTTGTCCAAATGAACGTCATCAATGAGAGTCTCGTTCCAGCGGAACATCTGGATCTGGCCGGCCTCGCCGTCGCCGCGGCGGCCATCGCCGGCTTGCGGCAACACCGACCGGGCGCGGTCCATATCCGCCCGTAGCTTGGGACGACGGTTTGGATCGGCCAGCTTGGCCTTGCGTTCTTCGAGCGTGCCGATTGTGGCCTCATTCCAGGCCGGCAGATTATCGAACAAGCCAATGCTCTGCAGGGTAAATTCGAATTCGATCGGCAGGCAGATGTTCACTGGCAGTACAACCGCCTGCTTGTAGGCCTTCTCCGCCCACGCCAGTTCCTTCTTCCAGCTATCCGGATGAGTGGGATCGTAAATGATGGCGTTCCAGTTGACCGGCCGGCCGCTGGTTTGGGCCAATTCGATCAGAAACTCGTGGCCGAGTTTCTGCAGCGCCCGGCCCATCGTCCATTCGATAGCACCGCGATTGAACTCGCGCATGACCTTGGCCATTTCGAGGAATTCTTCGCGCGGTGCAACATGAGTCGGCAGGTAACCACCATCGTAGTCGCGGTTAGCCATACTCCAGGTCGCGGAAAAGCCGAATCCGCCAGCCTGCAGTCCCTCGCGCAGAATATTCTTCATCTGCTGGAGCTGCTCTTCGGTGACCTTATATTCGGGATCGCGCGCCGCCTCATTGCCGAGCACGTACGCCCGTAACGGCGAGTACGGCACCAGAGACGCGGCGTTCACGCCGAGCCCGCCACGGTCGAGGCTGTCGAGGAATTCGGGGAAGGTCACCCAGTCCCACCGCATCCCGTGCTGCATGCAGGAGAGGGGAATCGACTCGGTGCGCTCCATGCGTCGCATCGCACGGTCGCGATCTTCGGGCTTCACCGGCGCGAAGCCAAAGCCGCAATTGCCGATCGCTACTGTTGTCACGCCATGCCATCCCGAGAGTGACGCATAGGGGTCCCATTTGGTGCCACCGCTTAGGGCCGCATCGTAATGGGTGTGGATGTCAATAAATCCTGGCGCGACCACAAGCCCGGTCGCATCGATTGTACGCGTGGCGCTCTCGGTCAGATTGCCCATCGCGACGATTCGGCCTTTGCGTATACCGATATCACCGCGGTACGCCGGCATCCTGGTGCCGTCTACGATCGTGCCGTTCTTGATAAGGAGATCGTACTCAGCCATGGCGGCCATCCTTTTCGCTCATTGAGCGATTTGCGAAACGTTTGTCGGCGGTTCAACGACTCGCTGTCTTGTCGAAACCGGCAGCTGGTGGCAGCCTTCAAAGATTAGCTGTAGCGATGCCAGCATGCGCCGAATTCTTATCGTACCGTTGCCACCCCATTCGCAAAATGTCAAGAAAAGAACTGCTAATTCAATGCACACATGGCTCTTGAATGTAGATTCAGATCAACCCTTTTTCATCGCAGTGCCATCCCTGCTATGCCATAGTGCGCAGGTTTCATCAGGAGGATTGCCGATCATGGATCGACTCAAGGGTAAAGTTGGCTTGATCTCGGGAGGTGCGCGCGGGCAGGGTGCAGCCGAAGCTCGGCTGTTCGTGCGTGAGGGAGCAAGGGTCGTCGTGGGCGACGTGCTCGACGAACAAGCCCGCCAGCTCGCGAGCGAGATCTCGGCGCAGGCGGGCGGTCGAGCTGCGGTTGCGGTCCATCTTGATGTCACGCGCGCCGCTGACTGGCGGGCCGCAGTCGACACTTGCGTCCGCGAGTTTGGCGGGCTCGATATCCTGGTCAACAATGCCGGGATTTTTAATATGTCGGGCCTCGAAGAAACCAGCGAAGAGCTTTGGGATTCGATCGTCAATATCAACCAAAAGGGCGTGTGGCTCGGCATGAAGGTCGCCGTGGCGGAGATGCGCCGGCGCGGCGGCGGTTCAATCATCAACATCTCCTCGGTGGCCGGCCTTACAGGCTCAACTGGCTCGACCGCTTATCACGGCACCAAGGGCGCAGTGCGGCTGCTGAGCAAGGCTGCTGCGGTCCAATACGGCGCCGAAAATATCCGGGTCAATTCGGTGCACCCGGGGCTAATTTCGACTCAGATGATCGATATCATCCCCAGGGAGCAGCGCGAAGCATTCAATACAATGGTGCCGATGAGGCGGGAGGGTAGTCCCGAAGAGGTTGCCAACGTGGTGCTTTTTCTCGCCAGCGACGATGCCTCATACGTGACCGGCGCCGAGTTCGTAGTAGACGGCGGCCTCAACGCGGTGTGACGGCGCTCACGCGCTCATCGCCGTTCCTGGAGGTCATTTCACGAGGGCTGGCGTCTTCCTTGCTGTATCCCGAAGGAAGGAATGACGCTCGGTTGTGTCGGCACCAGTCTCCGGGGCACGATAACCAGGACTAAGTCGACCAAAAGGCCCCTTTTCAAGGATGGCCCGGCATGGCGGTGGGTGCGATTTCTCGCCCGGGAAGCCAACCGGTGGAATCATGGCTTGTCCAGTCGGGCTCTATTGCCCGACGCCCCTAGCCAGCTGACAAGCGATTGAGCAATGCCTTGGCATCCATCAGGTCTGGGGTGTCGAACCCCTCGGTGAACCAATTGTAAATTTG
>JAMXLL010000122.1 GCA_024281015.1 Candidatus Binataceae bacterium
CGCGGCTTGAGGTGCGTTCTATTCGGCAGACCGGGTAAGTCGGTTCAGGTTAGCCGGCATCCTTGCACGACGCGCCCGGCCTTCAAAGCTGCCCGCCCGCAAGCCTTGCGTTTAAGGCTGATTGCGGGAGCGCCAGGGACCCGGATGCTCATCAGTGAGGATGAAGTGGCGGTAATCGGCGAGGATCTCGGCATGATCAAAGGCAAGCGGGGTAGGGGGGGCGGCGGGATCGAAAACGCCGACCTGCTGAGCGTCATCCGCGGCTTTGGGTGTCCCGTTGGCTCGTCCGATATAAACCACCGTTACTGTTTGTCCGCGGGGATCGCGATCAGGCCGGGAATAGACTCCGAGCAGTGCCCGCAGCTCCACTTTCAGCGAGGTTTCTTCGCGTATTTCACGCACGGCAGCCTGCTCAACCGTTTCGCCCAAATCGACAAAGCCACCCGGGATTGCCCATCCGAAGGGAAAATTCTTCCGTTCGATGAGCACGATCCCAGCGCCAACTTCGACGATTACGTCGGCTGCAACCGGTGGACATACTGGCCGTGGCATCTCGAGAGGGTACCATGTAAACGCGAACCCGCGAAGCCTCTGGCGCTCGGCCACAAAGGTACCCGGTAATCGCGAGGTGCATGTAGATTCGGTTCCAGAGCCGATTGACAGGCTCGCCGCTAGTCCTGTGGAGTGTTCCAATGTCAATGCAGGTTGCTCGCCTCTATGATTTCGGAGACATCCGCGTCGAGCTTATTCCCCGACCCCAACCGGGCCCCCACGATTTGCTGGTCCGTGTCACGGCCTGCGGGATTTGTTCCGGCGATATCATGCCTTGGTATATTCGCCGAAAGGCGCCCCTGGTACTCGGTCACGAACCAGTCGGCGTCGTCGCTGAAGCGGGAAGTGCAGTGCGTAACTTCCGTCCAGGCGAGCGGGTCTTTGTGCATCATCATGCTCCCTGTTTCAACTGTGAGGCGTGCCGGCGCGGCGAATACGTACAATGTGCCACGTGGCGCGCAAGCCACATCATGCCCGGCGGAATGGCGGAGTATTTCCTGGTCAGTCCGACCAACCAGCGCGACACAATAAAATTGCCGGACGACGTTGATGATTTGGACGCGGTGCTAGTCGAACCGGCAGCGTGCGTAATCAAATCCCTGCGACGTTCAGGGCTGCGCGCAGGCGAGTCGGTGTTGGTCATTGGACTAGGTATCATGGGTATGATGCATGTGAAGCTCGCCAGACATCAGGGGGCCGGGATGATCATCGGAGCGGACCTGTTCGAGCAGCGGGCTCGGCGAGCGGAACAAATCGGAGCAGATCACGGGATAGTGGTTGCTGGAGACAACTTGGTTGAGCAGGTGCGAGACATAACTGGTGGAGCTATGGCGGACGTGGTGATCGTAGGCCCGGGTACCAGTCGCGCAATTGCCCAGGGGATCGCCGCGGCCGGCAAGGCAGCCACGGTCGTTCAGTTTACGGCTACTCCGCCAGAAGATGAGATAGTCCTACGACCGCATGACCTTTACTTTAACGAAACCCGCCTCGTTCCAAGCTATTCATGCGGTCCTGATGAGACTCGGCAGGCGCTGGAGCTCATACAGGGTGGAGTTTTAAGTGCGCAGGAGCTAATTACACATCGTTTTCCGCTGGCACAGATCCACCACGCGTACGAACAGGCGCAAAAACCGGATTCACTGAAAGTAGTGGTGACCTTTTAGGTCTGTGGACTGAGCAGCTGGATGCCAAAAAAAGCAGGCACCGGCAGTCGGCCGGTGCCCGCTTCCTCAAACAAATTTATTCTACCAACGATGGTGCTTTACGATGCGGCCGGGGCAGGCTCTGCGCCGCCGGTTCCCGCTTCAGCAGCCATACCGGTTGAGCTGGCGGCGGCCGCCGCACGACGACGCGCACGATGATGACGGCGATGGTGATACATACTATGCGTCTCCGTCTTTGCGGCTATCGCCTCAGCGCGATCCGCTGCAGCCTTGGCATCGGCCGCTGCCTGCTCGACCTTGCTCGCCGAGGCTTGGGCTGAGGCGGCAGCTTGTTGGGCGCTGGTCGAAGCGCTCTCCGCTCTCGAAGCCGCGGCGTCAGCCTGGCTCGCGGCGTTGGTTGCCCGCTCGGCCGGATCCGGCCCTGAAGAACAACCCTGGATCAGCGAAAGGGCCAAGGCAGCCCCGCCAACCAACCCGAGCAGTTTCGACGTCTTCCTCCCGATCAACCCGTCCATCCTTTTCCTCCTTAAGGAAGTCTCTGCTAGCCCCCTATAACCGCTAGTAAGTGCCATCCCTACCTTATTGATATCCGAAGGCTAATGGCGCGTAGCATACAGTACGGGACATGCTGTCGCAATCGAGTGCCAGATATTAAGTCCACGGCACTATTAAGTGTTCACGTCGGGCACGGCTCTAAAATAACGGTCTCGGCAGCCAAACGGTCGCGGGACTTAGAAGTCGTCGCCACCGAAATCGTCATCGCCCATACCGCCCATTCCACCCATACCGCCCATGCCGCCCATGCCACCCATTCCGCCCATGCCACCGGGAGGCATCGGCGGAGCAGCAACAGCCTTTTTGGGTTTCTCGGTGACCGCTGCTTCGGTAGTAATCAACAACGCGGCAGCGCTGGCAGCGTTTTCTAGCGCGGTACGAACAACCTTGGTTGGGTCGATCACACCAGCTTTTACCAGGTCCTCGAACTGCTCGGTACGTGCGTTGAAGCCGTAATCCGCCTCGCCCTCCTGCAGTCTGCCCAAAGCCACGGCAGGATCATGACCGGCATTCGATACCAACTGGCGCACTGGTTCGGTCATAGCGCGTGCGATAATCCCGACCCCAGCCTGGCGCTCAGGGCTAAGCTTCAGCTCCTGTACGGCCTTTCTGGCCTTCACCAGCGCGACGCCACCGCCGACCACCACGCCTTCGTCGACCGCGGCCTTCAGCGCATGGACCGCATCATCCACCCGGGCCTTCTTTTCTTTCAGCTCTACCTCAGTCGCGGCCCCGACCTTGATGACTGCTACGCCACCAGAAAGTTTGGCGAGCCGCTCTTCGAGCTTCTCACGGTCATAGTCTGAGGTCGTCTGGGTGATCTGCTGCCGCATTTGCTCCATGCGACCCTGAATATCACTCCGGTTGCCAAAACCGCCGACCAGAGTGGTGTTATCTTTATCGATAATGACGCGGCGACAGCGGCCGAGTTGATTGATCTGAACATTCTCCAGCTTGCTTCCCAGCTCCTCTGCGATCACCTGGCCACCGGTCATGATGGCCATATCCTGGAGGTTCTCCTTGCGGCGGTCACCGAATCCGGGAGCTTTAACGGCGGCAATGCGAAGCGAGCCGCGCAGCTTATTGACGACCAGCGTCGCGAGCGCCTCTCCCTCCACCTCTTCAGCAATGAGCAACAGCGGCTGACCCGATTGGACTACTTTTTCGAGCAAGGGTAGCAACTCTCGCAAGTTGGCAATTTTCTTCTCGTGAAAGAGAATCAGCGGCTCTTCCAATTCAACCGTCATGCGCTCGGGATTGGTGACGAAGTAGGGGGACAGATAGCCACGGTCGAAGCGCATTCCCTCAACGAGGTCCAGAGTGGTCTCGAGTCCGCGTGCTTCTTCCACCGTAATGACGCCATCTTTGCCAACTTTCTCCATGGCGTCCGCCAGTATTTTGCCAATCGTCGCATCGCCGTTCGCGGCAATAGTTGCGACCTGCTCCATACGGGTATGATCGCTGACCGGCACTGGGCGCGACATTTCCCTGAGGGCGCCGACCGCGGCGCGAACCGCTTCATCGATCCCGCGCTTCAGCTCCATCGCCGGCATTCCGGCGGCGAGCAACTTCATGCCTTCACGCACAATGGCGCGGGCCAGGACGGTTGCGGTGGTGGTACCATCGCCGGCTACATCCGAGGTCTTTTGCGCGACTTCGCGGATAAGCCTGGCGCCGAGATTCTCGAACTTGTTTTCCAGCTCGATCTCCTTGACCACCGTAATACCATCTTTGGTGATAACCGGAGCGCCAAAGCTCTTCTGGATCATGACGTGACGGCCACGAGGCCCGAGCGTTACCCGCGCGGCCTCCGCAACAAGCGTGGCACCCGCGATGATGCCTTTGCGGGCACGCTCGTGAAGTTCGACCACTTTCGCTGGCATTCGACTTTATCTCCGTTGTGCTGTTTTTATTCCCGACCTGGCAGCCGGCTCCGCTCGGGTCTGACCACTTCGCTCGTGATCACCCCCGGGCCTCGTGTATCGGTCCACAAACCAATAGCACCGGTCTACGGGACGACCAAAAAATAAGCATACATGACCTGTTTGCAACTACCTTTTACACCCGGCGCGCCGATGTCACTATAATTCGGAGGGAACTTCAGGATTGTGATAAATCATCTTTGGCGTAACAAGAGGCCTGGCCCTTTGTTGATTCTGGCGGTTGCCTTGATTGTCCCACAACCACGGAAGGCCGGTCTATCAGTCTTACATTCCAATCTCGCAGAGCACCGTTGCACTTTCTGCGGCTTACCCTTAATGACCCAGGAAGCCGATTCCGATGAAAATGAGGTATCGACACAGGACGTCGAGAAATACGTTTCGGTGTACAAGGCCATGCAGCGGAATCGCAACATGACTATCGATCAGGCAACCGCAGCTCAGGGGCTAACGACCAGGCAGTTTCGCGAGCTGGAAAATCGGGTCCAGCGTGATGATGCGGCCCTACAGCAGGCCCGCGATGAGTTGCAAACCGCCGCCCGGAAAGGTTCAGGACAAAACCGACCGCTTAGCTCACCTTAGCCGCGAGCCGCCCTTGCCTGGCACGGCAGGAAGCGGGGGGACTCGGCGGACAGGAATCCGTCCTGTCCGCGAGTTGAGGCGTAAGCTACTTCGTTACTGAGGTTGAGAACGCCGCCTCGAGTCGGGCTACTGCATCGTTTGCGCGCCGTACTGAATCCTGTGCTGAAGCTGCCTCCTGATCAGCCTTTTGGCTGGCCGAGAGAGCATTCTGTGATGCGGTCTGCGCCGCGGTAGCGGCCGCCTCTGCTCGCTGTGCGTCAGATTGGGCCTTTTGAGTTGCCGCATCAATCTTGGCCTGATCGGTGCACGCAGCGAAAATCATAGTTGCGCAGAGGAACGCAATCCCACTTGCCCACTTCTTCATCCAATAACACCTCCCACCATTTTCCCTTAAACCGGTTGGCGTTCTGCCCCGGCCGACACCACAATATCCGCGCAATACTTACAAATCAGTTGCAGCGAGGCAACCTCGTTGTTAGCAAAACATCCTGCGACAATGTTCGACGGGACGAGTTGACATCACCTGTAGCTGCCGATAATCGTTGCCTCATGAAGTTGCGTCGCTCGACTATGCGCCCGGCACGCGACGCTATGCTCCCTGATGACTCCCGAGAACTCAATCTCTGATCCGGCCGCTAGCGGCGGGCGAGGGACGGACCCATCATCGGCGAAAGTCGACGCCCATAGCCCATCGGAAGAACAGGCGCCCGGTTCGTCTCCAAGCCATCCGCAGCCGAGCAGCAAGACGTTACCGGCCTCTCCGCCTGGACCCGTGGCGGCGAAGTCCCGCGAGAGCGCAAATTCCCCACCCGTCGCGCCTGCTCCAAAGGCTGCAGCCGAGAAAGTCTCAGTACCTCCTGTTCCTTTTCAGGCTCCAGCCTCGTTGCCAGTCTCGATGAGAGTACGACCGGCTCCTGATACCGCTAGAAATGACTCGCTCGTGCTCTTTCCCGGCGAACTGGAGGAAAGCTTCGAAAGCGCCCTGGCGCGGGTCAAAATGGGACGTGCCCGAAGTTCGTTTGTCACCCGCCTCTTGCGGGGCATACGCGGACTCATTTCTTCAGATGTTAGTACGACTCGACCATCCGCCGACTTGGAGCGAATGGTCGCTTTTGATGGCTTTCGCGATCAAAGGTTCGAAGAAAAGCGTGAGCGCGACCGTCGTTACGGCACGGTGTACAGTGTTTCGGAAGCAGCGAATGCCTTCCTGGTCCGCCTTGAACTGCCGCGTCGGATGCCAAAATCCTCTCTCAAGGAAACCTGGGATTTGCCCAATGAAATGCCGGATTACATATG
The DNA here is from genome assembly GCA_024281015.1 of Candidatus Binataceae bacterium. GTDB lineage: Bacteria > Desulfobacterota > Binatia > Binatales > Binataceae > JAMXLL01. The sequence goes on from JAMXLL010000122.1 coordinate 6,089, forward strand.
CCGCCTTACCTTGGCTGATAATGTCCTCGCAATTCGTGCCGGTTTACCCGACGAAGCGCGACGACGGCTCTCCTATATTTCATCCTCCTTCCCTTCGGACTTTCAGACCCGGATCGACTTCCCTGTCCCGGTGGACGGGTACAAACATCGTTTGAACAATAAGGTGATCGAAATTGTAGTGTTCAAAAAAGCGAACGCCAGACCCTCAATCAGGCCGCCTCAAGGACATTATCGTATGTGATGGTAACCCACGTGGTTAAAGTTTTGATGAGTTGGCTGGCGAGCGTGGATGGCCGATGCGGATAAAGATTCGCGATGCCGCTAACGGTGACCTGGCTCAGATCGTCGAAATCGAGAGACTCTCTTTTGATAACCCCTGGAGTCGCGATTCCTTCCTACGTGAGCTTTCGCTTCCGTTTTCGCGCACGACCGTCGCGATGACCACCAACGGTGCGAACGATTCGATTCTCGGTTACCTATGCCGATGGCTGGTGGCCGACGAATGCCATGTGCTTAATGTCGCAGTACGACCCACCGCCCGGCGTATGGGCGTGGGAATGCGACTGATGGAGCATGCCATTGAAGAGGCTAAACGCGAAAACGCGCGCTTCGTCACCCTGGAGGTACGAAGGTCCAACCTAGCGGCACGCAGCCTTTACCGGAATTTGAATTTTGAAGAACGACGTTTGAGAAAGAACTACTACGGCTCGGGCGACGATGCCATAGTGATGGAACTACGGCTGGATAGACGCTGACATAACACTGTTACAAAGCACACCCTAACGCTCCGCATTACAATTTCGAGAACTTTGTGCAATAATGTGTCTGCAGGGTTCGGGCCAAATCGGAAGCACCTGCTCCGAAATCAGCCGCTCGAAAAACTCCCGCCGAGAGGCACATGAATCTGCCGTTTAAGAAGGGTGAAAAGGTCGTTTACCCCGCACATGGCGTGGCGGTCATCGAGGATATTCAGAGCCGGGTTATTTCTGGGTCGGAGCGTCGATTTTATATGCTCCGGATTCTTGGTACCGAAAAGATGACCATAATGATTCCGACCGAGAATGTTGAAGCGGTTGGGTTGCGGCGCGTAATCGGCAAGGACACGGTTACGAAAATTTATAAGATCCTGCGGCAGAAGAAGGTCGAAGGAGACTCCCAAACCTGGAACAGGCGTTATCGCGAATATACCGAAAAAATCAAAACTGGCTCGCCCCTGGAAATCGCCAAGGTGCTCCGCGACTTACTGGTGCTCAAGGGTGACAAAGAGCTGTCCTTTGGTGAGCGCAAAATGCTCGATACCGCGCGCAGTCTACTCGTGAAGGAACTTTCAATCGCAAAGGCACATCCTGAGGAAAAGATTATGGAGGAACTCAGGACCATCTTCGCCAACTGAAGCGCTTCATCAGTTGAACCCTAAAAAGCGGTCCGCGAGTTGATATTGCAGCAACAAGCAACCGCCGGCGCTGCTTAGCCGCGGAATGGTTTTAGCATCAAGCTGATCGACCGTCCGCAACCCGCTCGATGAAAACCTCGGCGATTGTAGTTGCCGCAGGCTCGGGTACAAGGCTTGGCCGCGAAACGCCCAAAGCCTTTGTGCCAATCGGCGATGCCTCCCTCTTATTACGTGTGTTGCGAACCATCCGGAAGGTGGATGGTTTAGACGAGGTCGTGTTGGCTGTGCCGGCTGGCGCGCAAAGGCGCGCACGCGCGGAAGTTGATGCGGCTGATATTCAGATTCCCGTCAAAATCATCGATGGCGGTGCAGAGCGTAAGGACTCTGTCCAACGGGCTTTGAAGCTAACTAGCGCTGAAGCCAGCATAATCCTCGTTCATGACGCGGCCCGACCATTCGCAACGCCAGAGATGTTCTCCGAATGCATCGCCGCGGCCGCACAAATCGGCGGCGCTATTGTGGCCGTGCCTGTCTCAGATACCCTCAAGGTAGTAGATCGCGCCATGGTACTCTCGACCTTACCGCGTGAGACTTTATGGCGAGCGCAGACTCCACAAGCGTTCCGGCGTGAACTCTTGGTGCGGGCGCATCAGGAAGCAATCGGGGAGGGAATTGCTGTTACAGACGATGCTTTCTTGTGCGAACGAATTGGAGTCGCTGTAAAGGTGGTGCCCGGTTCGGCTCTCAACCTCAAGATAACGACACCCGATGACCTCGAGATTGGCGAGGCTATTGCCAGATCGCGGAGAGAAACCGCCGGGCCTGAAACCAGCCCGCTCAGAAAACGTCAGGTTTGCTGAGGCGGGCGCGCAGTCTGAAGTCCCTCATTGAGTGAGCCTGAACGGAAACCCCTCAAATCGAGTGCGACAAAGCGAAAGCCGATCGCTTTCAATTGTTTATCGACAGTGTCGCGAATCTTGCCATCCAGCATTCGGCCAATTTCGCTCGCCTCTATCTCAATCCTTGCCAAATCGCCGTGATATCGGACCCGTGCGATGTTAAACCCCAATGAGTGCAAAACCTGCTCGCTGCGCTCGACCTTGCTCAGCCCCTCCAGCGTAATTTCTGTGCCGTAAGGAAAGCGCGACGACAGGCATGGCGAGGCAGGACGATCCCAGGTCGGCAATCCTAGCCGGCGCGATAGCTCGCGGATCTCGGCCTTGGTTAGCTCTGCCTCTACCAACGGATGACGCACATTCATTTCGGCAGCAGCTTTTATCCCGGGACGATAGTCGTGAAGGTCATCAAGGTTGAGCCCGTCAAGGATAATATCGATTCCGAGTTCGCGGGCCTTGGCTTGGCATACGGCAAAGAGGTTGTGCTTACATAGATAACAGCGATTGAGGGGATTGCGCGCATAACCGGCAATCTCCAATTCGTTGGATTCCAGCACCAGATGGGTAACGCCGAGCGCCTGGGCAATTGCGATCGCGTTGACCCGATCGTGTTCCGGCATTGTAGGCGATGTCGTCGTGAGCGCCAGAACGCGCTCGCCAATAGCCTCGTGAGCAACTCGCAGAACGAAGCTCGAATCCACTCCACCCGAGAATGCGACGATGGCCGACGACATCCCGTGAAAGGTACGACGCAAAAACTGCAGCTTGTCTTCAAGGGAATTCATTCAAATAACTAAGGAAATTGCCTGAGCAAGGCCGACTCCGATCAGAACTCGCTTTGTTCTCTTAGATGCCTTCGGCTTGAAAGAGATCAGTGGTGAGATAACGCTCGCCCGTATCGCAGAAAACGACCACGACTACTTTGCCGCGCCCGAGCCTTTTCGCAACCTGCAGGGCTGCATAGCAGTGTGCTCCTGAGGAGATTCCTACCAGGAGCCCCTCTTCTCGCGCGAGGCGGCGCGAGTAGAGCGTCGCCTCGTTGTCAGTAACGGCTATGACTTCGTCGTAAATCGTCGTGTCGAGATTTTGCGGGATAAAACCGGCTCCGATTCCCTGGATCTTATGAAAGCCCGCCTCACCACCAGAGAGCACAGGCGAATTCTTGGGCTCGACGGCGACAATTAAAAGCTTGTTCTTCAGATGCTCACGAAGATATTGACCGGTTCCGGTGATGGTGCCGCCGGTCCCGACCCCAGCAACAAACGCATCAATGCGCTCTAATTGTTCGATCAATTCGGGCCCGGTACTCGTATAGTGTATCGCCGGATTGGAAGGGTTGCTGAATTGCTGGGGCATGAAATACCCAGGATTGTTGTGCAGCAATTCCTCGGCCTTGGCGATTGCTCCATGCATGCCGCGCGTATCAGGGGTCAGCACCAGCTGAGCACCATAGGCAGCCAGCAATGACCGGCGTTCCTCGCTCATCGTATCCGGCATCGTCAAGACAAGTTTGTAGCCCTTTACCGCGCATACCAGGGCGAGGCCGATCCCGGTATTGCCTGAGGTCGGCTCGACGATGGTGTCGCCCGGCTTAATACGACCATCCTGCTCGGCTTGTTCGATCATCGCCAGGCAAATACGGTCTTTCACACTACCGCCCGGATTGTAGTTCTCAAGCTTGGCCCATACTTCCGCATCATCTCGCGAAGGCAGCCGGTTAAGCCGTACGATCGGAGTATGGCCGATAAGGTCAAGAGGCGAACGGGCAACACTAATCGGCATGACCTGATTCTAGCCGTAAGCACTGGCGGATTGCGAACCCACAAGCATGCATGCCGGTGGAAGGAAGGAACTTGAGCAACGGATGAAGAGACAGCGCGGATTGATCATCTTTCCGGGTGCCTTGGGGGATCTCCTGTGCCTGTTGCCAGCCATGCACGTGCTCCAACAACGATATCCCACGATTGAATTTGAGGTCATGGCACGCCCAGAGTTGGCGCGTTTCGCCGAGCGGCGAATGGGAATTGTCGCTGGTCATTCAATTGATCGGCGTGAAGTTGCCTCGCTTTTTTCGGAGCCCGGGAACGAACCGCAGCTTACAACGCAGTTTTTTGCTAATTTCGATAGCATCGACTGCTTTTTTGCCTCCGATAACGAGCGGTTCCGCTCATCACTCAGACGGGCTGCACGTGGGGAGGTGCGTTTCTATCCGTTTAGACCGGCTGGCGAAGGGCACGTAGCTGAATGTTATCTGCGTGCAATCGGAGCTGACACACGTTCGCTGAATAACTTCATTGAGCTAACAGCGGAGGACCAGCATCTTGCGGAGCAGAGACTAAGCTCAGTTGGGCTTGAGCCACATAATTTTGTCCTCGTCTTCCCTGGCAGCGGAAGCGCCAGGAAGAATTGGCCCGCTCAGAACTTTGTCCAGCTTGCTGAATGGATTGAGCCTCTCATTCGCGTTCTGGTCGTGCTTGGGCCGGCCGAATCTCGGCTCGCCCCGCTGTTTGAACAATCAGTGTCGATAGCGAGCAATATCGAACTCGGCGAACTGGCGGCCATCGCCCACTTGGCGCGCTGCTTTGTTGGCAACGATTCCGGTGTATCTCATTTAGCTGCAGCGGCCGGTGCGCCTGGCGTGGTGATATTTGGACCGACCGATCCCGAACGCTGGCGACCACTTGGGGAAATCAAGACCATCCGCAATGAGCGACTAGAAACTCTCCCGTTGAACCAGGTATGGGCGGAAATGGCAGCCTTGATCGCGGTCGGCCACCGGGAAAACGCCTAGCGGCACTTTATCTTACGCCGCTTTGCTCGGCTCGCTTCTTTCGGGTCTATCTGGCGCCTACAATCGTGCTTATTATGAACTTAAGACGGTGGGGGCACGGCCGGCGCCGGAGCGCTGCTCCTGAGACTGTGGAAAAAAGGCATTAACGAATATGAGAAGTGCGTTTAAGACCACTGTGCTGCTAGGCGCGCTGACTGGGTTGATAATGCTCATCGGCGGGTTGCTGGGCGGCCATGGCGGAGTAGAAGTCGCCTTCGTTGTCGCTTTGGCGATGAATTTCTTCAGCTACTGGTTTTCGGACAAGATGGTACTCCGAGCCTATGGTGCCCGGCCGTTGGACGAGAGCAATGCCCCGGAGCTTTACTCGATTGTCCATGAGTTGGCGCAGGATGCCCGAATTCCGATGCCGCGTCTCTATTTGATCGACAGTGATACCCCAAACGCTTTTGCGACGGGGCGCAATCCAAATCATGCGGCGGTAGCAGTCACCCGGGGGATTATGCGGCTTTGCACGCGTGAGGAGCTGAAAGGAGTGCTCAGCCATGAACTTTCGCACGTCCTCAATCGCGATATCCTGGTAAGTTCTATCGCGGCGACACTCGCGGCGGTGGTAATGATGTTGGGTAGCTGGATGCGCTGGGCTGCGATTTTCGGCGGCCTTGGTGGACGCGACGATGAGGGACGCGGTGGTCTTGAACTCATTGTGATGGCAATTCTCGCTCCCTTGGCGGCGACCTTGATCCAACTCGCCATATCACGCACCCGGGAATTCGCTGCTGACGCCAGCGGCGCGCGACTATCGCACCATCCGCTCTACCTGGCCAACGCGCTGCGGAAACTGGAAATGGCCAATGAGCGGATGCCGATGATCGACGCAACGCCTGCCACCGCTCACCTTTTTATCGTCAATCCGCTCCGTGCCGGGATGTTCTCGCGGCTCTTCTCCACTCATCCACCGCTGGAGGAACGTATCCGGCGGCTTGAGCGCATGGCGGTTTGAATAGCGCCGGGTGAGGTGCTGGAGAATTTGAAAAAACAGTTAACTGCCTTTGATAACGCCTCTCGGCGGTTGGCGGGAACGCTACATGGATCCTGAAGAAGAAAAGGAACAAACCAAGAGCTTTAAAGTCGAGGACCGGCGGCGGTTCTCATCCGAGGGCGAACTTAAGCCGGAGCATCGCGGCTCCGAGCAAACGCAGCGGCAACCACCTGCTGCCCAGGACGTCGCCGGGCAAGGCCCAACTCCCGCTCAGGAAGCTCAGGCTTCCAAGGCGTTTTCTCAGCACCGCGAAGCGGCGCCCGAAATCACCTTTGCCACCTTCGTGGTTGGATTATCAACTCAGGCGCTGGTACATCTCGGGGAATTACCCGATCCCCATACAAATCAGGCGGCCAAGGATTTGCCGGCAGCGCAGCAATTGATTGACATCATAGCAATGCTCGAGCAAAAGACGCGCGGCAATCTTGACCGCGACGAGCAGGCAATGCTGGAGGCGATCCTCTTCGAGCTGAGAATGAAGTATGTTGAGCAATCGCGGCATTAATCCGTAAATGCCCAGGTGCACCGTTCCGCGGGCAACGGCTTAGGTTGCGATGGTGGCCGAGTTGTTCGCTGCCGAAGCGAGCCGCGTCCCTGGCTTCGGGTCAGCGCTGATTCATCAACCCGGTCACAGGCGCAGCGGTGATGCCCTTCAATGCATATTAAGCTGTTCGCTAGGCTGTTGCTGCCGGGATTGATGATTGGCGTAATCTTTACGCCGGTCGTTCACTCCGCGCCGCTTTGGACGGAAGCCAACGGTGTTGCGGTGCCAGTGCAAACCCTGCCGGATTTTGTTGACCTGGCGGCGCGCCTGTCGCCGGCGGTGGTCAATATTTCAGCCGAACAGGGCGGCTATGATAGCGCCAGCCAAGGTTCTTCACCCGAAGATGAACGGTTTGGTGAGCCTTTCGAAGACTATGGCTCGGCCCATCCACATAGTCTGGGCTCCGGCTTTATTATCAATCGGAACGGCTACATCCTCACGAATGCCCATGTGATTGAAGGCGCGCAACAGATTTTCGTCACGCTTAAAGACGGTCGCCAATTTACGGGGCGGCTGATCGGGCGTGATGCAAAGACGGACATTGCCCTCATCAAAATTGAGACAAGCGGGAATCTGGCGGTGGCCCCGCTTGGTAATTCCGATGAGCTGCGGGTCGGTCAGTGGGTGATGGCTATCGGTAACCCGTTCGGTTTCGATCATTCCGTTACGGCGGGTATCGTGAGCGCGAAGGGCCGCTTTATTCCGGGTAATTACGATGCCTTTATCCAGACGGATGCGTCGATCAATCCCGGCAATTCCGGTGGTCCGCTGATAAACCTCAATGGCGCAGTGGTGGGCGTTAATTCGGCGATTTATACGCGCAGCGGTTCGAATATCGGAATCGGCTTTGCCATTCCGGTCAACCTGGTCAAAGAGGAACTGCCCGAGCTCAGCGCTCGCGGCAAAGTCATCCGCGGGTGGCTGGGGGTGTATATCGAGCAGGTCTCGGCAGAAGCGGCGCGGCGAGCGAAAATGACAGAGCCGCACGGGGCGATGGTGACCGAAGTGCTGGCGAATGGACCTGCGGCAGCCGCCGGGCTTAGGCGTGGCGACATCATCGTCGAGTTCGATCATCACCAGGTTGGTGATTCTCAAGAGCTTCCGCTGCTGGTCGGCGGGGTCCCGATTGGACGAACGGTCCGAGTCAAGATTTTACGCAAAGGGCTGACCAACGAAGTGCCGATTACTGTGGTGCGCTCCGACGAGGAAAGGCTTGCACGTGCGAGCCTTCGACAAGAAGCCTTAGGCCTCAAGCTCGAGGATCTGACGCCGGGCTTGGCGCAGGAACTTGACCTCAGCGAGACGCATGGGTTGGTAGTCTCCGCAATCAGGCCCGGCAGTGCCGCCGAGAATTCAGGGTTGCGGGTGCGCGACGTGATTCTGCAAGTGAATCGGAAGCCGGTAGAGGGCCTGACTTCCTACAATCGGGCGCTCAAGCAGGGAGGACGCGGGACAATCGACCTGCTGCTGGTCAAGCGCGAGCAGGGCACGCTCTTCATTCCACTCAAGCGCGACGAGTAGAATCAGGGCGACGGAATGGCGGCCGGGTCACGTTGGGGCGCTGATGGGCGGCAGTTATGCGGATCGTTAAGATAGCGGCGCTGGTACTGGCAGGTGTGCTGATGTTTGCCGCCGGTCCCCTCATCTATCAGTTTATTCGTTACCATAATTCCCTTGAACAGGAAGTTGTTGCGCGTTTCTCCGGCCAGCATTGGACGCTGCCATCCCTGCTTTATTCCGATTCGACGATGCTTTACCCGGGAGAGCGGCTTGGCGATATTGGTTTCTATCAGCGGCTGGCGCGTCTGAATTACCACCGGGTTGATCCCGGTCAGGTGCGTTTTCGCGGTGAATACAGCTTCGATCAAAAGCACGGAATGCTGGTGCTTTTTCTCCATGGCTTCCGTTACCCGTATCACGATATTACCGGCACCCTGGTTGCGCTGAAGATTTCACCGCTCCAGACGATCGAGTCGATTGAAGACGTCGCGACGCATCAGCAGGAATACTCTATCGAGCTTGAACCGGAGCTGCTCGGCGCTATTTTTCACGGCAATTGGGAACAGCGCCGTCTGGTTCCCTTGTCTGAGATCCCGCCCGCGTTTGTTGATGCAGTATTAGCCGCCGAAGACCATCGCTTTTATGCACATCACGGCATCGATCTCGTACGCACGGCGCGCGCGGCGTGGATTGACTTGACAGCGCATCATGTACTGCAAGGCGGCTCTACTCTCACCCAGCAACTGATGAAGAACTTCTTCCTGACGAGCAAGCGGGATTGGCATCGCAAGGTCACCGAAGCCTTAATGGCCTACATCGCCGAACAACGCTACTCCAAGGATGAAATTCTCGAGCTTTACCTGAATGATATTTACCTCGGGCAGCGCGGACAGGAGGGAATCTACGGGGTATGGGAGGCCTCGCAATTCTATTTTTCCCGTGAACCGCGCGATCTGACCATTGCCCAAATGGCGACTATCGCCGGGATGATTCGCTCACCCAACCGCTTCAACCCGTTCCGGCATACGGTCAATGCGACCCGGCGCCGCAATGAAGTTTTGGCTGCCATGCTTCAGGATGGGTACATCAGCAAGCCCGCTTACGATCAGGCCGTGATTGAACCTTTGCGGACCCGCGAGCCATACACCGAAACCAACGATGCACCTTACTTTGTTGATTACGTCAAGCATGAATTAGCAGAGCGCTATCCGCCTTCTGTGCTGACTGGGGAAGGTCTGCGGATTTTCACCACGCTTGACGTCCATATGGAAAAGCAGGCCGAGCAGGCAATCGAGCACAATCTGTTGAGTCTTGAAGAACGGCATCCGTCACTCAGACGTAAAGAAAAAAGACAGCAACTGGAATCGTGCCTGGTTGCGATCGAACCGCAAACCGGCAAAATTCGCGCGATGGACGGGGGCCGCGATTATCGCCAAAGCCAATTCAACCGCGTTACCCAGTCGTTACGGCAGCCAGGCTCCGCCTTCAAGCCAATCACTTATCTGGCCGCACTTCAGCAGGCTTTTGGCGGCGGATCATCAAAATTCCTGCCCACCAGCTATATCAATGACGAGCCGTTCACATGGCAATATGGCTCGGCCTCCTGGACTCCGAAGAACTATAAAGATCGATATTTCGGGCGCGTTACGCTGCAGTTTGCCCTGGAGGAATCGCTCAACTCCGCAACTTTGCGGTTGGCCGATGCGGTGGGTCTGGATCATGTGCTCTCGATGGCGGCGAAACTCGGCTTCGCCAATCTACCTGAGTATCCGTCAGTGGTACTCGGCGGTGTTGAGGTGGCGCCGATGAAGCTCGCTGCGATGTACGCGATTCTCGCCGACGAGGGTATGGAAGTGCAGCCCTATGCAGTTACAGACGTGGTCAACGCCCACGGGCAAGTAATTGAGGGCCATGAACTCAAAGCTGATCAGGTGCTGTCACCAGAGATTGCCTACACCATGGACTTCATGCTGGAACAAGTGATCAGGCACGGCACCGGTGAGGGCGTCCGCAGAGCCGGTTTTCTACGTCCGGCGGCCGGTAAGACCGGTACGACAAATGATTCCGTGGATGCGTGGTTTGCCGGCTTTACGCCGAATTTGTTGGCCGTGGTTTGGACGGGGTTCGACCAGAAAGAAGCGCTGGGCCTCACTGGTGCAGAAGCATCTTTACCTGCCTGGACTGATTTCATGAAGGCGGCGACCGCCGCACGTCCTGATGGCGACTTTCCGATGCCATCAGATGTGGTTCGTGTTCGTGTGGACCCCACGACCGGATACCTGGCAAGTCCGTACTGTCCAGTAACCATGGAGAGCGTCTTTCCCAAGGCGCTGGCGCCAAGCACGGTTTGTCCTTTCCATGCCTCCGGTGCCAATCTTGCCTCGGGCTCCGCTAGTAATTCGGATGCGGAAGGCGGCGATTCGAAGCTCGGGACTGTCGATAGCCCGAACGACTAATGCGGCGGCATGCTCCACTCCTCTGGGCCTCATTGATGTTGGTGGTGCTGAGCATCGACACCGGGGGGAACCACGCCTTGTGCCTGACCTCCAGGGATGTTCCCTCGGCCGATTTACCCGCGGGCACGCCTACGTCCGCACTAGTTTCAACTCCGGCCTCCGGTACATCACCATCTGCCGTAGAAGACGATCAAGGTCCCGACCAAACCCCCTTGACCCAGGCACCGTCAAGCGAGGAGTCGCCGCCGGAGACTACTATCGAAAAGCCCGACAACGAAAATTCCTGGCCCGCGAAGCTCGAGGGCAACGGGGGGACACAGGCCACGATGCCGCAAGCTGCTGGCGAACCAGGCACTCCGCCACCTGCGCTTGACGCCGGCGCTCTTATGGTGGGGCCCGAATTGGGCGACCAGCCGCTGAACGCCGAAGTCAATAAAGCTATAAGCCCCACACTCGCGGCTTCTCTCAGGTTAACCGAAAGTGCGCGGAAGCGGCTGGGCAACGGACAAACTGATGCTGCCGTGCGCGAGCTAGGGCGTGCAGTATCGCTCGATCCCTCCGACGCTTTCGCTTACTACTATCTCGGACGTGCTTACCTGGCTAGGAAGAACTACACTCAGGCGCTCACGTTCTTTCGCCGGGCCGTAATAGGCTTCAATGGCCGGGCTGATTGGAGCGCCGAAGCCTTGAGTTATGAGGGTCTCTGTGACGAGGAATTGGGCAAGCCGCTCGACGCGGCTGAGGCCTATAAGCGCGCACTTTCGTCATCGCCCAACAATTTCCGTGCACGCGTCGGTTATGGACGTCTGGCCAGTATCGCCGGTCCGCTGCAGAACCCGGACGGGCCTGCGCCCAACCAGGATCTGGCGATTCCACCACCCGGCACTCAGGACGAGCCTGCCCCACCAGAGCTGCCTCCTGCACCGCCACCTGAGTAGAGCTGGCAAGCAGGCGGTCCAAAACTACCCCTCGGATTCCGATCCCATAAATAGTGACTGGTGAGGTGCTCGTGCTATGGTATCGGCGACATGAACCCGGCGAATCGAATAAGGAACTGGCAGATGAGACGGACGAGGCCCGTGGCGCTGGCGATAACTTGTATTTTGGCGTTTGGGGTTAGCGCTTGCATCAAGCAACGCCTGGCGCTGCGAGGTCCGCTACCGACATTGGTGCTGCTTAACTACCAGGTCGATTACCTGCGAGCCCAGGGCCGCATGCCGGTTGCGGAAGATCAGGTTGGTGGGTTGATTAATGCGACCAACAAGATGATCGCGGCGATGCGCAAGCGGCCTTACCCGGTGATTTACACATTCAATGAATTCTCGCCATTCCAGCCGTTTGTCGATGTGGCGCAAAATTTCTCGGCGATGCGCTTTCAAGCAGGTTCAACGCTGGACCCCCGCATCAATTATCTCGGAGGCGTGTATTTTTCCAATCACGACTGGGACGCGTTCGCTAACTCGCAATTTGATCAGCACCTGCAACTGATTGGAGCAGGCCATCTCGTGTTGGCCGGGACCTATCCCGAACGCGCCGTGCTTGATACTGCTCGTGAGGCACAACGACGCGGTTATACGGTAACGGTAATCAGCGACGCCGTGGCGAGTTCCAACGCAGAGAGACGCGACGCTGCCTTGAACGCGCTGAAGCAAGCCGGAGTGGAAATCGAGACCAGCGACCAATTCATCGCCAGCCTGCAGCGCCAACCGAAAAGCTGACTTCGCGGCGAGCCGATTGAAAGACCGTCGCTCCTCGAGTCGCTAACCTTAAAACGCGACTCGTGCGCCGATTTCGGGCTGTCGCACCACAATAATTGCCACGCACCAGCCGTGTGCGGGCCTTTTCACTGCCATCCGTAGCGAATGTCGCAGCAATCTGCGCGGTGCGTGTTCGATAGCGTGGCGAAGTGCAGAACCGCGATATCGACAGCTCGGCGATTTCGTCGAGCACCAAGTGGCACAGGCTTTTAGCCTGTGATTCTCTTATTGTGCGCCCAGCATGGCGCGTGACTGATGAGGTGAAAGTCCTCTGTGCGAGCAGGCCGTCGCGAGCACTAGCGAAGCACAAGGGCGTCACCGCGAGGTGAAGTCTGGAGGAAGTGTGGAGCAAACCCGCGAGCCGACGAACAGGAATCGGATAGCAGGCGTGGTGGCGCAGGGCAAGCGGGCGATTGACCGCGAAGCTCTGGCGGCCAAGGGGCCGCTACGTAGATCCGGCGGTTGTGCGGGGAAAGTCACGGAGTCTTACCTGGGGAGGTCTCGCCTTGCGCCTGAAAGGGCGACGCCGTGAGGCGGCGCGAGAAGTCAGCAGAGGCCGTACTAGCCAGCCGGAGAGGGCAGGGCCTTGAAAGCCGAGCTGGTGAAGGGCCGAACGAAGGGGAGAACGAAACCAACGTGAGTCCGGCAGGTGCCAAGCGCCAGATGCCCGAGCAATTGGGGCTGCCGCTGAAAGGCAGGGGTGAAGCCCCGATGGTTCAGCGGAGTGGCGAAGCGCCGACGATGGATAGCGGAAAGGAGCGTTCAGGAGCCGACCATCTGATGGAACGGGTGGTCGAGCGCGGCAACGTCAAGCTGGCGTTGGCGCGGGTGAGAGGGAACCGGGGTAGTCCCGGGGTCGATGGCATGACAGTGGACGAACTGCCGCAGTACTTGGCGGAGCACTGGCAGGAAACGCGCGAGCAACTGCTCGGCGGAACCTACCAACCCAAGCCGGTGCTGAGGCGGGAGATTCCCAAGGTGGGCGGCGGGATGCGTCAGCTTGGCATTCCGTGCGTGCTTGACCGGCTAATCCAACAAGCAATCCTGCAGGTGCTACAGCCGATATTCGACCCGAGCTTCTCGGAGCACAGCTACGGCTTCC
>JAMXLL010000123.1 GCA_024281015.1 Candidatus Binataceae bacterium
AAAACTACGCCCGGCTGCGCGAGAGCGGCTACAGCATAATGACGATACCGGAGGAGTTGGGCGGCTTGGGCGCCACCATCCTGCAGCGTATCAAGGCGCAGGAACGTCTGGCAGAAGGCTGCGGCCCAACCTCACTCGCTATCAACATGCATTTCAACGCGGTTGGTTTGCTGAGTGATATCTGGCGCAAGTTCAAGGATCCCAGGGTCGAGGCCAAACTGCGGGAAATCGCCGCCGAGCGTTTGATTTGCGGCGGCTCTGCTTCGGAACCCGACAACGCGGTGCCGGTTCTGCGCCCCCGGGCCACCGCTCGGCGGATCGACGGCGGCTGGGCGGTTAGTGGCCGTAAAATTTTCGGCACTCAGTCGATCGCTCTCGACCTCTACTTCAGCGAAGCTACCTGGACGGATGCCCCGCAGGGAGAGACTATTATCACTTTCGTAATTCCGCCGAAACACACCCCTGGGTTGGCCTTCAAGGACGACTGGCACACGATGGGGATGCGGGCCACCGCTTCGCGCAGCAGCGAAATGAAAGATGCCTTTGTGCCGGACGCTGCCCTGATGCTGCAGAGGCCGGCCTTCACGCGAGGTGGTGTTACCCTGTTGTTTTTTCGGGCGGCCTTCACAATCGGCGCGCCGTACATCGGGATTGCGCAGGCGGCGCGTAACTTTGTCGTCAATTTTATGCGCGACCGGCCACGTTTCCCATTGAAGAAGCCGATGAGCCATCTACCGAGCGTATTTAACAAGGTAGGAGAGATGGACATGCTGCTCGAAGGGGCGCGCGCAGCTATGTGGAAGGCGGCCGCGGAAGCTGAGCTTGATGACCCGCAAACCTGGGCGCTTAAAAGCTGCGCCGCGCGCGTGATCGCAATCGAGAACTCGACCCGAGTCGTTGACCTCGCCTTGCGCGCCGTCGGCGGTTCGTCATATTTCAAACGGTTGCCGCTGGAGCGCTATTTTCGTGATGTGCGCGCCGGGCTCTATCACCCGCCGGATAGCGACGAAACCCTGGAGATGTTAGGCCGGGCTGCCTTCGGCATCCCGCCCGGCGATGAAGACGCGCTCTGGGCTTGAAGTAGGGAGCAATCACTATGGCCACCATTATTCTCCTGCGTGGATGGGATCGCATTCAGGCTGAAATCGTCGATGAAAATCACGCGCGCGATTCTCAAGGCAGGCTCTGGACGCGCCAGGAGGGGCATAACCCTGAGCGGTGGGTCATCGAACGTCCGAACGGCCAAATCGAACAGGTGGCCTCTCGCATCAAGTAGCTATGCGTTCCTCAGACTAGGCCGACCGCGCCACTTGATGTGAGGGAGGCGCGCGGGTGTGAGCGCCCGACTCAAAGCGGGACGTCAAGCAATGAACCGTTGCAGACGGCAATAGTTAAAGTCTGAAATAATTAGGCCAAGACTGGAGTTTGGATTGCGGCCAATCGGCTGACGGTGCTAGTGGTCGATCAGCATCGCGCAGATTTTTGCGAGCTCCGCTTTCCAGTCGCGGAATGAGCCAGCGCTGCAAGCAGCGCGACAACGTACTTGCAGGAGGTGTCAAATAGCCATGGCAACGCCCGAGGGGAAAGAACAAACCCTGCGCGTCGGGGAAGACAGTCTGACAGTGGTCCGCGGAGGCAGCGGCCAGCCGGTGCTGGTGTTGCACGAAGAACTGGGCGACCCCGGATGGCTGCAGTGGCACACCGAGCTCGCCCGCTCCCGCACGCTGATGATCCCGCAGCATCCCGGCTTCGGTAAGTCGCCGCAGATCAGGTGGATCAGAAATATACGCGACCTGGCCTGCTTTTACTCGCGCATTATCCGGGAACAGGGGCTGGTGCCAATCGACGTGATTGGCTTTTCACTGGGCGGCTGGATTGCGGCTGAAATGGCAGTCAACGACGCCAAGCAGTTCCGGCACATGGTCCTGGTCGGCGCCACTGGGATCAAACCGCCCGGAGGAGAAATTGCGGACTTGTTCACGGTCACCGCGCGCGCCTATCTCAATGCCTCAGTGTATGATCAAAAAGGCACACCCGAGTTCGCCAAGCTATACGGCGGCGCACAGACGCCGGAGCAATTCGAAGCCTGGGAAGACGCCAGGGCCGAGACCGCGCGGATTGCGTGGCAGCCTTACATGTTCAACCCCAGTCTGCCCCAACTGCTCGAGGGTGTAACGGGATTGCCAACTCTTTTGATTTGGGGCCGTCAGGATCGTATCGTGCCACTCAGTACGGGCGAGCTTTACCACAAATCGATCACTGGCTCGGAGCTGATCGTGCTGGATCGCTGTGGCCATCGGCCGGAGATTGAGCAGCAGGCCGAGTTCAGCCAACGCGTGCAACGTTTTTTGGCCTGAGAAGGCCGATGGAGGATTGAACATGCATATTATGACCTTTTCAGAGCGCCCGTACTTTCACGTGCGCGAGGACGACATCATCTCCAACCAGAACAGCTATTTCGGCCTAGCCAACATGGGCGATACCGGCTTTGATCCGATGAAGGGCCATCAGCTCTATCACGAATACTTCGACGAGCGGATCTATGCCGAGGAGCTGGGTTTCGACGGCGTCATGCTTAACGAACATCATCAAACGCCTTTCTGCATGGGCTCGGTGATGGACGTGGAGGCCGCCGTTCTGGCTCGCATAACCAAACGAGTCAAAATCGTTCTGCTCGGCAACCCGCTCCCTGTAGCTGACCCGCTGCGGCTGGCTGAAGAGCTGGCGATGATCGATGTCATCTCAGGCGGCCGCCTGGTGCCGGGATGGGTGCGCGGCGCAGGCAGCGAGTCGATCGCCAACAACGCCAATCCCGCCTTCAACCGCGAACGCTTCAACGAGGCCCACGATTTCGTCATCAAGGCATGGACCACCCCCGGGCCCTGGCGCTACGAGGGCGAACACTATCACTATCGTTTCGTGAACCCATGGATCCTGCCGATGCAGAAGCCGCGTCCGCAGATTTGGATCCCCGGCATCGTCAGCCCGGAGACCGTGGTCTGGTGCGCTGAACATCGTTATCCGTACATCGCCCTGTGCACCAACGTTGAACCCACGATTGAGATGTGCAACCTGTACGCGAACGTCGCGGAACGCACCGGCTATCAGGCTGGCCCTGAGAATTTCGGCTATCTGCAGACGATAGCGGTGGCCGAAACCGAGGAGAAAGCGCAAGAACTCGGGCGAGGCTTTGTCTATGGCGGCGGCTTCGGCTCGTTCGCCCGCCCGGAATGGATGTTTCCTCCCGGTTACAATTCCAAGGCCGCAACCAAGCGGCTGGCCAAAGCGATGGTCGATCCACGCACCGGAGCCGAGATCATCCGCTTCAGCGAAGGCGAGGTTGATGTCGCGGAGGTCAAGCGCAGCATCGCCACCAATTATCAAAACTCGCAGGAGCAGGGACTGATTATTGCCGGCACTCCCAAGACGGTAATCGGCAAGCTTCGTTCCCTGCTGGAGGTGTTGCGACCAGGCATTCTGGGCCTCTGGTATCATCACGGCCCCATGAGTTCCCAGGACCGCAGGACCAGCCTTCGCTTATTCGGCGAAGAAGTATTGCCGGCCTTACGTGAGATGGCGAAGGAATTCGATCTGCCAGGGCCGTTCGAGCAGACGCCAGGAATTCGCCCGCTGCCGGCATCTGGCAAACACGACCCGGTAGTAGGGTTGAGCGCTTAGCGTGGTGATCGCAGAGGGATCGAAGTTGTAATCAACAATTTGACCGAAGCAGGTGGGAGGGGCCCATACGCGCCTCTCCCACTGACATGTTTATCCAAAGGCCTTGGCGGCGCAGTCCCTGTCGGACCAAACTACAAGCGTGCTGATAAACCACTATCGGAGTCGATGCCGGTACGTGCAGCCTTCCAGGTACGTCCGCCAGGTAATGCTTAATTGCAGGGTCCCCGAGAACGTGAGACCAGCCACTTCAACCTAAAGCGAGAGTACTCATATTGGGTCCAACGCCAGTGCTGCATGGCCTCATATGGCCCATGGCGGCGCGCATGTCATGGAACAGATGACCTCGACACGATAACCTGTATACATGCCAGACGGAAAGTTTCTCAGTCTCTCTCCTGAACTATATGAGTACGTAGTCGCACACGGACGTAACCGCGACCCGGTCCTCGCGGAACTCGCGGACGAAACCGCCAGGCGCACCGGTATGGCAATGATGCAAATCGCGCCGGAGCAGGGAACGCTGATGACAATCCTGGCGCGCGCGATTGGTGCTCGCCATGCAATCGAGCTTGGCACCTTCACCGGCTACAGCGCGATATGCATCGCACGCGCACTGCCCCCTGAAGGCAATCTACTGTGCTGCGATGTCAGCGCGGAATGGACCGCGGTGGCCCGCCGCTATTGGGAAAAAGCGGGACTCTCGCACAAAATAACACTCAAGCTGGCGCCCGCGCTGGAAACACTCCACTCGTTGCCTGGCAATGAGACTTTTGATTTCGCCTTTATCGATGCCGATAAGAGCAATCAGCCCGCTTATTACGAGGAGATTCTCAAGCGCCTGCGCCGCAATGGCTTGATACTGATTGATAACGTGATCTGGGGAGGCGCGGTTCTCGATAATCGCGATCAAACTCCCGACACACGCAGCATCCGCGATCTCAACGATTTTCTGCCGAAGGATGATCGGGTGGATGTCGTTATGCTGCCTGTAGCGGACGGCTTGACGATTTGCCGCAAAAAGTAGCTAGCCCGACTCGCCTAAAAAGTCCCGAGCAGAGCTTGTTGAGGAGATTCTCCAGCTTACCTCGACGGTTCGGAATCGGATATCTCCTTGCGTTCATACCCATTGCTGTAGCGATAGACTGGTTTGCGCCGCAATGGCGACTTGCTGCGTTTGCCGCCGCCGCAGCAGCTATCGCCCCGCTCGCGGCAGCACTCGGAAAAACCACGGAGCGGCTCTCCGAAATGACCGGGGCTGCAATTGGCGGGCTGCTCAACGTCACGTTCGGCAATGCCGCCGAAATGATCATCGGGCTAGTAGCGCTTCGCAGCGGGCTCGGCGATGTAGTCAAGGCGTCGATCACGGGCGCCGTCATCGGCAATCTGCTCCTCGTGCTCGGCGCCGCGCTGCTCGCTGGCGGTCTCGGACATCCGACTCAGACATTCAACACCGCCGCCGCACGCAGCCGCACGACCATGCTGTTGCTCGCGGCGACAGCATTAATCGCGCCAGCTACTTATCACTACCTGGCAGGTCCGCATGGCGCCAGGCGCGAAGACGGCTTCAGCTTCGAAGTCTCGATAGTGCTCATCATCTCCTATGCACTCGGCCTGATTTTTTCGCTGCGGACGCACCACGAACTGTTCGCGGGACACACCGGAAACACGATCGCAGAAGAACGCAATCCGGCTACGCCTGGCCGCTACTCGCTGCTTGCTGTCCTGGCGTTGATAACCGTGTTTATCGCCTGGATGAGCGAAATCCTTGTGGGTTGTATTCAGCCGGTCGCGCAGCGGCTCGGCATGACGCAGGTATTTATAGGTGTGATCGTTATCGCGATGATAGGAAATTCAGCAGAACAATCCTCTGCCGTGCTTGTCGCAATTAACGATCGTATGGATCTGGCGCTTTCGATCGCGATCGGTTCGAGCATCCAGATAGCTTTATTCGTGGCACCCTTTCTCGTACTCGTTAGTTATATCGTGGCACCAGCTCCGATGAATCTGGTCCTGACGCCGGCCGAGATTCTGGCGGTTACCTTTTCGGTCGTGATCGCGGGCCAGATATGTGGTGACGGGGAATCTAACTGGTTCGAAGGGGCGCAGCTGCTGGCAGTGTACGCAATTCTCGCGATGCTCTTTTTCTTTCTACCCGGAAGTTAAGACCGTTGGCCTCGAATGGTGTCTGGCCGCGGCTTGCCCGCTCCCCGTTCGGGCGAGGAGCAGGCGAAGACGCATTGATTGAAGCGTATTGGCGACATCAGCGATCAAGCAACCCGTTTGAAGCCGTCATCCGGGTCTTTTGCAAGTGGGGTACTATGTCCCTGGCCCGCCTCGAAGGCCGCCTTTGGCAAGACCGCTCGATTACTGGCAACCAACCGAGCGAGACCCAGGTCTATCAGTTCCAGCCCGGTGAGGGGTTGGGGACGACGGGGCTGACGCGGGTTGACCGCCAGATTCAATCCCCATAGATACCAATCTATTGCGGCTAACATCGCAGTGGCCAACGCTCCGGCAATTAGAATTGAAGAAGAAGGAATCAACATCTCCAAGAGCCTCCCTAACTCCTGAGAGGCAGTTTAAGCATGGTTCGTGCCCTTGCTAAGTATCTGATTTTTAAAGGAATTTCCATATCAACGATGCGATTTCTTCTCTGATTGCGAATATGCCCTAATTTGTTCTTCTCAAAATGCTACACCTCGCACACAAAATGCTCCGCCGGTTAACTGGCTGCCTATTCAGCAGGATCTGCGCTGGCGGTACTGTTACAAATGTCGGGGCTTAACTTTCTTCCATCGACTCGACGGTTAATAATCGCGGACGCAAAGCAGAACAAATCGTGCGCTTCGGTCAGCAGGCGGTCTAAAACTGTAGCAAATTGAGAAAGCAGCAAAGCCAGTCTGGCGAACGGCGCTTCTAATTAGGCCGAATGGAAGTTGCGTTCAAAGTCGACGTTGATACGCACCAGGGACTCCAGCAAGGAGTGCCGCGGCTTGCCGAAATGCTCGCCGGAATCGGAGTAAACGCAACGTTTTTCGTGGCGATGGGGCCAGATAATTCCGGCCGCGCCATATGGCGAGCCTTCAAGAACCCTGGCTTTATCGCCAAAATGTGGCGCACTCGCGCGGCGTCGATGTACGGGTGGCGCACCATCCTATCGGGCACCATCCTACCGGCCCGCCCAATTGCCTCAGCGTATCCCGAGATTTTGCGAAATCTGATAGCAATGGGCTTTGAGCTAGGCGTTCACGGCTATGATCACGTCCGCTGGCAGGACCATGTTGACGACCTGGGCGAGCGGGAGATCGGCGCGGAAGTTGACGGCGGCCTGGAAGTTTATCGCACCTTGGTCGGTAGTCCGGCGTGCAGCTTTGCCGCCCCTGGTTGGCGGACCAACGGGACTGCTCTCAAAATTCTTGACGCAAAGAATCTCTCGTATCGAAGCGATACACGGGGCACCGCCCCATACCGGTGCTCGGTGGATGGCACCATCCTTAATACACCAGAGATTCCGACTACCCTACCTACTATGGACGAGGTGATGGGTACCGAGGGGCTGAAAAGTCCGGCTGCACTCGTGCGATTCTACCTGGAACAGTTCTCGCCGAACCGCCTCAACGTCCACACCATTCATGCAGAGACCGAAGGAATGGGGCAGTTCGAAAGCTTTGCCGCCCTGGTGCGCGGGCTACGGGAGCGGGGCGCACGTTTCTTCCGACTCATCGATATCGCGCATCGCCTGACGAGTGCGGATCTCCCCGTCTGCGAGTTGAGACGTATTACACTTCCGGGCCGCGC